>DATGRC010000208.1:0-9777 GCA_035303865.1 Acidimicrobiales bacterium
AGTTCGACTACTGCTGCGTGCACGCCAGCTTCGTCCTGGCCGACGCCGGCTTCGAGACAATCATGCTGAACTGCAACCCCGAGACCGTCTCGACCGACTACGACACCTCCGACCGGCTCTACTTCGAACCGCTCACCCTCGAGGACGCCCTCAACGTCATCGAGGCGGAGCAGGAGGCGGGGGAGCTCGTGGGGGTGATCGTGAGCCTCGGCGGCCAGACCCCGCTGAAGCTGGCCGGGGCCCTCCCCGAGGGCCTCGTGCTCGGCACCTCGCCCGAGGCCATCGACCTGGCCGAGGACCGCGAGCGCTGGAACGCCCTGTGCGCCCGCCTCGAGATCCCCCAGCCGGCCGGCGGCACCGCGGTCACCGTGGACGAGGCGCTCGCCATCGCCCAGCGGGTCGGCTACCCGGTCCTCATGCGGCCGTCCTACGTGCTCGGCGGCCGGGCCATGGAGATCGTCTACGACGACGACCAGCTCCGCGTGGCGATGGACCACCTCACGCACTTCGGCAGCCTGGGCCGGGAGGGCGGCCTCTCCGCGGAGCGGCCCGTCCTCATCGACCGGTTCCTCGAGGACGCCACCGAGGTGGACGTCGACGCCATCCGCGACCGCACCGGCGAGGTGATCATCGGTGCGGTCATGGAGCACGTCGAGGAGGCCGGGGTGCACTCCGGCGACTCGGCCTGCGCCATCCCGCCCTACTCGCTGTCGCCCGAGACGATCGCGGTCATCGAGGAGCACACCCGGGCCATCGCCCACGAGCTCGACGTGTGCGGGCTCATCAACGTGCAGTTCGCGGTGAAGCACGGGCAGGTGTTCGTCATCGAGGCCAACCCCCGCGCCAGCCGCACCGTCCCCTTCGTGGCCAAGGCCACCGGCGTCCCCCTGGTGAAGATCGCCGCCCGGGTCATGGTGGGGGCCACGATCGCCGAGCTGCGCGAGGAGGGCCTGGTGCGCCCGCCCACCGGGCAGGGCTACGTCGCCGTGAAGGAGGCGGTCCTGCCGTTCAACCGCTTCCCCGACGCCGACGCCGTCCTCGGCCCCGAGATGCGCAGCACCGGCGAGGTGATGGGCATCGACCGCACCTTCGGCCTCGCCTTCGCCAAGGCCCAGCTGGCCGCCGGCGACGGCCTGCCCCGCCGGGGCACGGTGTTCATGTCGCTCGCCGACCGCGACAAGGAGGCGGGCCTCGACGCCGCTCGCCAGTTCGTCGCCGACGGCTTCGACATCGCGGCCACCCACGGGACCGCCGACGCCCTCGAGGCGGCGGGCATCCCCGTGGCCACCCGGGTGGCGAAGATCGGCGAGGCCTCCGGCACCGACGCCGTCGGGCTGATCTCCTCGGGCAAGGTCGACCTCGTGGTGAACAGCCCCCGCGGTCGCGGCGCCCGGGCCGACGGCGCCCACATCCGGGCCGCCGCCTCGGTCCACGGCCTGCCGCTGCTCACCACCGCGGCCGCCGCGCTGGCCGCCGCCAGCGGGATCCGCGACCGCGCCGCCCACGAGGTCCAGGTCCGCACCCTCCAGGAGATCCACGCCGACACCGACGCCGCCGAGCCCGCTCCGGTCGCGCAGCCGTGAGCGGGGACGGCACCGTCGACCTGACCACCCGGGTCGGCTCGGTCGTCCTCCCCAACCCGGTCATGACCGCCTCCGGCACCGCCGGGCACGGCGCCGAGCTGTCCGCCTACCTCGACCTCGCCGCCCTCGGGGCGGTGGTGGTGAAGTCCCTCGCTGCGTTCCCGTGGGCCGGGAACCCGCCGCTGCGGGTCCACGAGACCGAGGCCGGCATGATCAACAGCGTCGGCCTCCAGGGCCCGGGGGTGGAGGCGTGGCTGACCCACGACCTGCCCGCCCTGGCCGCGACCGGCGCCCGCGTCGTGGCCTCGATCTGGGGGCGGAGCGTGGCCGAGTACGAGGCCGCGGCCCAGCTCCTCGCCGACGCCCCGGACTGCGTCGTGGCCGTCGAGGTGAACCTGTCGTGCCCCAACACCGAGGCGGCCCGGGACCTGTTCGCCCACAGCGCCAGCGCCACCCACGACGCCGTGGCCGCCGCCGCCGCCTGCGGGCGGCCCCGCTGGGCGAAGCTCAGCCCCAACGTGACCGACCTCGTCCCGATCGCCGACGCGGCCCGCGCCGCGGGCGCCGAGGCGGTCACGCTCGTGAACACGGTCCTCGGCATGGCCATCGACCCCGAGACCGGCGCCTACCGGCTCGGCTCGGGCGAGCGGGGCGGCGGCCTGTCCGGCCCCGCCATCCACCCGGTGGCGGTGCGGGCCGTGCACGACGTCCACGCCGCGCTGCCGGACCTGCCGATCGTCGGCGTCGGGGGCGTGGCCCGGGGGGAGGACGCCGCCGAGCTGCTCCTGGCCGGCGCCTCCGCCGTCCAGGTGGGCACCGCCACCTTCGCCGACCCGCGGGCCCCGGCCCTCGTGCTCGCCGAGCTCGAGGCCTGGTCGGCGCGCACCGGGCGGCGCACGATCGCCGAGAGCGTGGGCGCCGCCCACGGGAAGGAGCCCACCCGATGACCGAGCCCGTCGACCTCGCCTCCGGCGCCCCCGCCGCCGTCCGGGCCCGCCTCGCCATCGGCCTCGACGTGGACGACGCCGTGGTGGCGCTGCGCCTGGCCCGTGAGGTGAAGCCGTGGTTCGGGGTGGCCAAGGTCGGGCTCGAGCTCTACAGCGCGGTCGGCCCGGACGTGTTCACCTCGCTCCAGGACCTCGGCTACGAGGTGTTCGCCGACCTCAAGTTCCACGACATCCCCACCACCGTGCGCCGCGCCGCCCGGGTGATCGGCGCGCTCGGCCCCCGCTACCTGAACTTCCACACCCAGGGGGGGCTCGACATGCTCTCGGCCGGGGTGGAGGGCCTGCGGGCCGGGGCGGCCGGCGCCGGCCTGCCCGACCCGATCGCCCTCGGCGTCACCGTCCTCACCAGCGACGCCGAGGCCCCGGCCGGCGAGCTGGAGCGTCGGGCCGCACTGGCCCGCGACGCCGGCTGCGACGGGGTGGTGTGCGCGGCGCCGGACCTGCCGGTGGTCCACGCCGTGTCACGGGACCTCGTGACCGTCGTTCCGGGCATCCGCACCGCCGGTGCCGACCTCCACGACCAGGTGCGGGTGGCCACGCCGGGCCAGGCGATCGCCGCCGGGGCGTCGGTGCTCGTGGTGGGGCGCACCGTCACCCAGGCGCCGGAGCCGGCGAAGGCGGCGGTCGCGGTGGCGGCCGAGGTGGCCGACGCGCTGACCTGACGCGCCGTCGTCTTGCAGCGGCGGGTGCGCACAGTAGGGTGCGCGCCATGCCGCAGCCTCCCTCTTTGACCCCAGAGCAGCGCGAGCAGGCGCTCGCCAAGGCCGCCGAAGCGCGCCGGGCCCGTGCCGAGCTGAAGGAGAAGCTCAAGATGGGGTCCATCACCCTCCGCGAGCTCCTCGACAAGGCCGACGGCGACGACCACATCGGCAAGATGAAGGTCCTCGCCGTGCTCGAGGCCCTGCCCGGCGTGGGCAAGGTCAAGGCCCGCCGCACGATGGACGAGATCGGCATCGCCGACACCCGTCGGGTCCGGGGCCTCGGCGAGCAGCAGCGCAAGGCCCTCCTCGAGGTCTTCGGCTGACACGGTCTTGCTGATCACGATCTCGGGCCTGCCGGGCGCCGGGACGACCACCGTGTCGCGGCTCGTCGCCGAGGAGCTGGGACTCGACCGGCTCCCCGGCGGCGAGGTGTTCCGCCAGATGGCGGCCGAGGCCGGGATGTCGCTGGCCGAGTTCGGCCGGCACGCCCAGGACGACCCCCGCTACGACCACGAGCTCGATCGGCGCCTGCTGGAGCGGGCCCGCCAGGGCGGGGTGGTGATCGAGTCGCGCCTGGCCGGCTGGCTGGCCACCCGCGGCGAGGTCCGGGCGGTGCGGGTGTGGGTGGCCTGCGACGACGAGGAGCGGGCCCGTCGCGTCGGCGCCCGCGACGGAACCGACGTGGCCGCCGCCCTGGCCGACAACGAGGCCCGCGAGGCCCTCGAGCGGGCCCGCTACCGCGAGTACTACGACATCGACCTGACGGACCTGTCGATCTACGACCTCGTCCTCGACAGCACCACCACCCCGCCCGAGGCCCTCGCCGACGCCATCGTCGACCGAGCGAGAGCGACCTTCTCCGAGGCGTAGCCCGGGACGGACCTGCCCGAGCCCGGGGACCTCGCACGAGCGCGCGCCGCAGCGAGCCCCCGAGCCGCTCGGGCTCGACCCTCTGGTCCGAGCCCGACGAGGAGCCCGACTACTGCAGCCCTCGGTGCGCGCCGCCGTCGACGGGGACGGCGGCGCCGGTGATGAAGCGGGCGTGCTCGGAGCAGAGGAACGCGACGACGGCGCCGAAGTCCTCGGGGCGGCCGATCTGGCCGACGGGCACGCCTCGGGCGGCGCCGCTCGGGTCGCCGCCGTGGAGGGCGACGAGGCGATCGGTGGCGTGGAGGCCGGGCTGGACGCTGTTGACGGTGACGCCGTGCGCGGCCACCTCGAGGGCGAGGGTCTTCAGGAACCCGGTGACGCCGGCCCGAGCCGTGTTGGACAGGATGAGGCGCTCGATCGGCTGGCGCACCGACACGGACGTGATCGCCACGACCCGCCCCCAGCCGGCGTCGCGCATCGGCGGGACGGCGGCCCGGCACATGGCGACGGTCGACAGGAGGTTGAGGTCGAGCGCGGCCCGGTAGGCGTCGAGGTCCAGCTCGTCGAAGCCGCCGGCCGGTGGCCCGCCGGCGTTGGGGACGAGGATGTCGATGCCGCCGAGGACGTCGGCGGCGGCCTCGACGAAGGCGGTGGCGCCGTCGGGGTGGGAGACGTCGACCGGAATCCCGGTGACCTGCCCGGGGAGCCCGGCCAGCGCCTCGGTGGCGGCCCGCAGCCGCGCCTCGTCGCGCCCGCAGATGGCCACGTCGACCCCCGCTTCGGCCAGGGCCCGGGCGCTGGCCAGGCCGAGGCCGGCCGACGCCGCGGCCACCGCTGCTCGTCGTCCGCTGATGCCGAGGTCCATGGCCGGCAGCCTACGACGGGGGATTCACGGCTTCGGCGGTGCCGCTGGTAGCATCGATCGGCCCCCTCGGAAGCGAAGGATCCTGCGATGACCTCCCACGACACGATGATGAACCCGCCGATCGAGGAGCTCCTCGACCGCGCCGGTTCGAAGTTCGCCCTCGTGACCCTCGCCGCCAAGCGGGCCCGGCAGATCAACTCGTACTACAACCTGCTCTCCGAGGGCCTGGGGTCGGTGATCCCGCCGCAGGTGACCTCGTCGGCTCGCAAGCCCCTGTCGATCGCCTTCGAGGAGATCGCGGCCGACAAGATCGTGCCGGTGTGGCCGGACACGGCGGCTGAGCTCGAGGCGGCCGCGGAGGCGGAGGAAGGCGCCGAGCCGGCCGAGTAGGCGCCCGCGCCGAGCTGCACGCCCGATGTCCGCCCTCTCCGGAGCCCGGGTCGTCCTCGGCGTGTCCGGGGGGATCGCCGCCTACAAGGCCGTCGAGGTCTGCCGCCGGCTCGTCGACGCTGGCGCGCACGTCGTCCCGGTGCTCACCGAGGGGGCGCTGCGCTTCGTCGGGCGCACCACCTTCGACGCGCTCGGCTCCGAGCGGGCGTGGACCTCGCTGTGGGACGAGGACCGCCCCATCCCGCACACGCACCTGGGGCAGCGCGCGGACCTGGTGGTCGTGGCCCCGGCCACGGCCCGGGTGCTCGGCCTCTACCGGGCCGGGATCAGCGAGGACCTCCTCCAGAACGTGCTCATCGCCACCCGGGCGCCGGTCATCGTCTGCCCGGCGATGCACACGGAGATGTGGGAGCACCCGGCGGTCCAGGAGAACCTGGCCGTGCTGCGGGAGCGGGGCGTGCACGTCGTGGAGCCGGGGGTGGGCCGCCTGGCCGGCGGCGACGTCGGCGCCGGTCGCCTGGCCGAGCCCGCCGACATCGTCGCTGCCGCGGAGGCGGTCCTGGCCCGCGCGACGGCGGTCCAGGACCTCGCGGGCCTGCGCGTCCTCGTCACCGCCGGCGGCACCCGCGAGCCGATCGACCCGGTGCGCTTCATCGGCAACCGGTCGTCGGGCAAGCAGGGGCACGCCGTCGCCGCCGAGGCTGCCAGCCGCGGCGCGGACGTCACCCTCGTCACCACCACGGCGCCGCAGGGCCTGCCGTCCGGGGTGGAGGTGGTGCGGGTCGACACCGCCGCCGAGATGGAAGCCGCCGTCCTGGCCCGGGCCGACGGGGCCGACGTCGTCGTGATGGCCGCCGCGGTGGCCGACTTCCGGCCCGTGGCCGTCGCCGACCGGAAGCTGAAGAAGGCCGACGGGGCCCCGGAGATCGTCCTCGAGCCCACCACCGACATCCTCGCCGCGCTCGGCAAGCGCCGCCGGGCCGGTCAGACGATCGTCGGCTTCGCCGCCGAGACCGACGACCTGCGGGCCAACGCGGCGGACAAGCTGGCCCGGAAGGGGATCGACCTCATCGTGGCCAACGACGTGTCGGCGCCCGGCGTGGGCTTCGAGCACGACACGAACGCCGTCGTCATCCTCGATGCTGCGGGTGGGGCGACCGAGATCCCCCTTTCCGACAAGCGGGCGATCGCCCGTAGCATCCTCGACGCTGTGATCCAGACAAGGAGCAATCCGTGACCCGCCAGTGGACCTTCACCTCGGAGTCCGTCACCGAGGGCCATCCCGACAAGATGGCCGACCAGATCTCGGACTCCATCCTCGATGCCATCCTGGCCGAGGACCCGATGGCGCGCGTTGCCTGCGAGACCATGGTCACGACCGGTCTGGCCATCGTGGCGGGCGAGATCACCACGAGCGCGTACGTCGAGATCCCCACGATCGTGCGGGAGACGATCAAGGGCATCGGCTACGACCGCGAGTCGGTCGGCTTCGACGGCAACACCTGCGGCGTCATGACCTCGATCGACCCGCAGTCGCCGGACATTGCGCAGGGCGTGGACACCGCGTTCGAGAGCCGCACGGGCACCTCCGAGGAGGACCTGGACAGCCAGGGCGCCGGCGACCAGGGGATGATGTTCGGGTACGCCTGCGACGAGACCGAGGATCTCATGCCGATGCCGATCTGGCTGGCCCACCGGCTGGCGCACCGGCTCTCGGAGGTCCGCAAGGCCGGCATCCTCCCGTACCTCCGCCCTGACGGGAAGACCCAGGTGACGATCGACTACGAGGGCAACACCCCCAAGGCCCTCAAGACGGTCCTCATCTCCACGCAGCACCAGCCGGGGCTGGACGCGGAGACGCTCATCAAGCCGGACCTGCTCGAGCACGTCGTGACCCCGCTGCTGCCGAGCACCATCGACACGTCCGAGTTCAAGATGCTCGTGAACCCCACCGGCACCTTCGAGCTCGGCGGCCCCCACGCCGACTGCGGGCTCACCGGTCGCAAGATCATCGTGGACACCTACGGGGGCGCCGCTCGCCACGGCGGCGGGGCCTTCTCGGGCAAGGACCCGTCGAAGGTGGACCGCTCGGCGGCCTACGCGGCCCGCTGGGTGGCCAAGAACCTCGTGGCCGCCGGGGCCGCCACCCGCTGCGAGATCCAGGTGGCGTACGCCATCGGCGTGGCCCAGCCCGTGTCGATCCTCGTGGAGACGTTCGGCACCGAGAACGTCGACCCGGCCAAGATCAGCGACGCCGTGCGCGAGGTCTTCGACCTGCGCCCGGCCGCGATCATCCGCGACCTCGACCTGCGGCGACCGATCTACAAGACCACCGCGGCCTACGGGCACTTCGGTCGCGGCGACAAGGACCTCCCCTGGGAGCAGACCAACCGGGTCGAGGACCTCAAGCGGGCGCTCAGCCTCTAGGTCGCCGCGCGCTCGACGCCTCGACCCCGGGCTCACGGTCCGGGGCCGAGGCCCGGTCGCGGCGTGGCGAGCCGGCCTGCCCGGCGTGACAGGGTGAGGTGATGGGCGACGAGGTCGTGGTGCGGGTGCTGCCGGACGTGCCGGCCATCGACCGCTGCTTCGACTACGTCGTCCCCGAGTCGCTGCACGGCCAGGTGGGCCTCGGCGACGTCGTGCGGATCCCGCTGCACGGCCGGCGCGTCCGCGGGTGGGTGGTCGGCGTGGACGTCGAGCCCCCCGAGGACGTGGCGCTGCGGCCCCTGGCCCGGCGCAGCGGCCTGGGTCCCACCCCGGACCTGATCGAGCTGGCCGGGTGGGCGGCGTGGCGCTGGGCGGGTCGGCGGGCGTCGCTCCTGCGCACCGCCACGCCACCGCGCAACGTGGTCGGGCTCCCGGCCCGTCCCGGCGCGCCCGCGCTCCCGCCCACGGGGCCCCTGACGGCGGCGGCGCTCGACCACGGCGCCTCGGTGCTGCGCCTGCCGCCGACCGCGGACCTGGGCAACGTGGCGCTGGCCGCCGCCGCTCGCGGCCCGGCGCTCGTGCTGTGCCCGACCCAGGCCCTCGTCGACCGGGTGGCGGCGCGGCTGCGGGCCGCCGGCGCGCCCGTCGCCGTCCACCCCGACGGCTGGGCTCGGGGCGCCGCGGGGGCGACGGTGGTCGGCACCCGGGCGGCGGCCTGGGCCCCGGTGGGGGGCCTGTCCGCCGTCGTCGTGCTCGACGAGCACGACGAGGCGCACCAGCAGGAGCAGACCCCGACGTGGCACGCCCGGGACGTGGCCATCGAGCGGGCCCGGCGGGCCGGCGTCCCCTGCGTGGCGACCTCGCCGTGCCCGTCGCTCGAGGCACTGGGTTGGGGCCGGCTCTTCGTGCCTGACCGGGCCCGCGAGCGGGCCGGCTGGCCCGCGGTCGAGGTGGTCGACCGCCGCGAGGACGAGCCCGGTCGCCGGACCAGCCTGATCTCCGACCCGCTCGTCCGGCTGCTGCGCAGCGACGGGCGAGTCGTGTGCGTGCTCAACCGCACGGGGCGGGCTCGGCTGCTGGCCTGCCGCAGCTGCGAGGAGCTGGCTCGCTGCGCCGCGTGCGACGCCGCCGTCGAGCAGCCCGGCGACGACCTCCGGTGCCGGCGCTGCGGCGCCACCCGCCCGCCGGTGTGCCTCCAGTGCGGGGCCGGCACCTTCAAGAACCTGCGGGTCGGCGTGGCCCGGCTCCGCGAGGAGCTCGAGGCCCTCCTGCGCGAACCGGTCGGCGAGGTCACCGCGGCCAGCGACGACCTCCCCGACAGCCGGGTGCTCGTGGGCACCGAAGCCGTCCTCCAGCGCCTCGACGTCGCCGACGCCTGCGCCCTCCTCGACCTCGACCAGGAGCTGCTCGCCCCGCGCTTGCGGGCCGCGGAGCAGGCGCTGGCCCTCGTCGCCCGGGCCGCTCGCCTCGTCGGTGCGTCGGGCCCGCCCCGCGGCGGCCGGGCGGCCGGGCGGCTCCTCCTCCAGACCCGCCTGCCCGACCACGAGGTGGTGCAGGCGGCCCTCCACGCCGACCCGTCCCTCGTCGCCACCGCCGAGCGGTCCCGGCGCGAGCTGCTCCGGCTTCCCCCTTGCTCAGCGGTGGCCGAGGTGTCCGGGGCCGCCGCCCCGGCCTACGTCGAGTCGCTGGACGATGAGCCGGGGGTGGTGTCGGCCGAGACATCGCCGGGACGCTGGCTGGTGCGCGCGGCCGACCACGAGGCCCTGTGCAACGCGCTGGCCCGGGCTCGCCGTCCGCCGGGGCGCCTGCGGGTGGAGGTCGACCCGCTGCGGGTCTAGTGGTCTGCGCTCAGTAGCTGGTGGTCGACCAGGGGCGGCGGGGGGTGGCCAGGAGGGCTGACAGCCTCGCCGCGCCGCCGGGTACGAGCTCGTCCA
>DATGRC010000209.1:0-7183 GCA_035303865.1 Acidimicrobiales bacterium
CCCGACGCCGAGCGCCTCGGCGAGGTGCTGGCCCAGCTGCACCGGGCCATGGCCGACATCTGGGAGGTCCGGCCCGGCAGCGCCGCCGACTGGGTGGAGCTCATGCAGGCCAACCTGGCCCACGCCGCGTCGGTCGAGGCCGAGTCGAGCGAGGGGTCCGTCCTGCCCGTCGACGCCATCGCCGCCGCCTTCCAGCGGGCCGCGGCCGTCCGCTCCGCCGGTGCCGACATCCGCATCCACGGCGACCTCCACCTCGCCCAGGTGCTCAAGGCCGACTCCGGGTGGAAGGTGCTCGACTTCGAGGGCGAGCCGGCCCGGCGCCGCGAGGAGCGGGTCACCCGGTCGTCGCCGCTGCGCGACGTGGCCGGCATGCTGCGCTCCCTGCACTACGTCGCCGCCGTCGGCGTGGCCGACTGGGGCAGCGACGACCCCGAGGTCCTCCTGCTCGCCGAGGCCTGGGAGGAGCGCAACCGCGAGGCCTTCCTGGCCGGCTACCTCGGCGCCGACGCCGACGCCGTCGCGCTCCTGCCGGCCGACGCGGACGACCGCCTCACCCTGCTCGCCGCCTTCGAGCTCGACAAGGCGGTCTACGAGGTCCTCTACGAGCTGAGCCACCGGCCCGAGCTCGTCCACGTGCCCCTGGCCGGGATCCGTCGGCTGCTCCCGTCCGAGGCCACCAGGTGAGCCGACCGTCCGAGGCCCCCACGGCCGACGACCTCTGGCTCTTCGGGGAGGGCCGCCACGAGCGCCTCTGGGAGGTGCTCGGCGCCCACCCTGACCCCGGCACCGGCCGCACCCGCTTCGCCGTCTGGGCCCCGCAGGCCCGGCGGGTCTCGGTGGTGGGGGAGTGGAACAGCTGGGACGGCCGCGTCGACCCCCTCGAGCGGATCGACGGCAGCGGCGTGTGGGTGGGGTGGGCGGCCGCCCCCCGCGGCGCCCTCTACAAGTACGAGATCGAGGGCGCGGACGGGTGGCTGACCCTCAAGGCCGACCCGATGGCCCAGTCGGCCGAGGGCCCCGGCGGCACCGCCAGCCGGGTGTTCCGCTCCGAGCACGTGTGGCGTGACAGCGAGTGGATGGCGCGCCGCGGCGACCTCGACCCGGTGTCCGGTCGGATCAGCATCTACGAGGTGCACCTCGGCTCGTGGCGCCGCCACCCCGACGGGCGACCCCACTCGTACCGCGAGCTCGCCCCGGCCCTCGCCGACCACGCCCTGGGGCTCGGCTTCACCCACGTCGAGCTGCTCCCGGTGGCCGAGCACCCCTTCGACCCGTCGTGGGGCTACCAGGTCACCGGCTACTACGCCCCCACGGCCCGCTTCGGCGACCCCGACGACTTCCGGTGGTTCGTCGACCACCTCCACCAGCGGGGCCTCGGCGTCATCGTCGACTGGGTGCCGGCCCACTTCCCCCGCGACGACTGGGCGCTCGCCCGCTTCGACGGCGCCCCCCTCTACGAGTACGGCGACCCGCTCCGGGCCGAGCACCCCGACTGGGGCACGCTCGAGTTCGATCTCGGGCGCCCCGAGGTGCGCAACTTCCTCATCGCCAACGCCCTCTACTGGCTCGGCGAGCTGCACGTCGACGGCCTGCGGGTGGACGCCGTCGCGTCGATGCTCTACCTCGACTACTCCCGCGGCCCGGGCGAGTGGCGGCCCAACGTCCACGGCGGCAACGAGGACCTCGAGGCCGTGGCGTTCCTGCAGGAGCTCAACACCACCGTGCACCGCGTCCACCCCGGCGTGCTCACGATCGCCGAGGAGTCCACCGCGTGGGACGGCGTCACCCGACCGGTGGACCTCGGCGGCCTCGGGTTCACCAACAAGTGGAACATGGGCTGGATGCACGACACGCTCGAGTACTGGTCGAAGGACCCGATCCACCGGCGGTGGCACCACGACCAGATCACCTTCGGGCTGTCCTACGCCTTCTCCGAGCACTTCGTGCTGCCCCTGTCCCACGACGAGGTCGTCCACCTGAAGCGCTCGCTCATCGGGAAGATGGGCAGCCACCACCCCACCGACCGCTTCGACGACCTCCGGTCGCTCTACGCGTGGATGTGGGCCCACCCCGGCAAGCAGCTGCTGTTCATGGGCGGCGAGCTGGCCCAGGAGCAGGAGTGGTCCCACGACCGCGAGCTCGACTGGTGGCTCCTCCAGGACCCCCTCCACGACGGGGTGGCCGCCCTGATCGCCGAGCTCAACCGCATCGAGGCCGCCCACCCGGCCCTCCACCTCGGCGACGGCACCCACGACGGCTTCGCCTGGCTCGTCGTCGACGACGCGGACCACAGCACCTTCGCCGTCGAGCGCCGGGTGCCCGGCGGCCGCCCCGACGAGGTGGTCGTCGCGGTGGCCAACCTCTCCGGCGTGTGGCAGCACGGGTACCGCATCGGGCTCGCGGTCGACGGCCCGTGGCAGGTGGTGCTCAGCACCGCCGACGCCCGCTTCGGCGGCCACGGCCACGGTCCCACCGGCGCGGTGGCCGTGGAGCCCGAGCCGTGCCAGGACCGGCCCGCCTCCACCGTGCTCGACCTGCCGCCGCGCACCGTGCTCTACCTGGCGCCCGGCGATCCGGGATCGGCCGGCTGATGGCCGCCGGCCACCGCCGCCTCGTCCTCCACGGTCACTTCTACCAACCGCCTCGGGAGGACCCCTGGACCGGCGTGGTCCCCGAGCAGCCGGGGGCGGCGCCCTTCCACGACTGGAACGAGCGGATCACCGCCGAGTGCTACGACCCGATCACCGCGCTGGCCGGGCCCGACGGCGCCGAGGTGAACCTGCTCGAGCACCTCTCGTTCAACCTGGGCCCCACGCTGCTGTCGTGGCTCGAGGCCCACCGCCCCGACGTGTACCAGCGGGTCCTCGACGCCGACCGCCGGGCCGGTCGGGCCATCGCCCAGGCCTACGGGCACGCCATCCTCCCGCTGTGCAACGAGCGGGACCTGCGCACCCAGGTCCGGTGGGGCATCGCCGACTTCCGCCACCGCTTCGGCCGCCACCCCGAGGGCATGTGGCTGCCGGAGACGGCCGTGAGCAGCGCCGTGCTCACCGTCCTCGCCGAGGAGGGCATCCGCTTCACGATCCTCGCCCCCGGCCAGATCGCCGGCACGCGCCCGCTCGACGCGCCCGAGCAGCCGTGGGAGCCGCACGGCCACGGCCCCCACGAGGGCCTCGGCCCCGATTGGGACGGCGAGCGCGACCCGCAGCCCCTCGACACCAGCCGTCCGCTGCGCTGGCGGCACCCCCGCGACCCGTCGCGCACCGTGGACCTCGTCGTCTACGACGGGGGCCTCGCCCACGCGCTCGCCTTCGCCCGACCGTCGGGGCCCGAGATCGTCGCCGCCGTCGACGAGGTGCTCCAGGGCCGTGACGGGCTCGTCGCGGCGGCCACCGACGGCGAGACCTTCGGCCACCACCACCCGGGCGCCGAGCGCGACGTCGCCGAGGCGCTCGTCTCGCTCGCCCCCGCCGCCGGGATCGCCACCCCCCGGATCGTCGATCTCCTCGACGAGCTGCCGCCCACCCGGGAGGCGCTCGTGCGGGTCAGCGCCTGGTCCTGCGCGCACGGCGTGGGCCGCTGGATGAGCGACTGCGGCTGCTCCACCGGTGGCGGCGAGGGGTGGAGCCAAGCGTGGCGGGAGCCGCTGCGCAACGCCCTCGACCTCCTGCGCGACTGGGGGGTCGAGGTGTTCGAGCGCCTCGGCGCCGACCTCTACGCGGACCCGTGGGCCGCCCGCGACGCCTACCTCGACCTCCTCCTCGGGGCCGTGTCCTGGGACGAGTTCTGCGCGGCCCACGTCCGCGGCGACGGCCACCGGGCCGGGGTGCTGCTCGACGCCCAGCGCAACGCGCTGCTCATGTACACGTCGTGCGGCTGGTTCTTCAACGACCTGGCCGGGATCGAGACCGTGCAGGTGCTCCGCTACGCCGCCCGGGCCATGGACCTGTACCGCCAGCTCGAGGAGGAGCCGCCGGAGGGCGCCTTCCTCGACGTGCTGGGCCAGGCGCGCTCGAACGACCCGGCCCACGGCGACGGGCGCCGCATCTGGCACGAGCAGGTGCTGCCCCGCTGACCCGAGGCGGCCGGCACCGGGCCCCCCGGTAGCCTGCGACGTCGTGGAGACCGCCGTGCAGACCTGCTACCGCCACCCGGACCGTCGGGCCGGTGTGATCTGCCAGCGGTGCGACCGCCCGATCTGCCCTAGCTGCATGCACCAGGCGTCGGTCGGCTTCCACTGCCCCGAGTGCACCCGGGCCGGTGCCCAGCGGGTCGTCCAGGGACCTCAGCAGCTGCGGGCCGTGGCCCGACGGGGCGCCACCGTCGTCACCAGCGCGCTCGTCGCCATCAACCTGGCCGTGTTCGTCGCCGGCCTCGGCAGCGGGCTGCGCACCCGCGACGAGTTCATCGGCTACGGCGGGCTCCTCGGCGAGGGGCGGCTGCTCGACGGGCTCCCGATCCGCCCCGGGTTCCCGATCGGCGACCCCGCCGGCGTGGCCCACGGGGAGTGGTGGAGGCTCGTCACGTCCGGCTTCCTGCACGCCAACCTCATCCACGTGGGGATGAACTGCTTCATCCTCTGGCAGCTGGGCCAGCTCCTCGAGCCGGCCCTCGGTCGGCTCCGCTTCGCGCTCGTCTACTTCGTGGCGATGCTCAGCGGGGCGTTCGCCGTGATGCTGCTCGACCCGACGTCGTTCACCGTCGGCGCGTCCGGGGCCGTGTTCGGGCTCATGGGCGCCGCGGTGGCGATCATGCGCTCCCGGGGCATCAACGTGTTCGACACCGGGCTCGGCGGCCTGCTCGTCCTCAACCTCATCATCACCTTCACGATCCCCGGCATCTCCGTGGGGGGCCACGTGGGCGGCCTGATCGGCGGGTTCCTCGCGGGGTGGATCCTCGTGGACGTCGGGCCCCGGGTGCTGCGCAGCGACACCGCCGCCGTGGCCCTCACGACGGCGCTCGGCGTGGCCGTCACCGTCGGCAGCCTCGTCGTCGTCTGACGCCCGAGCGGGCCCTCAGAACCGGGCCGCCAGCCGGGCCAGGTTCCGCCGCCAGATCCAGCGCAGGACCGGCCGGGCCGCCCAGGCCCCGACGGGACCGCCCAGCCACCAGGGGAAGCGCAGCGACTCTTCCCACGTGAACCGGGTGCGGTCGCCCCACAGCGGGGTGAGCGTGAACCGGCCGCGGCCGGCGACGACGCCGACGTGGTCGACGCCCATCGCCTCGCCCGGCTCCCACTCGGTGATCGCCATGACGTCGGTGACGGTGATCGGCCCCACCCGGGTGTCGCACTCGAAGCGGGTGCCCACGCCCCGGCGCTGGTCGCCGAGGAACCGGATCGCCACCGCGTCGGCCATCCACTCGACGTGGGCGGCAACGTCCTCGAGGTCCGACCACACCGCCTCGGGCGGCGCGCCCAGCACGATGCTCACCCGGATGTCGGCCACCTCCGGACCGTACCGCCGAGCGCCGCTCACCGGGCCACGGCGGCCTCGATCCGCGCCGCCGTGCCGCACAGCAGCGCCTCGTTGCCGTCGGGGCCCACGAGCTGCACGCTGGCCGGCAGCGGACCGCCGGTCGGCACGGGGAGGGCCAGCGCCGGGTGGCCGGCCAGGTTGACCGGCAGGTTCGTGCGGCGGGTGTCCGGCGGCGGCCCGTCGAGCGCGGGGGCGAGGAACCCGAGCGTCGGCCACGCCAGCACCGGCACCCGCGCGAACGCGTCGGCCAGCTCGTCGCGCCAGACGGCGCGGTGCGCGAGCGCGGCCCGATACGCAGCCTCGGGGACGGTCCGGCCCTGCTCGAGGCGGTCCCGCACGTCCGCGCCCAGCCGGTCGGCGCCGGCCTCGTAGAGGTGGTGGTCGACCCGCCACACCTCGTGGAACATCACCGTCCAGCCGGCCTGTCCCGCCGCGTCCCAGCCCGGCAGGGCCACCTCGACGACCTCGAGCTCGGCTGCGGCCAGGGCCGCGTCGACCGCGGCGTCGACCGCCGGGTCCACCCCCGGCAGCCGGACCCGGCCCACGACCGCCGCGGCCGGCGCGGCGCCGAAGCCGGGCTCCAGCAGCGCCATGCCGGCCACCACGCCGGCCACGTCCCGGGCCATCGGCCCGACGACGTCGAGCGACGGCGCCAGCGGCCACACCCCTTCGGTGGGCACCCGCCCCCAGGTGGTCTTCAGGCCCACGGTCCCGCAGCACGCGGAGGGCGTGCGGATCGACCCAGCGGTGTCGGTGCCGAGCGCCACGTCGGCCTCCCCGGTGGCCACCGCCACCGCGCTGCCCGACGACGACCCGCCCGGGATGCGGGTGGGGTCGAGCGGGTTCACGGGGGTGCCGAAGTGGGGGTTGATCCCCGTGCCGCCGCAGGCCAGCTCGTGGAGGTTGGCCTTCCCGACGATGGCGGCGCCCGCGGCCCGCAGCGGGGCCAGGCAGGCCGCGTCCGCGCCGGCCGGCTCGGCCACGTCGGCCAGCACCCGGCAGCCGGCGGTGGTCGGCGCGCCCGCCACGTCGATCAGGTCCTTGATCGCCACCCGCGGCCCCGGGCCCGGCTCGTCCAGCCGCAGGATCCAGGTCGCCACCCGCCGAGGCTGTCACACGCCGTCGTCATCCTGGGGTCATGCCTGCCGTCGCGCTCGTCGCCGTCGTCGCCGGGGCCGCCCTGGTGCTCGCGCTCGTGCTCCTCGCCGTCGTCGTCCGGCTCGGGCGCGCCGCACCGCCGTCCCGTCCCGGCGGGGAGGAGCTGCCGGTGGCCCGGCTGGACGAGCGGGTGGCCGGCCTCGGCGCCCAGGTCCGCCACCTCAGCGACCTGCTCCACCGCGTCGAGCAGCAGGCGGCACGGCACCACGGCGAGGTGGTGGCGGGCATCGAGCAGGTCGTCACGAGCGGCCACCAGCTGGCCGAGACGGCCGGCGCGCTCCGGCAGGCGCTGGCCAGCCCCAAGGCCCGCGGCCAGTGGGGCGAGCGCATGGCGGACGACGTCCTGCGCATGGCCGGGATGGTCGAGGGCGTCACCCACGTGAAGCAGCGGGCCCTGCCCGACGGGTCGGTCCCCGACGTCACGTTCCTGCTGCCCGGCGGCCGGCACCTCCACATGGACGTGAAGTTCCCGATCGACAACTACCTCCGCCACCTCGACGCCGTCACCGACGCCGAGCGCGCCGCCACCGCCCAGGCCTTCGTGCGCG
>DATGRC010000210.1:0-7925 GCA_035303865.1 Acidimicrobiales bacterium
CATGTCCTTGGCCCGGTCGAGGAGGAACAGGTAGCCGTCCTCGTCGAGGTAGCCGACGTCGCCGAGGGTGAACGCCTTGCCCTTGTAGACGGACCTCGTGAGCTCGGGGTCGTTGCGGTACGTGAAGGTGGGCTGGGAGGACTCGAGGTAGACGTGGCCGACCTCGCCGGGCGGCAGCTCGTTGCCGTCGTCGTCGAGGATCTTGATCCGCATGCCCCGGACGGCCCGCCCCACGGTACCGGGCTTCTCGAGCCAGCGGTGCGGCTTGGCGATGGCCGCGGCCCCCTCCATGCCGCCGTAGGTCTCCCAGATCACCGGGCCCCACCACGCCATCATCTGCTTCTTCACCTCGAGCGGGCAGGGCGCGGCGGAGTGCACCACCACCTCGAGGCTCGAGGTGTCGTAGCGCTGGCGCACGTCCTCGGGCAGCCGCAGGAGGCGCACGAACTGGGTCGGCACCATGTAGGCGGTCGTCACCCGGTGCTCCTGGATCATGGCCAGGGCGCCCTCGGCGTCGAACTTGCCCATGATCGCCAGGGCCTGCCCCACGTTGAGGGCCCCCTGGTAGAAGCTCTGGCAGCCACCGTGGTGCATGCCCGCCGAGGCCAGGTGCACCCCCGCCAGCGGGGTCATCCGGAACGCCTGGCCGAACACCTTCATGCCGTCGGCGACGTCCCACGGGTCGCCCGGCACCGGCGGGCGCTCGATGCCCTTCGGGCGGCCGGTGGTGCCCGACGAGTACGAGATCGGCACGCCGAAGGAGCGGTCGTCGGGGGGCGTGGTGGGCT
Organism: Acidimicrobiales bacterium; assembly: GCA_035303865.1. GTDB lineage: Bacteria > Actinomycetota > Acidimicrobiia > Acidimicrobiales > VFJN01 > VFJN01. The sequence continues at coordinate 789 of DATGRC010000210.1, forward strand.
GCCCGTCGACGAGCTGCTCGTAGGGGACGAAGCCGTCGATGGCGCCGCCGACCGAGACCCGCAGCTTGGCCGGGCCGCCGTCAGCCACCTTGGCGATCTCCGTGAAGCCGACGTGGACGACGAGCGCCTTGGCGTCGGCCGCCTCCAGGATCTCCCCCACCTCGATCGCCGTCAGCGCGGGGTTGAGGGCCACCGAGCGGACGCCCATCTCCTGGAAGGCGAGCGGCCACCAGAGGATGTCGACGTCGTTGGGCAGCGCGTAGGCGACGATGTCGCCGGCGCCGATGCCCTGGGCCCGCAGCGCGTGCACGAGCTGGTGGGCCCGACCGGCGAGCTCGCCGAAGGTGAGCGTGGTGCCCGACGGCGAGGCCACCACGGCCGGGAGGTCGGGGTGGTCGTGGGCGATCCACCAGACCCCGAGACGTTGGCTGTACGGGTTCCTCATCGGAGAAAGAGTATACCCTTATTGGATGGCTCGGCACGACCGGATCGCACCGACGTGGGTCTTCGACGTCGACGGCACCGTCATCGACTCGCTCACCGGCTCGTCGCTGCGCCCGCTCGCCCCCGAGCTGCTGGCCCACCTGGCCGATCGGCGCTGCCGCCGCCTGCTCTGGAGCGCCGGCGGCGCGGCCTACGCGCAGGAGCGGGCCGCGCAGCACGGCGTGGCCCACCTCTTCGACGCCTTCGTCGACAAGGAGGGCCGCGACGGCGACGGCCGCTACCGCGTGGACCGGTTCCTCGACGGGCTCGACGGGGTGGTGTTCGTCGACGACCGGCCCGAGGACCTCCCGGTCGGGGCCGACGCGGTGGCCGTGTCGCCGTACCTCGCCCCCGACCCCCACGACCGGGGCCTGCGCCCGGCGCTGCTGTGGGCCGGCGCGGCGCTGCCCCCGTGGGGCGCGGGTGGCTAGGCGAGCCAGCCGGCGAGCGTCTCGACGTCGCGCAGGCCGTTCGGGCCGATCGGCTGCACGTTCAGGATCGTGACGCCGCTCTCGGCGAAGGCCTCCACCCGCTCGCGCACGAAGCGCTCGGTGCCGACGAGGTTGAGCGCGGCGACGAGCTCGGCCGGCACCGCGGCGGCGGCCTCCTTCTTGCGGCCGGACAGGTAGAGGTCCTGGATCGCCGCGGCCTCGCGCTCGTAGCCGTAGCGGCGCAGCACGTCGTTGTAGAAGTTCCGGCCCCGGGCACCCATGCCGCCGAAGTAGAGGGCGAGCATCGGGCGGGCCGCGTCCCGCAGGTGGTCGACGTCGTCGCCGATGGCGAGCGAGCCCCCGGCCACCACCTCGAGGGGCGGCAGGTCCGGCGAGCGCCGGGCCCGACCCTCGGCGAGGGCGTCGCCCCACAGCTCGCCCGCCCGCTCGGGCCAGTAGTGGAGGGGCTGCCAGCCCTCGGCCAGCTCGGCGGCCAGCGCCACGTTCTTCGGGCCGAGGGCGGCGACGTGGATCGGGATGTTCGGCCGCAGCGGCTGGTCGATGATCTTGAGTGCCTTGCCGAGCCCGGTGCCCTGCCCCGCGGGGAGCGGGACCTGGTAGCTGGGCCCGTCGTGCTCGAGCCGCTCCCGTCGCCACACCGTGCGGCAGATCTCGATGATCTCCCGGGTGCGGCCGAGGGGGCGGTCGTAGGGCACGCCGTGGAAGCCCTCGATCACCTGCGGGCCGGAGGCGCCGATGCCGAGCACGAAGCGGCCCTTGGAGAGCCGGTCGAGGCCCACGGCGGTCATGGCCAGGAGCGTCGGGGTCCGCGAGTAGAGGGGCAGGATGGCCGAGCCGATCTGGGCCCGATCGGTGACGGCCGCCAGGAACCCGAGGGTGGACACCGCGTCGGCGGTGTAGGCCTCCCCGGCCCAGAGGTGCTCGACGCCGGCATCCTCGAGCCGCCGGGCGAGGGCGGCGAAGCGGTCCACGTCGTTGCCCCGGACGCCGATCGTGGCGCCCAGTTGCAGGCGCGCCATCAGCTGCCGGCCCGCTTGCCCCAGGACTTGGCGTCGCGCAGGACCTCCCGGAAGGGCTTGTCGCTGTCGACGCTGGGCTCGCGGGGCAGCCCGAGGAGCCGCTCGCTGACGATGTTCCGCTGGATCTCGTTGCTGCCGCCGGCGATCGACATGATCCGGCCGTTGAGGAAGTCGATGGCCGGGGCGCTGGCCGCGTCGTCGTCGGCCGGCCAGGCGATCCCGTTGCGGCCGGCGATCTCCATGGCGATGGCCGCCCGCTGGGGGTCGTGGATGCCGGTGCGGAGCTTCACGAGCGACACCGCGGCCGGGTTGAGCTGGCCGGCCGCGAGCCCGGCGCCGATCCGCTTCAGCAGCTGGCCCTGGAGCCAGTCGCTGATGTGGGCCCGGGCGATCAGCTGGCGGGTGGCGCCGTCGCGCTCGAGGCCCCGCTGCTCGGCGAGGCGCACGAGGTCAGGGGCCAGGCGCCGCCTCCCCCGGGGCGCGGCGGGCGGCGCGGCGCCGGCGCCGGCGCCGGCGCCGCCGCTGCGCTCGGCGGTGAGCATCGTGTTGGCCACGGTCCAGCCGTCGTTGACGGCGCCGATGACCATGTCGTCGCCGACGACCACGTCGTCGAGGAACTCCTCGCAGAACTCGGCCGAGCCGTTGATCTCGCGGATGGGCCGCACGGTGACGCGGGGATCGCGCAGCGGGACCTTGAACCAGGTGAGGCCGCGGTGCTTGGGGACGTCCCAGTCCGTGCGGGCCAGGCAGATGCCGTAGTCGGCGGCGAGGGCGCCGGAGGACCAGACCTTCGTGCCGTTCAGCACCCAGACGTCGCCGTCGCGGGTGGCCCGGGTGAGGATGCCGGCGAGGTCGGAGCCGGCACCGGGCTCGGAGAGGAGCTGGCACCAGAGCTCGTCGCCGCGGAGCAGCTTGGGGATCCAGTCCCGCTTCTGCTCCTCGCTGGCGTGGGCGAGGAGGGTGGGCAGCACGATGCCGAGGGTGACGTGGCTGGCCACGCCGCCGGGCGCGGGCAGCGCGTAGCGGGCCGACTCCTCCTGCCAGATCCGCTGGTGGGCCCCGGTCAGGCCCTGGCCGCCGTACTCCTTCGGCACGGTGATGCCGAGGTACCCGGCCTCGTAGAGCTTGGCCTGCAGGGCCCGCTCCTCGGCCAGCTGCTCGGGGGTGACCTCGTGGGCCGCCCGCAGCACCGGACCCTGGCGCTCCGGGAGGTTGTCGGCCAGCCAGGCCCGGACCTCGGCCCGGTAGGCCTCCAGCGCTTCGGCGGTGGGCGTGGGCGCGCTCATCGGGTCACCTCCTCGCCGAGGCCGTGGACCCGGCAGAGCTGCTCGCGGTGCCACGTCGGGGAGCCGAAGAGCACGCTGTTGGACTGGATGCGGCGCATCAGCAGGTGGAGGTCGTGCTCCCACGTGTAGCCGATGCCGCCGTGGACCTGGAGGCACTGCTGGGCGAGCTCGTTGCCGTGCTCGCCGACGGCGGCGGCGGCCATCGCCGCGACCTCGGCGGCGTCCTCGGCGTCGCGGCCCACGGCGTCGATCGCCGCGGTGGCGGCAGCCTTGGAGACCTCGAGCCAGAGGGCCATGTCGGCCATCAGGTGCTTGAGCGCCTGGAACGAGCCGATCGGGCGGCCGAAGGCCACGCGGTCCTTGGCGTACTCGACGGTCATCGTGAACAGCTCGTCCATGGCGCCGACCGTCTCCGCGAGGTTGAGGACGACGGCCTGGCGGTGCTGGTGCCACAGGGCCTCGGCGCCGCCGCCGACGAGGGCGTCGGCGGGGACGGCCACGGCCTCGAGGCGGACGTGGGCCAGTCGGCGGGCCAGGTCGAGGGTCGCGAGGGGGGTGACGGTGACGCCCTCGGCGTCGCGGGGGACGAGCACCCGCACCGGCTCGCCGTCACGGGTGGCGGCGACGAGGAGCCAGTCCGCCTGGGCGGCGTCCTGCACGTGGCCCCGCTCGCCGGTGACGACGAGGGCGTCGCCCCGGGCCTCGACGGTGACGCCGGCGCCGAGGTCCCAGTCCCCCGCCGCGTCGGTGGCGGCCCAGGTGACGATGGCCTGGCCGGCCACGCCGGCGGGCACGAGCTCGGCCCGCCGGGCCGGGTCCCCGTGGCGGGCGATGGCGGCGAGGGCGACGTTCATCGGCACGAACGGCCCGGGCTGCACCTGGCGGCCGAGCTCCTCGGCCACGAGCGCGGCGTCGGCGAGGGGGTTGTCGCTGACCGAGCCGCCGCCGGCCTCCTCGGGCACGAGCATCGAGAACCAGCCCAGCTCGGCCGCCTTGGCCAGCCAGCCGGGGTCGAAGCCCTCGGGCCGCTCGTGCCACTCCCGGGTCTTCTCTCGCGGCAGCTCGGCCTCGATGAACCGGGCGGTGGTCTCGTGGAAGAGGGCCTGGTCGTCGGTCAGGTCCAGCTGGATCGGCACCCCGTCTCCCCTCCGTCGTGAGGCGGATTACAGTACCCTCAATTCAGCGTCGAGCGAAACGAGGCCACCGTGTCCCAGGCCGACACCCCGAGCAGCAGCCCGATCCTCCTCACCGAGGTCGTCGACCGGATCTGCACGATCACGCTGAACCGGCCCGAGCGGCGCAACGCGCTCAACGGCCCGCTCGTCGCCGCGCTGGACGCGGCGGTGAAGGAGGCGGCGACCGACCCGGAGGTGAAGGTGGTCGTCCTCACCGGCGCGGCGGCGGAGGGCCGCCACGGCGGGTTCTGCGCCGGCGGCGACGTGAAGGACTCGTCGGGACCGGGCATGGAGCTGGGCGTCCCCCGCGACGCCCTCGAGGGAAATCTCGCCCGACACGACCAGCACGCCTCCATGTTGCTGCACCTGATGCCGAAGCCGACGATCGCGATGGTCGGCGGCCCCGCGGTGGGCGCCGGGTTCAGCCTGGCCGGGGCCTGCGACCTGCGCTACGCGTCGGACGACGCGGTGCTCTGCGCCGGCTTCGCCCCGAACGGCCTGTCGGGTGACTACGGCGGCACCGTGTTCTGGACCGAGATCGTGGGCACGGCGATGACCCGCGAGCTGTACCTGTTGAACGAGAGGGTCTCCGCCGAAGAGGCCTACCGGCGGGGCATGGTCCACGGGGTGTTCCCGGCCGAGCGGCTGCGGGACGAGGTGATGGAGCGGGCCCGGGCGATGACCCGCATCCCCGCCGACCTGCTCGGCCGGCTCAAGGCGAACCTCAACGAGGCCGAGGCCACCCGCGAGCGCCGCCGCTGGCTCTTCGCCCACGAGACCCACAACCAGGTCGAAGGCGTCGCCGCCCGCCTCGCCCGTTGACACGAGATCTGTGCGTGGTTTCGTGCGGTATCCGCACCGAAACCCGCACAGATCTCGTCACCGGGGGAGGCCGAGGGCGCGCTCGGCGAGGGTGGTCAGCTGGATCTCGTCGGTGCCGCCGCCGATGCGGGTGCCGGGGCTGGCCAGGTTCACCCGCTGGAGGTCGCCGGCGAAGGGCGACGCCTCCCCGGCCAGCAGGAGGGGGGCGCCGACGATCCGGTACGACAGGTCGCGCGACTGCTGGCAGATGCGCGCCGTCGCGAGCTTGGCGATCGAGCCGTCGGCGCCGGTGAGGCGACCGCCGGCGGCCGCGCTGCGCCGCATCGTCCAGCCGTTCACCTTCACCTGGCTCCAGTAGCGGGCCAGCTCCTGCCGGATCAGCGGATCGCCGGCGCGACCGTGCTCGCGGGCCAGGTCGAGCATCAGCCGGGCCGGGACCGCGCCCGACCGCAGCGGGCTGGGCTGGGCAGCGGCCCGAGCCCTCGACCGATCGATGACCTCGCGGCAGGTGCGATCGAGGTCGCCGGCCCGACCAGCGCGAGCCGGGTGGAGGCCGGGGAGCGCGCCGCCGGCGACCATCGTCCGCTCGGCGGCGAGGGTGGTGCGGGCGACCGCCCAGCCCTGGCCCCGCTCCCCGATCCGCATCGCGTCCGGCACCCGAGCCTCCGTGAGGAACACCTCGCAGAAGGGCGCCTCGCCGCTCATCACGCGCAGGGGCCGCACCTCCACGCCGGGCTGGTGCAGATCGATGGCGAAGTAGGTGATGCCCGCGCGCCCGGGCCGGTCCTCGGTGCGGGCGAGGAGCATCCCGAGGTCGGCCTGGTCGGCGCCCGAGCTCCACACCTTCTGCCCGGTGACCACCCAACCGTCGCCGTCGCGCACCGCCCGGGTGCTGAGCGCGGGCAGGTCCGAGCCGGCGCCGGGCTCGCTGAAGAGCTGGCACCACGCCGCCTCCCCGCGCGCCACCGGTGGGACGAGGGCGGCGACCTGCTCGGGGGTGCCGTGGGCCAGGATCGTCGGGACGGCGAGGTCGGCGCCGACGATCCCCCGGGGCGGGGCGACCACGTCGTGCTCGGCGAGGACGGCGAGGACGGCTCGGGCCTCCCCCAGCGAACGACCCGAGCCGCCCGTCCCCGCCGGCCAGGTGGGGTGGGCCCAGCCGGCGTCGGCCAGGCGAGCCCACCACTCCCGCACCGTGAGGTCCGGGTCCCAGGCCCCTCGGACCCAGGCCCGGACCTCCTCGGCGAGGTCCGAGCGGTCGGTCACTTCTCGCCGGCAGCGCGCCGCTGGCGGGCGATCTCGCCGTGGCGGGCCATGAGCGCCACCGCCTGCTGCTGCAGGTCGGCCGGCGGCGTGGGCAGGATCACCGGCCCGTGGTCGCGGCTGGGCAGGGCGACCGTGGCCTTGCCCGGGCAGGTGACGACGCCGCGCTGGTTGGTGCCGCGCATCTCGATGTCGACGAGGTGCAGGCCGTCCTCCACCCGCTTGCCGACGACCTCGCCGGTGAAGATGTGGGTGTCGCCGATGTAGTTGAACTTGCGGATCTCGCTGCTCTGGCTGACGAGCCACCCGTCGTCGCCCATCCAGTCGGTGACGAGGTGGGACAGGTGGCAGTCCCGCATCACGCCGTAGTCGTAGGCCATGGGGTTGCCGATGGCCTGGGCCCAGGCCGAGTCCCAGTGGACCCGCTGGGCCACGTCGGGCACGCCGTACTCGTTCTTCACGTAGAACGGGGCGATCCGCTGCCGGTTCTTGTAGGCGATTCGGTTCGAGCACGGGGCGTAGGGCACGAACCCGTAGCCGCCGGCGTGGAAGACGATCATGTCGGTCTGGGTGAGCGGGCCCTTGGCCATCGGCGTGAGCTCGTCGCCGACGTTGACGTCCTCCCACCAGCGGGTCT
>DATGRC010000211.1:0-10292 GCA_035303865.1 Acidimicrobiales bacterium
CGTGAGAAGCTTGGCCGTCGACGCGGGCACGAGCGCCTCGGCGGCCCGGTGGTCGAGCACCACCTCGCCGCCGGGGTCGACGACGAGCGCGCAGGCCGGCTCGGGCACCAGCGACGCCCACTCGGCCAGGTCGGCGCGCAGCCTGCGGTCGGCGATCGGCGCCGCCACCACCGACGGGACCCGCCGAGCCGACAGGACCGGCGTGGTCAGGGTGGGCCCACCGACGGGTGAGCCGTCGGCGGCGGCACCGGCCTCGCCCACCGCCGCGACGGTGCCGCCAGCGAGCGCGCCGACGGCCAGGACCGCGGGGAGGACGGCCCGGCGGAACCGCATCGCCGACGAGGTCAGGCGCGAGCCTGCAGGTACCGGGCCCGCCGCCAGAGGTGGTCGAGGGCGGTCACCGCCCGGTTGGCCGACGGGTAGCAGACCCGTCCGGTCTCGCGCACGGTGGCCGGTCCGGGGTTGTCCGGGTGGGTGACGGCCAGCTCGGTGGCGGTGAGCACGGGCTTGTCGAAGCGCTCGGACAGCTCCGCCGCGCAGCGGGCGTAGCGGGCGTCCTGGCGCTCGTGGAAGTCGACGATCCGCTCGAGCCCGTGGTCCGGGTAGAAGGGCCCGCCCCGCATGAGCGCGGCCTGGTTCGACTGGATGCCGAGGCCGAGGTAGATCACCGCGTCCACCTCGGGGTGGCCCACGATCAGCTCCATCACCTCGGGGATCGTGTCGCGGGTCTCGGCGCCGGCCAGGTCGACCGGGTTGTTGCGGGACCAGCGGGGCGGGAGCTTCTCGTCGAGCGCCGCCCGCAGGTCGTCGGGCAGCGCCGTGAGCTCCAGCGAGGAGCGGCTGATGGCGTCGGCGGTGACCACGCCCCAGCCGCCGGCGGTGGTGAGCACCACGGTGCGGGGCCCCCTCGGCAGCGGCTGGGTGGCGAAGGTGGCGGCCGCCTCGTAGGCCTCCTCGATCGTGGCGGCTCGGGTGATGCCGGCCTGGCGGCACATGCCGTCGAAGACCCGGTCGTCGCTGGCCAGTGAGCCGGTGTGGGAGGCCGCGGCCCGCTGCCCGCCGGCGGTGGCCCCGCCCTTCACGAGCACGAGCGGCTTGCGAGCGGCCACGGCGCGGGTGCGCTCGAAGAAGGCCCGGCCGTCGGGCACGCCCTCGACGTAGGCCAGGGCGACTCCGGTGGCGCCGTCCTCGGCGAAGAAGTCGAGGTAGTCGGGGATCGTGACGTGGGCGGCGTTGCCGGCCGAGACCGCCCGGCTGACGCCCACACCGGTCTGCACCGCGTAGTTCATGAACGACGACACGAAGTTGCCGGACTGGCTGGCAATGCCGATCTGCCCGGCCGGCGGGTACGGGGCCACGATCTGGGCGCACAGCCCGACCGGAGGCGAGACGACGCCCTGCCCGTTGGGGCCGGCCACGAGCATCCCGAGCTCGTCGGCCAGCGCCACGAGCTCGGCCTGCATCCGCTGGCCCTCCTCCCCCGCCTCGCCGTAGCCGGCGGACGCGATGAAGGCGGCCCGGATGCCCTTCTTGGCGCAGGCCCGGAGCAGGTCCGGGTTGGCGGCGGCCGGGGTGCAGACGAAGACGAGGTCGAGCTCGCCGTCGGGCAGGTCGTCGATCGAGGCGACGATCGGCACGCCGAGGACCTCGCCGGCTTCGCGCGCCGTGCCGTAGAGGGTGCCCTGGTACCCCGAGGCGAGGATGTTGTGCAGGCTGACGAAGCCGAACTTGCCGGGATGGGTGGACACGCCGGCGACGACGACGCCGCGGGGCTCGAACAGGGCCCGGAAGGCCTCCACCGGGTGACGGGTCACGAGGCCACCTCCACGAGGGCGTCGACCGGCGTGGGGACGCCGTCGACGACGATGAGCGGGTTCAGGTCGGCCGACACGATCGACGGGTCGGCTTCGGCGGCCCGGGACAGGCCGAGCAGCACCGCGGCGAGCGCGTCGCGGTCGACGGGCGGCTCGCCCCGGAACTCCCGGAGGAGCTTCTGCGTGGCCAGGTCGTCGATCATCTCGGCGGCGTCGATCTCGGTGATCGGGACGAGTCGGAAGGCGACGTCGGCGACCGCCTCGGCGAGGATGCCGCCCACACCGAGCATGACGGTCATGCCGAACTGCTCGTCGCGGTGCAGCCCGGCGATCAGCTCGCGGTTGCCCCGCAGCATCGGCGCGACGAGCAGGTGCACCTCGCCGTCCTCGGGCCGGGCGGCGGCGAGGAGCTCCTCGGCTGCCGCGGCCACCGCCGCCGCGTCGCTCAGCCCCAGCCGGACGAGGCCACGCTCGGTCTTGTGGGCGATTCCGTCCCCGCCGAGCTTCACCACGACCGGGAACCCGATCGCCTCGGCGGCGGCGGCGGCGTCCGCCGCGGTGCCGACCGTTCGCTCGTCGGGGAACGCCACCCCGTGGGCGGCCAGCAGGGCCTTCGAGTCGGCTTCGGAGAGCGTGGGCATGGGGGGCGACCTTACTGCTGGCCGGCCCGGGCCCCGGAACCCGCGATCAGGGCTCGAGCGCGCCGCGGAAGAACTCGCGGATGTGGGTGCGCCGGGCCTCGAGCATCTCCGGGTCGAGGGGGTCGCGACCGAGCACGCCCTGCAGGAACGGCACGTCGGAGAAGTAGCCGAGGATGGCCCCGAGGCCGGTGAGGATCAGCTGCTCGGGGTCGTGCTTGCGGAAGTTGCCGAGCCCCATCTCGCGGTCGAAGAATCCGACGGCCCGCTCGAACAGCGGCCGCAGCACCGCCCCGAGGTCGAAGCCGAGGTGGCCCTGGCCGTCGAGCGCCTCGCGCCGCATGATCCGCACGAAGTCGGGGTTGGCGCTGAACCAGTCGAACGCCGTGTCGAGGACGTGCTCGACCTTGTCCCAGCCGGCCTGGCTCGGATCGTCGCCGGCGAACTCGATGCGGACGATCCAGTCCGACAGCGCGGTCTCGAAGACCTCGCGGTAGATCGCCTCCTTCGACGGGAAGTGGTGGAGCAGGCTCGGCTTGCGGATGCCGACGCCGGCGGCGATGTCGTTGAGGGACGTGCCGTCGAAGCCCTGCTCGGCGAAGCAACGGCGGGCCTCCACCAAGATGGCCTCCCGGGTGGTGAGGCCTGGTTCTGCGTTCGCCACCACGCCGAGGGTAGTGGCCCGAGCCGTCGACGGCGCCTGGGGCGTCCCCACGGTGGCTCGCGGCCCCTCTTGTAGGGTGGTCCGGGTGACCTCCCCCGACCTCGAGGCCCGGGCGATCAGCGTCGTCCGCGGCCTGTCCATGGATGCTCCTCACGCCGCCCGATCGGGCCACCAGGGCACGGCGATGGCCCTGGCGCCGCTGGCTCACGTGCTCTGGACGCGGATCATGCGCTACGACGCCAGCGACCCCGAGTGGCCCGACCGCGACCGGTTCGTGCTCTCGGCCGGCCACGCGTCGATCCTCCTCTACTCGATGCTCCACCTGACGGGCCACGGGCTCACGCTCGAGGACCTGAAGGCCTTCCGGCAGTGGGGCAGCGCCACCCCCGGTCACCCCGAGCGCGGGCACACCGCGGGCGTCGAGGTCACCACGGGGCCGCTCGGCCAGGGCATCGCCAACGCCGTGGGCATGGCGATCGCCGAGCGCTCGCTGCGGGCCCGCTTCGGCACCGACCTCGTCGACCACCGCACGTTCTGCATCGCCGGCGACGGCGACCTGTCCGAGGGCGTGTCCCACGAGGCGGCCTCGCTGGCCGGGCACCTCGGCCTCGGCCGGCTGATCTGCGTGTACGACGACAACCGCATCACGATCGACGGCACCACCGATCTCGCCCTGTCGGACGACGCCGCCAAGCGCTTCGAGGCCTACGGCTGGCACGTCCTCGAGCTCGGCGAGGCAGCCGACGACCTCGATGCCCTCGAGGCCGGGCTGCGGGCGGCGATGGCCGAGGAGGACCGGCCCTCCCTCGTGATCCTGCGCAGCCACATCGCCCACCCCTCCCCCAGCAAGACCGACGACCCGGCCGCCCACGGCTACGCCCTCAAGGACGAGGAGATCCGCGAGGCCAAGCAGGTCCTCGGCCTGCCCGTCGACGAGCCCTTCTACGTGCCCGACGACGTGCTCGCCTGGTACCGGGAGGCCGGCGCCCGCGGTGCCGAGGCCCGCGCCGCCTGGGAGAAGCGCCTCGAGGCCTACGACGGCGACCGGGCCGTCCTCGACGCCTGCTTCGACGCCACCGGCCTGGCCGGCTGGACCGAGGCCCTGCCCCGCTGGGAGCCCGGCGAGCGGGTGGCCACCCGGGTGGCCAGCGGCGCGTGCCTCCAGGCGCTGGCCGACGTCGTCCCCGCCCTCGTGGCCGGTGGCGCCGATCTCACCTCGAACACCGGCACCGTCTTGGCGGGCCACGGCGTCCAGTCCCGGGAGGAGCCCGGCGGCCGGCAGCTGTACTTCGGCATCCGCGAGCACGCCATGGCCGCGGCCATGAACGGCATGGCCCTCCACGGCGGGGTCCTGCCCGTCGGCGGCACCTTCCTCGTCTTCAGCGACTACTGCCGGCCCGCCATCCGCCTCGCTGCCCTGTCCCGGGCCAAGGTGATCTACGCCTTCACCCACGACTCGGTCGGCGTCGGCGAGGACGGGCCCACCCACCAACCGATCGAGCACGTGGCCTCGCTGCGGGCCATCCCGGACCTGCTCGTCCTGCGCCCCGCCGACGCCAACGAGACAGCCGCGGCCTGGCGGATCGCCGTCGAGCACGACGGCCCCACCGCGCTGATCCTGTCCCGCCAGGACCTCCCGGTCCTCGACGGCACGGCCGGCGCGCCGGTCGAGCGAGGCGGCTACGTGCTCCGCCCGGCCGACGACCCCGACGTGGTCCTCGTGGCCACCGGCAGCGAGGTCTCGGTGGCCGTGGACGCCGCGGAGGGCCTCGCCGCCGAGGGGGTCGCCGCCCAGGTGGTGTCGCTGCCGTCGTGGGAGCTGCTCGCCGAGCAGCCAGAGGAGTACCTGAACGAGGTCCTCCCGCCCGAGGTGCCCACCCTCGCCGTCGAGGCGGGGGCCACGCTCGGGTGGGAGCGCTGGGCCGACGACGTGGTCGGCATCGACCGCTTCGGCGCGTCCGCGCCCGGCAGCCGGGTGCTGGCCGAGCTCGGGTTCACGGCGGCGAACGTGGCCGCCCGAGCCCGGGAGCTGATCGACGAGCTCGAGGAGGTCACGTGAGCGACCAGAACCGCCTGCACCAGCTCCACGACGCGGGCCAGAGCCCCTGGCTGGACAACCTCCGCCGGGGCTGGCTGACCAGCGGCGAGCTGGCCCGGTGGGTGGAGCGCGGGATCCGGGGCATCACCTCGAACCCCTCCATCTTCCAGAAGGCCATCGGCTCCGGCACCGACTACGACGAGCAGTTCGGCGACCTGGTCGCCGGCGGCACCGACGTGACCACCGCGTACTGGGACCTCGTCACCACCGACATCGCCGAGGCGCTGGCCCTGCTTCGCCCGGTCTACGACGAGAGCGACGGCGTCGACGGGTTCGTGTCCGTCGAGGTGGCGCCCGAGCTGGCTCGCGACGCGGCCGGCACCGAGGCCGCCGCCCGCCAGCTCCACGAGCGGATCGCCGCACCGAACCTCTACGTGAAGATCCCCGGCACGGCCGAGGGCCTCGCCCCGATCCGCCAATTGATCGCCGAGGGCCGCAGCATCAACGTCACCCTCATCTTCAGCCTCGAGCGCTACGCGGAGGTGATGGAGGCCTACCTGGCCGGCCTCGAGCAGGCCGAGGGCGACCTGTCGCGCATCTCGAGCGTGGCGTCGTTCTTCATCTCCCGGGTCGACACCGAGGTGGACCGCCGACTCGAGGAGATCGGCACGCCCGAGGCGCTGGACCTGCGGGGCAAGGCGGCCGTGGCCCAGGGCCAGCTCGCCTACCAGCGCTTCCTCGAGACGTTCTCCGGGCCCCGCTGGGAGGCGCTGGCCGCCCGGGGTGCCCGGGTGCAGCGACCGCTGTGGGCCTCCACGTCCACCAAGAACCCCGCCTACCCCGACACCCTCTACGTCGACCAGCTGATCGGGCCGGACACGGTCAACACGATGCCGGAGGACACGATCGAGGCGTTCCTCGACCACGGCACCGTGGCCCGCACCGTGGATGCCGACCCGGCCGCCGCCCAGGCCCTCCTCGACCAGATCGCCGACGTCGGGGTGGACATGGCCGACGTGGCGCGGGTGCTCGAGGACCAGGGGGTGGCGGCGTTCGCGAAGTCCTTCGACGAGCTGATCGCCGCCCTCGACGCCAAGGCCACCGAGCTGCGGGCGGGCGGCTGACCGCGATGCACGGAGAGATGGTCGTCGTCGACGACGTGCCGGGCGAGTTCGCCGAGCGGGTCATCGAGGCCTTCCACCGCCGCCCCAACGACGGGTTCTCGCTCGCCGTGTCCGGCGGCCAGCTGGCCCGCCGCTGCTACGAGCGCCTGGCCGACGACGCCGGCGGCCAGATCGACTGGTGGAAGGTCGACCTCTACTGGGGCGACGAGCGATGCGTGCCCCACGACCACCCGGACTCGAACTACCGGCTGGTGCGCGAGGCGCTGCTGTCGCGGGTGGGGGCGGTCAACGCCAACTACCCGATGTTCTGCGAGCAGGGCCCCGACCCGTACCAGCTGCTCCTCGGCGAGCTCGGCAAGCTCGACGTCATCCACCTGGGGCTCGGCGCCGACGGGCACACCGCGTCGATCTTCCCCGACTCGCCCGGCTTCGCGGCCGACCCGGGCCGACTCGTGGTCATGAACGAGGACCCGCACGGCAACAACGTCCACCCCCGCATGACGCTCACCCTGGCCGGGATCTCCCGGGCGCACCTCGTGATCGTCACCGTGGCCGGGGAGGACAAGCGCGAGGCCTTCGCCCGGGTGCGCGCCGGCGACCCCACCTGCCCCGGCGCGCACGTGAACGCCGACCGGGTCCTCTGGATCGTCGACCCGGCCGCCGCCGGCGACGCCGCCTGACCGCCCCCACCGCCGCGTCGCCTCCCGCACCCCGCCGGCGCGAGCCCACCGTGGTGGCCGAGGCGTCAGAGCGGGCGGGTGACGGTGGCGTGGACGGCTTCGGGGGCGGCGTCGGGCGCAGGGGTCCAGGGGGCGACGAGCGCCCCGTAGCCGGCGGCCGACGCGGCGGCCAGGAGCGCCGTCACCGCGCCTTCGGGATCACTCGGAGCGCCGACGACGACCGCGGTGGCCCACGTGCCCGCCCGAGCCCGACGAGCGGCCACCAGCGCGCCCCGACCTCGACCGGCCCGCAGCGTCGGCGCGACGTCGGGGACGGCAGCCGCGCCCTCCACGACGAGCCGGGGGTCCGCGTAGGGCCCGGCCGGGTCGGGCAGGCCGGTCGGCCGGCGCCGCTCCGGCCGGCGGGGCGCCCCCGGCGGGGGCGGGACCGCCAGGCACCAGGTGGCGCGGCGCTCGGCCACCTCGAAGCCCCGGTCGAGGAGGACCTCGGCGAGCCGGGGAGGGTGCCAGGGCCGGCCCGTGCGCCCGGGCCCGCCGTGGCCCGCCACCTGGACGCCGGTCTCCTGCGCCGCGGCCATCGTCACCGGCCCGGTCATGGTGGTGGCGCCCCGCTCGGCCAGCCACGCCGCGGCCGCGTCGAGGAGCGCGTCGGCCACCGCCGGGTCGTCGTCGACCCACCAGTGCCCGAAGGTGCCCGCCGTGGCGCCGTCCGGGAGCCGGACGCTGATGCGCCCCGCCGGTCGCCCCGCCCGCCGGGCGAGGAGGAGGGCGACCTCGGCGTCGGCCAGCGCCGGGTTGCGGTGCCGGTCGACCCGGAAGCGCTCCCAGGCCAGCACGAGCGGCGCGAAGCGGGGATCGTGGCCGTCGAGGGCGTGGGGCAGCTCGACGAAGCGGCGGCGAGCCGCCGCGCCCTGCACCTCCTCGACCGTCACCACCGGCGCCATCCGAGGCGACGATAGGGTGCCGCCATGCACCTGGCGGACCTCCCCCTCGACGTCCTGATGGCCCGGGCGCGCGACGTGCGCGACGAGGCCCACGGCCGCCGCATCACGTTCTCCCCCAAGGTCTTCATCCCGCTCACGATGCTGTGCCGGGACCGCTGCGGCTACTGCACGTTCGCGCAGCCACCGGCCCGGCTGGAGTCGCCGTACCTCACCCCCGAGCAGGTGCTGGCCATCGCCCGCACCGGCGCGGAGCGGGGCTGCCACGAGGCGCTCTTCACGCTCGGCGAGGCCCCCGAGGACCGCTACCCGGTGGCGCGCGAGTGGCTGGCCGAGCACGGGTACGCCTCCACCGTCGAGTACCTGGCGGCGATGGCGCAGCTGGTGCTGGACGAGACCGGGCTCCTCCCCCACGCCAACGCCGGCGCCCTGTCGGCCGAGGAGCTGGCCGTGCTGCGCCGGGTGTCGCCCAGCCAGGGGATGATGGTCGAGTCGCTGCGCGACGACCTGGCCGCCCATCGCGGCGCTCCCGACAAGGCCCCGGCCCGGCGGCTGGCCACCCTCGAGGCGGCCGGCGAGCTGCAGATCCCGTTCACCACCGGGATCCTCGTCGGCATCGGCGAGACGCTCGATGACCGCGTCGAGGCGCTCGAGGCGATCGCCGCCGCCCATCGCCGCCACGGGCACGTGCAGGAGGTGATCGTCCAGAACTTCCTGCCCAAGCCGGGCACGGCGATGCACAGCGCGCCGCCGTGCCCCGAAGACGAGTTCCTCCAGGCCATCGCCCTGGCTCGGCTCATCCTGCCGCCCGAGGTCCACCTGCAGGCCCCACCGAACCTCTCGGACGACTTCGGGCCGCTGCTCGACGCCGGCATCGACGACTGGGGCGGCGTCTCCCCCGTCACCGCTGACCACGTGAACCCCGAGCGCCCCTGGCCGGCCCTCGACCGGCTCCGGGAGGTCACCGAGGCCCGGGGCTTCACCCTCGCCCCTCGCCTCACGATCTACCCCACCCACGCGCTCGACCCCGAGCGCTGGCTCGACCCGGCGCTGCGCTTCCCGGTGCTGGACCGCAGCGACGCCGAGGGCCTGGCCCGCGACGACCCGGGCGCCTTCTACCCCGAGCGGATCAAGGAGGCGGTCGACGCCGGCACCGGCGCCGAGTTCGTCCAGATCGGGCGGCGCAACACCGCCTGGTACTCCGGCGCGCCGGCCGAGCCGCCGACCCTGCTGCCCGGCCGGCCGAGCGACGGGTGGCACGGCCCGGTGGGCGAGGTCCTCGAGGGCGTGCTGCTCGGCCAGGAGGTCGGCGAGGACGAGATCACCACGCTCTTCGGCGCTCGCGGCCCGGAGGTGGCCGCGGTGGCCCAGGTGGCCGACGAGCTGCGCCGCGCCGCGGTGGGCGACACCGTCACCTACGTGCGGAACCGGAACATCAACTACACGAACGTCTGCACGTTCAAGTGCCGGTTCTGCGGCTTCTCGAAGGGCCCGCTGTCGCTCAACCTGCGGGGGACCCCGTACCTGCTCACGCTCGAGGACATCCAGGCTCGGGTGCTGGAGGCCGTCGCCGAGGGCGCCACCGAGGTGTGCCTCCAGGGCGGCATCCACCCGGACTTCGACGGCGACTACTACATCGACGTCGCCCGAGCGGTGCACGAGGTGGCCCCGGAGATCCACATCCACGGCTTCACCGCGCTCGAGGTCACCGAGGGAGCGAAGCGCAACGGCGAGCCGCTCGCCGACTACCTGCGCCGGCTGATGGACGCCGGGCTGAAGACCCTGCCCGGCACCGCCGCCGAGATCCTCGACGACGCGGTCCGCGCGGTGCTGTGCCCGGACAAGATCACCACCGACGAGTGGCTCGAGGCCCACCGCACCGCCCACTCGGTCGGCCTGCGCTCGAACGTGACGATCATGTTCGGGGCCGTCGAGCAGCCCCGGTCCTGGGCCCGCCACATCGTGGCCACCCGAGCGCTCCAGAAGGAGACCGGCGGCTTCACGGAGTTCGTCCCGCTGCCGTTCGTGCACATGGCGGCGCCGATCTACCTGCAGCGCAAGGCCCGCCGCGGACCGACCTTCCGAGAGGCGCTGCTCATGCACTCGGTCGGCCGCATCGCCTACCGGGGGTGGATCGACAACATCCAGGTGTCGTGGGTGAAGATGGGCCAGGCCGGGTCCACCCAGATCCTCCAGGCCGGTGCGAACGACCTCGGCGGCACCCTCATGGACGAGAACATCTCCCGGGCCGCCGGCGCCGCCCACGGCCAGATGATGGACGAGGCCGGCTTCCGGGCCTGGGTCGAGCCCCTCGGCCGGACCCTCGAGGAGCGCACCACCCTCTACGGCCGCCCCGTCCGCATCTGACACGACGTCTGTGCACGGATCTCAGC
>DATGRC010000212.1:0-3632 GCA_035303865.1 Acidimicrobiales bacterium
GATCCTCACGAAGGGCAACCCCCAGGCCGACGTGCTCTTCGGGATCGACTCCACCTTCCTCAGCCGGGCGCTGGCCGAGGACCTGTTCGTCCCCCACGAGGCCGAGGGGCTCGACCTCGTCCCGGACGAGCTTCTCCTCGACGAGGAGCAGCGGGTCACCCCCGTGACCTACGGCGACGTGTGCATCAACTACGACAAGGCCTGGTTCGAGGAGGAGGGCGTGCCGCTGCCCGAGTCGCTCGACGACCTGACCGAGCCCGCGTACCAGGACCTCCTCGTCGTGGAGAACCCGGCCACGTCGTCGCCGGGGCTGGCCTTCCTGCTGGCCACGATCGCCGAGTACGGCGAGGACGGCTGGCGGGACTGGTGGGCGAAGGTGCGCGACAACGGGGTCGCCGTCACGAGCGGGTGGGAGGACGCCTACTACGGCGAGTTCTCCGGCGGGTCGGCCAGCGAGGGCACGCGACCGCTCGTCGTCTCGTACGCCTCCAGCCCGCCGGCCGAGGTGATCTACGCCGACCCGCCGGTCGACGAGGCGCCCACCGGCGTGCTCACCGCCGGCTGCTACCGGCAGATCGAGGGCGCGGGCATCCTGGCCGGGACCGAGCACGAGGAGGAGGCCCGGCTGCTCGTGGACTTCCTGCTGTCCGAGACCTTCCAGGCCGACGTCGCGCTGTCGATGTTCGTCTACCCGGTGCGCGAGGGCGTGGAGCTCCCCGAGGCGTTCGTGGCCCACGCCGTCACCCCCGAGGACGTCGTGATCCTCGACCCCAACCTGATCCACGAGCACCGCGAAACGTGGATCGACGAGTGGACCGACCTGGTCCTGCGGTGACCCGGTGAGCGCGCGACGGCAGGGCGGGGGCCGCGGCGCCGCGGCGCGGGCGGCGCTGCTCGCCCTGCCCGTCGCGTTCCTCACCGCCTTCTTCGCCTGGCCCGTCGCCAGCATCGTCCTCGAGGGCCTGCGCGACGAGCACGGCTGGGACCTGAGCGGCGTCGGCGAGGTGCTCGGCTCCCCGGGCCTGCGCCGGGTGGCGTGGTTCACGCTCTGGCAGGCGGCCGCCTCCACCGCTCTCACCCTGCTGGTGGCGCTGCCGGCCGCCCACGTCCTGGCCCGCTACGAGTTCCGGGGCCGCCGGGTCGTCCAGGCCCTCGTCACCGTTCCGTTCGTGCTGCCGACGGTGGTGGTCGGTGCCGCGTTCCTCGCGCTGCTCGGGCCCCGCGGCCCCCTCGGGGTGGACCTCGACGACACCGTCTGGGCGATCCTCATCGCCCACGTGTTCTTCAACCACGCGGTCGTGGTCCGCACGGTCGGCGGCCTGTGGGAGGGGCTCGACGAGCGCACCGAGGAGGCGGCGCGGGTCCTCGGCGCGCCCCGGTGGCGGGCGGTGCGGGAGGTGACCCTTCCGGCCCTGCGGCCCGCCATCGCGTCCGCCGCCGCCATCGTCTTCCTCTTCACCTTCACGTCCTTCGGGGTGGTGCGGATCTTGGGCGGTCCCCGCCACGTGACCCTCGAGGCCGAGATCTACCGCCAGACCGCCGACCTGCTGAACCTGCCCGTGGCGTCGGTGCTCGCCCTCCTGCAGCTGGCCGCGGTGGCGGCGCTGCTCGGCGTGCAGGGCCACCTCGAGCGTCGCAGCCAGGCCGCCGTGCGCCTCGGGCCGCCGCAGCGCCGGCGGGCGAGGACGCGCGGGCAGCGCTGGTGGGTCCGAGCCAACCTGGCGGCGATGGGGCTGCTGCTCGTCACCCCGCTCGCCGTGCTCGTCGAGCGCTCGCTGCGCGTCGGCGCCGGCGCCGGTCACGGCCTCGCCGCGTGGCGGGCGCTCGGCCAGCGGACGGCCGGGACCGGCCTGTTCGTGTCGCCCGTGGAGGCGCTCGGCAACTCGCTGCGCTTCGCCGCGGTGGCCACGGTCCTCGCCGTGGCGCTCGGCGCCCTGGCCGCGGCGGCCCTCACCCGACCGGGCGGCCGGGTGGCCCGGGCGATCGACGCCACGCTGCTCCTGCCCCTCGGCACCTCGGCCGTCACGATCGGCTTCGGCTTCCTCATCGCCCTCGACGAGCCGATCGACCTGCGGGCCAGCCCCTGGCTGATCCCCGCTGCCCAGGCCGTCGTCGCCCTGCCGTTCGTCGTGCGCACGATGACCCCGGTGCTGCGCTCGATCGACCCTCGCCTCCGGGAGGCCGCCGCCGTGCTCGGCGCGTCGCCTCGACGGGCCTGGCTGGAGGTGGACCTGCCGCTCGTGCGGCGAGCCCTGCTCGTGGCGGCCGGGTTCGCGTTCGCCATCTCCCTCGGCGAGTTCGGCGCCACCACCGTGATCGCCCGTGCCGACGCGCCGACCGTGCCGGTGGTCATCGACCGGCTCCTCGGCCGGCCGGGAGCCCTGAACAGCGGCCAGGCCTTCGCGCTGAGCGTCGTGCTCATGGTGATCACCGCCGCCGTGGTGCTCCTCGTCGACCTCCGGGGCCGCCGCGACCACCAGGCCCGCGGCGGGTGGCTGTGACCGACGCGCTCCTGCAGGTGCGGGACCTCACCGTGCGGTTCGGGCCGGTCACCGCCGTCGACGGGATCGACCTCGACGTGGACGAGGGCGAGGTCCTGGCCGTCCTCGGGCCGAGCGGCTCGGGCAAGTCCACCCTCCTGCGGGCCGTGGCCGGGCTCCAGCCGCTCGATGCGGGCACGGTCCACCTCGCCGGCCGCCCCCTCGACGGGGTGCCGCCGCACCGCCGCCAGGTCGGCCTCATGTTCCAGGACCACGCCCTGTTCCCGCACCGCGACGTCGCCGGCAACGTCGGGTTCGGGCCCCGCATGGCTCGGGTGCCTCCTGCGGAGGCGGCGGAGCGGGTCCGCGCGCTGCTCGCCCTCGTCGAGCTGGAGGGCTACGAC
This sequence comes from Acidimicrobiales bacterium, assembly GCA_035303865.1. Taxonomy (GTDB): domain Bacteria; phylum Actinomycetota; class Acidimicrobiia; order Acidimicrobiales; family VFJN01; genus VFJN01. The sequence continues at coordinate 2,885 of DATGRC010000212.1, forward strand.
CGCCGGCCCATCCACACGCTCTCCGGCGGCGAGCAGCAGCGGGTCGCCCTCGCTCGCGCCCTCGCCGCGCAGCCGCGGCTCCTGCTCCTCGACGAGCCGTTCGGCGCGCTCGACCGCCCGCTGCGGGAGCGCCTCGCAGCCGACGTGCGCCGCATCGCCGGCCAGCTCGGGCTCACCGTCGTGGCGGTCACCCACGACCACCGGGAGGCGTTCGCGATCGCCGACCGCGTCGCGGTGCTGGACCGCGGACGCCTCCTCCAGCGCGACACCCCCGCCGCCGTGTGGCGCCGGCCGGCGTCACGGCGCGTGGCCGAGGTGCTCGGGCTCCCCAACGTCGTGCCCGTCCCCGTGCACGGTGGCCGCGGCTCCACCCCCTGGGGGCCGGTGCCGATCGAGGCCCCCGACGGGGAGAGCTGCATCCACCTCCCGATCCCCGCGCTCCACCTGGCAGGGGCGGCCGACGAGCCGGCGGTGACCGGGGTCGTGGCGGGCACCGCCTTCCAGGGCGACCGCACCCTGATCCGGGTGGCGCTGGCCGACGGCACCGAGGTGCAGGTGGCCGCCCCCCTCGACGGGCCCGTCCCGGGTCAGGAGGTGCGGGTGGCGGCCGACCTCGACCAGATCGTCCCCCTCCCCACGTGAGGTCCCGACCCCTAACATCTGCCGCCCAGATCCGTCTGCCCAGGTCGTCGCCGTCCGTGTCGAAGCACCACCTCCTGCGCCGCGCTCCGCTCCTGGCCCTGGCCGG
>DATGRC010000213.1:0-5884 GCA_035303865.1 Acidimicrobiales bacterium
GTGCACGTCGCCCACCTCCCGGCCCGACCGGCTCGCACCGCGCCGCTCGAGCGGCCCCTGCCGCCCGCGGTGGCCGAGCGGCTGCCCGCCGCGCTGTGGTCCCACCAGGCCGAGGCCATCGACCTCGCCCGCCGGGGCCGCTCGGTCGTCGTGGCCACCGGCACGGCCTCGGGCAAGTCCCTCTGCTACCAGGCCCCCGTGGGCGAGGCGGCCGGCGCCCCGGTGCGTCCCGGCACCTCGCTGCTCCTGTTCCCCACGAAGGCCCTGGCCCACGACCAGCTGCGGGCGCTCACCGAGCTCGAGCTGCCCGGCGTGGTGGCCGGCGCCTACGACGGCGACGCCAGCGCCGAGGAGCGCACCTGGATCCGCAAGAGCGCCACCGTCGTGCTCACCAACCCGGAGATGCTCCACGCCGGGATCCTCCCCCACCACGAGCGGTGGGCCACGTTCCTCGGCCGGCTCCGCTACGTCGTGGTCGACGAGCTCCACGCCTTCCGCGGCGTGTTCGGCTCCCACGTGGCCCAGGTGCTGCGCCGCCTCCACCGCCTCGCCGCGCACCACGGCGGGAGCCCCACGTTCATCTGCTGCTCCGCCACGATCGGCGACCCCGAGCGCCTCGCCTCGGCCATCACCGGGGTGCCGGTCACGGCCATCACGGACGACGGCTCGCCCCGCGGGCCCCGCACCGTCGCCCTCTGGCAGCCGCCGCTCCTCGACGAGGCCACCGGCGCCCGGGCCTCCGCCCATCGGGAGACGGCGGCGGTGGCGGCCGGGCTCATCGACGCGGGCCACACCACCCTCGCCTTCACCCGGAGCCGCCGCGGCGCCGAGCTGGTGGCGGCCGACATCCGCCGCCGCCTGCCCCGGGCCCTGGCCCGACGGGTCCGCTCCTACCGCGGCGGGTACCTGCCCGAGGAGCGCCGCAGCATCGAGGAGGAGCTGTTCACCGGCCAGCTGGCGGGCATCGTCGCCACCTCCGCGCTCGAGCTGGGCATCGACGTCGGCGGGCTCGACGCGGTGGTCCTCGACGGGTTCCCGGGCACGATCGCCTCGTTCTGGCAGCAGGCCGGCCGGGCGGGCCGCCGGGGCCGCGACGCCGCGGCGGTGCTCGTCGCCGGCGCCGACCAGCTCGACCAGTGGCTCGTCCGCCACCCCGAGGAGCTCCTCACCCGCACCCCCGAGCCGGCCGTCGTCAACCCGGGCAACCCCTACGTGCTCGACCCGCACCTGCGCTGCGCGGCCCACGAGCTCCCGCTCACCCACGCCGACCAGCGCTTCTGGCCCGGAGTCCTCGACGACGCCGTCCGCCGGCTCGTGCACGCGGACGAGGTGGTCGTGCGGCGCCGGGGCCGCCGAGCCGAGCCGATGGCGGTGTGGGACGGGATCGGCTGGCCCTCGCACACCGTGGGGCTCCGCAACGCCGGGGGCGCCCCCGTGCGCATCCAGACCGCGGGGGACGGCCGCCGCATCGGCGACGTCGACCGGGCCCGGGCCCCCGAGCAGGTCCATCCCGGCGCCTCCTACCTGCACCAGGGCGAGCAGTGGCGGGTGGTGTCGCTCGACCTCGAGGCCGGGGTGGCCGAGGTGGAGCCCGACGACGGGCTCACCTACACCGTCCCCCGCCGGGACACCGCCACGCGCCTCCTCGGCGAGGACGCCCGCCGCACCGTGGGCGCGGCCACGGTGGTGCTCGGCACCGTGGAGGTGGAGAGCCGCGTCGTCGGCTACCAGCGCAAGGAGACCGGCAGCGGCCGGGTCGTGGCCTCCGAGCCGCTCGACCTGCCCCCGTCGGTGCTCGTCACCCGGGCGGTGTGGTACCTGCCCGACGCGGCCACCGTCGCCGCGGTGGAGCCGGCCCGGCTGCCGGCGGCGCTCCACGCCGCCGAGCACGCGGCGATCGGGATGCTCCCGCTGTTCGCGATCTGCGACCGCTGGGACGTGGGCGGGGTGTCGATCGCCCGCCACCCCGACACGGACGCGCCCACGATCGTGATCTACGACGCCATGCCGGGCGGCGCCGGTGTGGCCGAGCTCGGCTTCGAGGCGGCCGACGAGCACCTCCCGGCCACGCTCGAGAGCATCGAGGCCTGCCCCTGCGGGGACGGGTGCCCCTCGTGCGTCCAGTCACCGAAGTGCGGCAACGCCAACGAGCACCTCGACAAGGCGGCCGCGGTCGCGCTGCTCAGCGCGGTGCTCGCCGTCGACCCGGTCGGGGCCTGAGGGCCGGGCCCGGCGATCAGCCCGCGGGGCGTCCGGCGCGGGCCAGGGCTCGCAGGTGCATCGCCCACACGGCCAGCACCAGCGCGGTGGCCACCGGGACGACCATCCCCTGGCCGGGGGCCCGCTCGGTGAAGAAGCCAGCCAGCTCGTCGTCGGGCACCTCGGCCTCGAGCGGGCCGTGCACCGGGTCGTACGGCAGCTCCTCGTCGTAGCCGTCGTCGATCGTGGTCGACGTGGCCGGCCCGGGCGGGGAGATCCGCGGGGCGCTGAGCGGCGGCAGGAAGGACCGGGAGAACCCGGTGCGCGGTGGCCGCACCCGAGACGAGGAGCCACCGCCGAGGCCGCTGAGATCGGGCAGGGTGGTGCCGGGCGCGTCACCGCCCCCACCGTCGGGGGCGTCGCCCCCGGGGCCGCCGCCGGGACCGCCGTCGCCGTCGTCGCCGCCCGGGTCGTCGGGGGCGTCGGCCGGGCGGGGGGTGAACGGCGTCGGCTCGGTGCTCGACGCGGCGGACACCTTCCCGCCGGTCGGGGACGGCCGGTGGCTCATCACCCGGTAGGTGGCCTCGCCGCCCTCGGGCGGCAGGTCGCGGTCGACGTAGCGGGTGACGTCCGCGGCCAGGGCGGCCACCGGCTCGAAGTCGCCGTCGCCGATGCGGCGCTCGACGCGGTAGCCCTCGAGGTCCACCGCCTGGGCTCGGACGTCGTCCCAGGTGACGGTGATCGAGCGGCCCCCCTCGTCGGGGGTGGCCACCACGCCGGTGACGGTGGGCGCGGGGAGGTCGACCACGAGCACCGTGTCCATCCGCTCGGTGCTCTCGATCCGCACCCCGACGCGGTAGCTGCCGTTGCAGGCGCCTGCCGGCAGGGTGGTCGTGCCGGAGAGGCTCCGCTGGACCTCGAGGGGGCCGCCGCCGACGCCGAGCGGCAGCTCGGGCAGGCCGGGGCAGCCCGGCGCGGGCGCCGTGAAGATGGCGGCCGCGGACGGTCGGGTGAAGGGCAGGTTGCGGTCGCGCACCCGGCCCGTGATCCGCACCGTGGGGTCGGCCGGGTCGGTGATGGCAGCCGGCGGGTCCACCCGGGAGCCACCCCACTTGCTGCCGGAGGGCACGCTCTCCGCGGCCCCGGCGGCCGAGGTCAGGCTCACGAGCAGGGCCGCCGTCGCCGCGGTGGCGCGGCGCAGGCGCCGGCTCATGCCGCGGTCCCGGCGTCGGTGGCCAGGTCGCTGCGCACCAGCGTGGCCTTGACGATGAGGCGCTGGCGGGCGCTGTGCTTGGGATGGCAGGTGGTGAGCGTGAGGGTGGCCTCGTCGGGGGTGTTGGCCACCACCTCGGTCTGGTGGGGGTACACGACGAAGGGCTCCTGGTTCACCTCGTAGGTGCAGCTGCCGATCGGCGTGTAGAGGGTGATCTCCGAGCCGGGCTCCAGCAGGTCCACGTTGTGGAACGGCCGCCCGTAGGTGGTGCGGTGGCCGGCGATGGCGACGTTGCCGATCTCGCAGGGCAGCGGCGTGTTCGGGTAGTGCCCGGCCCCGGCCCGCAGCGCCGAGGCGGTGGTGCCCTCCACCACGACCACGTCCACGTCGATCTCGGGGATCACGATCCGGGTGAGGCTGTCGCCGACGGCGATCTCCCGGTTCAGGTACGCCTCCCGCAGCTCCGGGCTGGCCAGCTGCCGGTCGAGGCGGGACTGGATCCGGGACTGCAGGAGGTTCGTGTAGAAGGGGTAGCCCACGACCCCGACGGCCCCCACGAGCAGGCCGATCGAGGTGGTGGTGAGCAGCATCCGCGCCCAGCGGCGGGTGCGCAGCCCCGCGGCCAGGCGGCTGAAGGGATCGTCCGCGGCGGGGCGGACGGGGGCGGGCTCCGGCGCCGCGAGGTGCGCCGGCCTCCGGGAGCGGGCCTCGGGGCCGTACACCGACAGCGCGGCGACCATCACGACGATCAGGGCGGTGGCGATCAGCTGCGGCATGGGCTCGAGGGGTTGTCCGCCGGGGGTGGGGCGGGCCCCACCCCCGGCTCAGGTCAACGGAACGGGATCAGGCGGCCCGGGTGCGGCGGAGCAGGCCCACCCCGAGGCCGGCGACCACCAGCATGGCGATGGCGGCGGGCAGACCCGACTCCCCACCGGTGCGGGGCAGCGGCCCCGGCGGCTGCTCCGCCGGCGGCTCGGTGGTGGGCGGAGCGACCGTGCTGGCCAGCTCGCCGTTGGCGGCGGCTGCCACCTCGCCGAGGCGCAGGTCGATCAGGCCATCGAGCACCGAGACGCTGAGCGCGGTGGCCTCGATGCCCTCCGTGCCCTCGCCGTAGTCGAAGCCGTACCGGGCGAGGCCCTCGGCGTCGAGCTCCCTGACCTGGCCGCCGTCGATGCAGATGATCGCGGCGAGCGCGCCCTCGCAGGGCAGCAGGCTGCCGAGGACCCCGGTGAGCTCGGCGAGCAGGTCGTTCACCAGGCCCTCGACGTTGGCCAGCAGGTCGCCGACCTGGCCGAGGAGCTGGTCGAGGATCGGCTGGAGGAGGTCGCCGACCGGGCCGAGCAGGCCGGTGATGATCGAGACGGTCTGCCCGAGGGTGTCGACGAGGACGTTCACCAGCAGCTGGGTGGGAGCGCCGATCGTGAGCTCGGCGAGCGAGGCCGCGCCGTCGAGGACGACGTCGTCCGCGGCCGGGTCGTAGGTGGCCGACGCCGAGGCCGGGGCCACCGTGAGCTGGATCGGGAGCAGGGTCGGCAGGAGCGTGACCTCGGCGACGCCGGAGGTGGCCGCCGCCTCGACGCGGGTGGCGGTGCTCTCCGTGGACGCGACGGTGATGCGCAGCAGCGGGGCGCCGGCCTCGATCTCGGTCAGCAGGCGGTCGACGAGCACGCCGAGCACGTCGCCGACCGGGAGGTTCAGCTGGCTGAACAGGGAGCTGTCGAGCTGGCTGAGCGCCTCGCCGAGCAGCGGGCGCAGCAGCATCTCGGAGAGGTCGCCGAGCAGCTCGGCGGAGATGATGTCGAGGACGATGTCGTCGGAGGTCGAGGTGGCGGTGGGCACGCCGTCAGCCACCTCGGCCGAGGTGGTGACGCGGACGATGGAGGCGCCGAGCAGGTCCAGCGGCGCCGGGAGCTCGAGCGGGATCTCGTCCACGCCCTCGACCCGCTCGCCGGTGGAGCTGACGGGCGCACCGTCGCTCTCGAGGAGCGGGGTGACCAGGGCCTTGCCCTCGGCGGCGGCCTCAGGGGCGGAGGTGACCGCGGCCCCGGTCCCGGAGATCGTGAGCTCCTGGTCGGCGATGGCCAGGTACAGCGTGACGCCCGAGGCGCCAGCGCCGTACGACTCGAGCTCAGGCTCCTGCTGCGCGCTCGCACCGGGGGCGAAGCCCAGGGCGAGCACGGCCGTGGTGGCCAGGATGGCTGCGATCCGCCTCAACATCGGTGTCCTCCCAGTGGGACTGTGCCCGTGGTGTCTCGTGGTGGTGGCTGCGGGTGAGCGTAGATGGCGCGACGACGCTGGCGGGGCTCCGTCGGCTCCGGTGGGTTCGCCGCGCAACCGACAGATCCTTCCACGTCCGGGGCGCGCAGAGGGAATCCTTGGCGCGAACCGACCTCTTCCGGTGGAACCGGAAGGTCAGTCGGATTCGACCCGCATCGTCACGGTGCGAGACACCCGGAGGTCTCCCACGAGCCC
>DATGRC010000214.1:0-3348 GCA_035303865.1 Acidimicrobiales bacterium
GCGAGACCCTCATCGGCCGCCTGCGCGACGCCTTCCTGGCCGTGATGCAGGCTCCCGACCGGCACCTCCCGCCGGCCGACCAGCAGCGGGCCGCCGAGCTCGGCGAGGCGCTGGGCCCGGCCCGGCTCACCCGAGCCCTCGAGGTGCTGGGCGAGGCGCTCGTCGAGCTGGCCAAGAAGCCCGACCCCCGCATCGTCCTCGAGGTCGCCCTCGTGCGCCTGTGCCGACCAGAGGCGGATCACTCCCTCGAGGCCGTCCTCGAGCGCCTGGAGCGCCTCGAGCGCCAGGTCGCCGCCGGCGGCGGGTCGGCGTCCCCAGGCGGCGCCCGCCCGACCGCTGCGGCGGCCTCGCCCGAGCCGTCGGCCCCCGGCGACGACCCGGTGGCCGCCGCCCGGGCCGCGCTGGCCAAGGTGCAGGGCAGCCCGCCGCCGGTGGCGGGCCCGCCCCGCGAGCCGGTGCGCAAGGCCGTCGCCCGTCCGGCGGCGCCCTCGCCCGCCGCCGCCCCGCCCGAGGCCCCCGCCGCCGCGCCCACGCCCGAGCCCGCGCCGCCGCCGACCCCGGAGCCGGCCCCTGACAGGCCCGGCGCCGGAGGGTCGCCGGCCGACGGTCCGACCGAGGCCGGGTCGGCCGGCGCTCCCGACCTCGGCGCGCTCGCCGCGGCGTGGCCGGCGATCCTCGAGGGCTTCAAGCCCAGCCTGCGGGCCACCTTCGGGGAGGGTCGGTTCACCGGGGGCAGCGGCGGCCAGTACGTCCTCAGCCTGCCCGGCGGCGCCGCGATCGCCGGGGAGGGCCGGCGGGGCGAGGTGGAGGCCGCCCTCAGCCAGCACTTCGGCACCCGGATCTCCCTGCGCCTCGAGGGGCGGGCCGAGGAGCCCGACGGGCGGGGGACGCCGGATGCCACCGGAGCCGACGAGGACGACGTGGGCGACGTCCACACCCTGGAGGACGCCCCGGACGCCGCCACCGGGGTGGCCCGCCTGACCGAGGCGTTCCCCGGCGCCGAGCTGGTCGACGAGCCGTAGCACCGGTCGCCGCAGGGCCTACGCTTCGACGGGTGAGCGACGCGCCTGACCCCTCCGAGAGCCCCCAGCCCGCCGAGACCCCCGAGGTGGTGGGGTCCGGGCTCGACCTGAGCGGCCTGACCGACGCCCTGGGCGGCGGTGGCGCGCTCGGCGGCCTGCTCGAGCAGGCCCAGCAGATGATGGCGGCCCAGGCCGAGGCCGCCCAGCAGGAGGTGGAGGGGGTGGCCGGCGGCGGCGCGGTGCGGATCCGGGCCACCGGCGGGGGCCACATCCTCGGCGTGTCGATCGCCCCCGAGGCCGTCGACCCCGAGGACGTCCCGATGCTCGAGGACCTCGTGCTCGCCGCGCTCCACGACGTCGAGAGCCGGCTGGGCGAGCTGCAGCAGCAGGCGCTGGGCTCCTTCGGCGACCTCTTCGGATCCGGCTGAGGATGGCGAACGTCTACGCGCAGCCGGTCCAGGAGCTGATCGACGAGCTCGGGCGCCTGCCCGGCATCGGGCCCAAGTCAGCGCAGCGGATCGCCTTCCACCTGCTCAAGGCGGAGCGCACCGACGCCCTCCGCCTGGCCGACGCCATCACCCGGGCCAAGGACCGGGTCACGTTCTGCCAGCGGTGCTTCAACATCGCCGAGGGCGACGAGTGCGAGCTGTGCACCGACGACCGGCGCGACCCCACGCTGCTGTGCGTGGTGGAGGAGCCCCGCGACATCGTGGCCATCGAGAAGACCCAGGAGTTCCACGGCCGCTACCACGTGCTGCAGGGGGCGATCAGCCCGATCGACGGCGTCACGCCCGACCAGCTGCGGATCCGGGAGCTGTGCGCCCGCATCGTCGGGGAGGGGATCACCGAGGTGATCCTCTGCACCAACCCGAACCTCGAGGGCGAGGCCACCGCGATGTACCTGAGCCGGCTCCTCAAGGACCTCGACGTGAAGGTCACCCGCATCGCCAGCGGCCTGCCCGTGGGCGGGGACCTCGAGTACGCCGACGAGCTCACGCTCGGCCGAGCGCTCGAGGGTCGGCGCGAGGTCGACTGAGGGGAGCCGAAAAAGGCTGAGGCACCGGTGCTTCGTCGGGGCGGGCGGACAGACCGACGAAACTCCCGGTGCCTCAGATCTCGGTCATCGGTGGCCCTCACGGGCGCTCCGTTGACGTTGCGATCACGTTACAACGTTTGCGATCCGATGACAAGTACCTCGTTGGAGAACCTGCCCGGATCACCGTCGCCGGTGCCCGGGCACCCCGCTCCTACCCACTGACGTCCGGGCCATACCACCTGGTTCCCGAGCCCGATCCGGGCTCATCCGTCGGGCGGGCGGCGGACGACGAGCGTGAGCGCGGTGCCGTCGGCGGTGCCGGCGTAGCGGACCTCGTCGACGAGCGAGCGCATGATCGGGATGCCGAGCCCGCGCTCGTGGCGCAGGCGGTGGGGGTCGGTGGCCGCCGGCGCCGAGGTCGCCCCGGTCGGGTCGAACCCCCCGGCGTGGTCGGTGATCGTCACGGCGACGGCGTCGTCGCCGATCTCCACCCGCAGCTCGATCGGCGCCTCGGAGCCGGTGTCGGCCTGCGCGTCGAGGGCGTTGGTGCAGCCCTCGCTGACGGCGAGGCGCAGGTCGTCGATGCGCACCTCGGGGAGCCCGCCCAGGTGCCCGGCGGTCTCCACGACGAGGCGGACGAGCGCGAGGTGGTCTCGCCGGGGTGGCAGCTCGAGCTCCACCACACCCGTCACGGCGGCGCCCCCGGTCCCTCCCCGGCGATCGCGGCGTCGACCCCGTCGGCCAGCGGCACGGCCCGGTCCAGCCCGGTCAGCGCGAAGGTGCGGTGCAGGTGGGCGCGGGTCGACACGAGGCGCAGGTCCCCGCCCTGGGCCCGGGCCCGGCGCAGGGCGCCGATGAGCACGCCGAGCCCCAGCGAGTCGAGGAAGTCGACGCCCTCGAGGTCCACGACGAGCCAGCGCCGCCCGCTCGTGACGAGCTCGACGAGGCGGTTGCGCAGCTGCGGGGCGGTGGCCAGGTCGACGTCGCCGTGCACTCGCACGACCGTCCACGGATCACGCTCCTCGGTGGTGCAGCGCAGCTCCACGAGGCGCAGCCTACGGGCCCGTCGCGGCCCCATCGGGACGCCCGCACCACAGCGGTGGAACTACAGCGCTGTCATCCAGGCGGCGCCGGTCCTACCATCGGGGCACCGTGGCCGTGCACACCGCTCACCTGCCGGAGGTCGCCGGAGCGGCCGCCGTGGCCCAGCTCCTCGAGGACCTCGCCCGGGCGCGCGACGAGTGGGGCGGCGGCGACGAGTCGGGCCCGGCCGCCGGCGCGGCGCCGGCC
>DATGRC010000215.1:0-8132 GCA_035303865.1 Acidimicrobiales bacterium
GCACGGTGCGGATCGGCTCGGCGCCGCGCAGGGTGCGGGCCTTGCTGGAGTCGCCGGTCAGGCGGGCCCACTCCACCGGGCAGACCTCCACGATCGGCCGGTCGCAGATGACCATGCCCCCGGAGTGGATGCCGAGGTGGCGGGGCGCGCCCTCCAGCTCGGCGGCCAGGTCCAGCACCTCGGGCGGGATCTGCCGCTCCTGGCGCTGCTGCTCGGCGGTGACCGCCACCCGGCCCCAGGCGTCCACCTGCTTCGACCAGGCGTCCTGCTGGCCGGGCGCGTAGCCGAGCGCCTTGGCCACGTCCCGGACCGCCGACTTGGCCCGGTAGGTGATGACGTTGGCCACCTGGGCGGCGTGGCGCCGGCCGTGGCGCCGGTACACGTACTGGATGACCTCCTCCCGGCGGCCGGACTCGATGTCGAGGTCGATGTCGGGCGGGCCGTCGCGCTCGGGCGACAGGAACCGCTCGAAGAGGAGCCCGAGGCCCACGGCGTCGGCGTTCGTGATGCCGAGCGCGTAGCAGACGGCGCTGTTGGCGGCGCTGCCCCGCCCCTGGCAGTAGATGTTCGAGCGGCGGCAGAAGTCGACGATGTCCCAGACCACGAGGAAGTAGCCCGGGAAGCCGAGCTGCTCGATGAGGGCCAGCTCGTGCTCGATCTGGCGGTAGGCGCCGGGCACCCGCTCCTGGCCCCACGGCCCGTACCGGCGCTCGGCCCCCTCGGCCACGAGGCGGCGCAGGTACTGCATCTCGGTGAGCCCGTCGGGGCACGGGAACGGCGGCAGCTGCGGGGCGACGAGCTGCAGGTCGAAGGCGCAGGCCAGGCCCAGCTCGGCGGCCCGCTCGACGGCGCCGGGCCAGCGGGCGAAGCGGCGGGCCTGCTCGTCGCCGGAGCGCAGGTGGGCGCCGGCGCAGGCGGGGAGCCAGCCGTCGAGGTCGTCGAGGCTGCGGCGGGCCCGCACCGCGGCCATGGCCGTGGCCAGGGGCCGGCGGGACGGGTGGGCGTAGTGGGCGTTGGTGGTGGCGACCACGTCCACCCCGGCCCGCACGGCCAGCTCGGCCAGCGCGTCGTTGCGGACCGGGTCGAGCGGGTCGCCGTGGTCGCAGAGCTCGACGACGACGTGCTCGCGCCCGAACACCTCCACGAGCCGGGCCAGCTCCCGGGCCGCGGCGGCTGGGCCGTGCGCCTCCAGGGCCTGGCGGACCGACCCCTTCCGGCACCCGGTCAGCACCAGCCAGTGCCCGCCGTGGGCGGCGGCCAGGGCGTGGCGCACCTCGTCGTCGTCCCACGCCCACCCCTCCCCCACCGCGACCCCGCGGCTGGCGCGCGCCGCTGCTGTCGCGCTCGAGGTGCAGGTTCGGGGATCGAGGGGGGCGGCCGGCGGCGGGGCGGGGTCGTCGGCGCCGGGCCAGGTGCCGCGGTGGCGGCCGACGAGGCCGGCGGCGTAGTCGGGCTTGCCCTTCGTGCGGCCGGCCAGCTGGGCGGCGCTGATCACCGACGCCAGCCGGGCGTAGCCCTCCGGGTCCCGGGCCAGGACGAGCAGGTGGCTGCCCTCGGGGTCGGGCACGCCGGCCTGGGGGCGGGTCAGCCCGATCGACAGCTCGGCACCGAACACGGTGGGCATCCCCACCGCCCGGGCCGCCTCGGCGAAGCGCACCACGCCGTAGAAGCCGTCGTGGTCGGTGAGGGCCAGCGCCTCGAGGCCCAGCCGGGCCGCCTCCTCCACCAGCTCCTCGGGGTGGCTGGCCCCGTCGAGGAACGAGAAGCTCGAGTGGGCGTGCAGCTCGGCGTAGGGGGTGGCGCCGGGCCGCCGGACCAGCCCGGGGGGCGGCACGTAGGCCGACCGGACCGGCGACCAGGCCGGGCTGTCGCCGCCGCTGGCCCCCTCCGGCACCGGGGAGGGGCGCCGGGCGCGCCCGGAGAGCGTCCGCTCCAGCTCCCGCCACGGCACGTCCGGGTTGTTGAACCCCATGCCGCGATGATCGAACAGGTGTTCGATGATGGCAAGCCCGGCGGGTGCCCGGCGGCGGAGGCGGGTAGACCGAAGCCATGGCCGACGACGACCGGGCCGGCACCGAGGTGCGGCGCAACGACGGGGCGGGACGCTACGAGCTGCTGCTCGACGGCGACCTCGTCGGCGTGGCCGACTACCAGGACGCGGGCGACGCGCTCGTGTTCCCCCACACCGAGATCGACCCCGCCCACCGGGGCCGGGGCCTCGGCGAGGTCCTCGTGCGCGCCGCCATGGACGACGTGCGCGCCGCCGGCCGCACCGTGGTCGCCCGCTGCTGGTTCGTCCGCCAGTTCCTCGATGCCAACCCCGCCTACGCCGACCTCCGCGCCCGCTGACCTCGGACGGCCGGGCGGCGCTCAGGCGATGCGCGGCTCGGCGCTCGGCGACCGCGGACGGCTCCCTCAGTCGACGACGTGACCGCAGGCCCGGGCCGCCTCGGCGAAGAGGAGGCGCTTGTGGGCGGCGATGACCTTGCGGGACTTCGGGGCGATGGCGGCAGCCAGCTCGATCGCGCGCGGGAGCACCCCGGCCTCCGGTGCCACGTGCTCGACGATGCCGGCGGCCTGGGCCTCGGCGGCCGTGTAGCGGCGGCCGGTGTTCAGCGCCTCCGCGGCCACGGGGACCGTCAGGTGGGACGTCACGGCGGCGAGCATCGCCTCGGTGACCGGGAGGCCGAGGTCCACCTCGGGGAGGCACCAGAAGCCGCGGTCGTCGCGCATGACCCGGGTGTCGGCGCAGCAGGCCAGCATCGCCCCGCCCGCGAACGTGTGGCCGTTCAGGGCGGCCACCACGTAGGCCGGGAAGAGGAGCAGGCGCCCGAAGAGCCGCTCCACCTCGGACACGACGGCGCCGGCGGTGTCGGGCTCGGCGGCGAAGGCGTCGAGGTCGAGGCCGTTCGAGAAGAACCTCCCCTCCCCCACGAGGACGACGCCGAGCGGGCCCTCGATCGCCTCCAGCTCGTCGAGCACCTCGTGCCAGCGGGCCACGCTGGCCCGGTTGAAGCGGTTCTCCCCGTCCCGCCACCGCACGACGGCGACGTCGCCCTCACGTTCGATCTCGATCACGAGCGCAGCGTAGGGCGCGGCCGCCGGCCGCACGGCCGGCCGTCAGGCGTCGCCGGAGGAGGGGAAGGCGCACAGCTCGTTGCCGTCGGGGTCGGCGAGCACGTGCCAGGGGGTTCGCTCGGTGGGCTCGGCCAGCACCGTGGCCCCCCAAGCGACGAGGGCGGGCACGTCGTCGCACACGACGTCCCAGTGCACCCGGTTCTTGGCGGACTTCGGCTCGGGCACCGGGAGGAACACGATCCCGTCGAAGGGCAGGCCGGGGACCTGCTCGAGCCAGGAGAAGCCCCGGTCGTCGTCCTCGACCCGCCCGCCCCACACCTCGCCCCACCAGGCGGCGAGGTCGTGGGCCGTCGCCGCGTCGGTGGTGTCGACGCACAGCTCGTAGCGGCGCGCCGGCGGGTCGGGGGCCTGGCCCTCGCGCACGAAGGCGCAGAGCTCGCCGCCGTCGGGGTCGGCGAGGACCGACCACCCGAACCCGGACTCCTCGGCCGGGAGCACCATCGTGGCGCCGGCCTCGAGCAGCGGCTCGATCGACGCCACGTCGAGGTCGAGGTGGATGCGGTGCTTCACCGTCTTGGGCTCGGGCACGGCGTTGACCCAGATCGTCTCCTCGGGGCGGGCGCCGCGCAGCACGGCGTCGCCGTCGTCGTGGAGCTCGACGGCGAGGCCGAGGATCCGGCCCCAGAAGCGGGCCAGGGCGTGCGCGTCGCCCGCGTCGAAGCACAGGTCCTTCCAGCGGGCGACGGCCATGGCCCGATCCTCGCGCCGGGCCCCCGGTCGCCGTCCAGGGACTTCCCCTAGGGTGACGGCCGACCGGCGACGGAGGGGGGCTTCGATGCCGTACATCGAGGGGCGCGTCGTCCACGACGCGGATGCGCACATCATGGAGACGCCGACGTGGCTGCGGGACCACGCCGATCCGGGGATCCGTGAGCGGATCCGGCCGCTCGACCTGTCGAGCGGCAACGAGCTGCGCCAGACCGGCGACCCCGAGGAGCAGCTGCGGGACCTGGAGGCGGCGTTCGAGCGGCTGCGGGCCAAGCACGCCTCGCCCGGGTACCGGGCCACCGAGGCCGAGGAGGTGATGGTCCGCAAGAACTTCGCCGCCACCGGGTCGTTCATCGCCGAGGACCGGCCCCGGGTGCTCGACCTCATCGGGGTGGCCAGCCAGCTCGTGTTCAACACGTTCCACAACCGGCGGCTGCGGGACTGGGAGCACAGCGGCGACCTGGAGCTGGCCTACGGGGCGGCCCGGGCCCACAACCGGGGGATGGTCGAGTTCTGCTCGGTCGATCCCCGGCTCGTCCCCACGCTCTACGTGCCGCTCGTCGACTTCGAGCGCGCCGCGGCCACCGTGGACGAGGCGCTCGCCCTCGCCGACGGCGCGTGCGCGCTGCTCGTCGCCTCGGGCTGCCCGCCGGGGCACTCGCCGAGCCACGTCGCGCTCGACCCGGTGTGGGCCAGGGCCGAGGAGGCGGGCGTGCCGGTCGTCTTCCACGTGGGCGGCACCGGCGACCTGATCGACCCGAGCTACTTCGTGAACGGCCTGCCGATCCCACCGGACTTCCACGGGGGCGAGGAGAACTTCCGCTCGGTCGACTACATGGGCATCCCGGGCCCGCCGATGCAGACGCTGGCCACGATGATCTTCGACGGCGTGCTCGAGCGGCACCCCGGGCTGCGGATCGGCGTGATCGAGCAGGGCGCGATCTGGCTGCCGAGCTGGATGCGCCAGATGGAGTCGGCGATGGACGCCTTCGAGCGCCACGAGGAGCGCCTGCAGCGGCTGAGCCTGCGCCCGAGCGAGTACGTCCGCCGCCAGGTGAAGGCCACCCCCTACCCCACCGAGGACGTGGGCTGGATCGTCGAGCAGGCCGGGCCCGAGGTGGTGCTGTTCTCGACCGACTTCCCCCACGTGGAGGGCGGCCGCCGCCCGGTCGAGCGCTTCGAGGCCAGCCTCGGCGATGCCGGCGAGGACGTCCGCCAGGCCTTCTACCGGGACAACTTCGTCGAGCTGATGGGCCGGGCCCTGCACCGCCTCCCCACCGTCTGACCCGACGCGCCTCGCCCGGCCCCGGCCCGGGAATGATTGCGCGAGCAACGATGTTGGGGAGGGGCGACCACCCACCGCCACGACGGCCGGAGGCGATCGCCATGGACCAGCCCACCACCGACACCACGACCGAGCGAGCACCGGGCGCCCGCCCGCTCGAGCTCGGGCTCGACACCTTCGGCGACGTGACCGAGGGGCCCGACGGCATCCGCCTGCCCTACGACCAGGTGATCCGCAACGTCGTCGAGGAGGCCGTGCTGGCCGACGAGGTGGGCGTCGACGTCATCGGCGTCGGCGAGCACCACCGCGACGACTTCGCCGTCACCAGCCCCGAGGTGGTGCTGGCCGCCATCGCCGCTCGCACCGAGCGGATCCGGCTCGGCTCGGCGGTCACCGTCCTCAGCTCCGACGACCCGGTGCGGGTCTTCGAGCGCTTCGCCACGCTCGACGCCCTGTCGAACGGCCGGGCCGAGATCATCGTGGGGCGGGGGTCGTTCATCGAGTCGTTCCCGCTCTTCGGCTACGACCTCGCCGACTACGAGGTGCTCTTCGAGGAGAAGCTCGACCTGTTCGTGCAGCTGCTCGAGGAGGGCCCGGTCACCTGGTCGGGCACCACCCGCCCGGCGCTGCAGCGCCAGCAGGTGTACCCGAAGACGGCCGGCGGTCGGATCCCCACCTGGGTGGGCGTCGGCGGCAGCCCCGAGTCGGTGATCCGCACCGCTCGCCACGGCCTCGACCTGATGCTCGCCATCATCGGCGGGCAGCCGATGCGCTTCGCGCCCTACGTCGAGCTCTACCACCGGGTCACCGCCGAGTCGGGCCGGCCCCGGGGGCGGGTGGGCGTCCACAGCCCCGGTCACATCGCCGACACCGACGAGCAGGCGCTCGACGAGCTGTGGCCGCACTACGCCCGGATGCACGCCCGCATCGGGCGGGAGCGGGGCTGGCCGGCGATGACCCGGGCCCAGTTCGAGGCCACCGCCGGGCCCGACGGCGCCCTCTTCGTCGGCTCGCCCGACACCGTCGCCGACAAGATCGTGCGCGTCGCCCAGGGCCTCGGGCTCGACCGCTTCGACCTGAAGTACAGCGCCGGCACGCTCCCCCACGAGGCGATGATGCGCTCGATCGAGCTCTACGGCACCAAGGTCGCCCCCCAGGTCCGAGAGCGCCTGGCGGGCTGATGCGGGACGGCACGGTCGCCCCGACCTGGCGCTGACCAGCCAGGCCGGGGCGGTCGGGCCCCGATGCGGAGGCGGGGCCGGCGGTGGTGGATGATGCTGCGATGAGCACCACCGCACCGGTCATCGGCGTCCTCGGCGCAGGCGTGATGGGGGCCGGCATCGCCCAGGTGATGGCGATCGCCGGCCACCCGGTCGTCTGCCACGACCCCTCCACCGACGCGCTCGAGGCAGCGCGCGGCCACGTCGACACCGGCCGCTTCGGCGTCCGGGGCGCGGTGGAGCGGGGCAAGCTCACCGCCGAGGAGGCCGACGCGGCGCTGGCCCGCATCGACTTCACGCCCGAGGTGGAGGCCGTGCACGGCGCCGACCTCGTCATCGAGGCGGTGCCCGAGCGGCTCGACCTCAAGATCCGGGTGTTCCGGGACCTCGACCGCCACTGCAAGCCCGACGCCATCCTCGCCTCGAACTCGAGCGGCTTCCCGATCTCGGCCCTCGCGGCGGCCACCGACCGGCCCGACAAGGTCGTGGGCTGGCACTGGGCGTCGCCGGCGCCGGTGATGCGCTTCGCCGAGATCGTCCGCACCCGGGAGACCTCCGAGGCCACCGTGGAGACCGTCGTCGAGCTGGCCCGCCAGGCGGGCAAGAACCCGATCGTCGTGCGGGACACGCCGATGGCGTGGGGCTACGTCGCCAACCGCATCTACCAGGCGATGACCCGCGAGGCCCTGCGGGTCGTGGACGAGAAGATCGCCACCCGGGAGGAGGTCGACCAGCTCATGGTCGACTGCTTCCGCTGGCCGGCCGGGCCCTTCGGCATGGTCAAGGGCGCCACCTCCGGCTGGGGCTGAGCTCCCGGCTCCGTCCCGGACGCGGCACCGGCCGGCCCCGCCTCGAGCGGTGGCCGGCCGGTGCGCGCCGGGCCCGGCGTCAGTCCTGGAAGAGCGGGAGGTCGAGCGGCTTGCGGTCGGTCCGCTTCAGCTCGGAGAACTCCGGGAAGTCCACGAACACCCGCAGGGCGTCGTAGAACGCGACGGCCCGCTCGTCGTCGGGGACGGCGCTGATGACCGGCCCGAACAGCGAGTTCCCGTGCGGCGGGTCGTAGGTGATGATCGGCGTGCCCACGTCGGGGCCGGTGCGGCGGAACGCCTCGTCGCTCTCGAGCTGGAGCACGGCGTCGTGTGAGTCGTCGTCCATCGCCGCGACGAGCTCGACCGGGAGGTCGACCACCTCGAGGATCTCGGGCACGTCGATCGCCGCGACGTTCTTCGCCATCCGCTCGAAGCCGTCGGCGGCCTCGGGGGTGGGGTACCAGAGGCGCTCGCCCCAGGCGGTGTAGAGGCGCCCCACGGCGTCGTTGCCGGCCACCTGCCGGGCGGCGGCGCACACGCGGTGGAAGCGGAGGCCGCGCTCGTGGCTCTCCCTCATCGCAGGGGACCGCTCGGCGTCCCGGTTGATGTAGGCGAGCGAGATGAACCGCCATCCCACGCTGATCCCACGGAGCTCGACCACCCGCTGCACCCAGCGCGAGGTCAGCCATGCGAAGGGGCAGGCGGGGTCGAAGAAGAACTCGATGTCGTGGGGCGCGTCGTCGAGCGGCGCCAGGGGGGTTGCGTCGGCCATGCACGGTTCGAACAACCGAGACGCCGCGGATCTTCCGTGACGATGGACCGGGCCTCAGGCGGCGGCGGGGACGAGCCCCAGGGTGACCCGCATGTCGGTCAGCATCCGCCACGGATCCGGCCACGGCAGCGCCGGATGGGTGATCCGCAGGTCGACCAGGCCGTGCAGCCAGGTCCAGAGCTGGAACGACAGGTAGGTGG
>DATGRC010000216.1:0-8041 GCA_035303865.1 Acidimicrobiales bacterium
CCTCGGGCAGCCCACCTACGGGGCCACGCTGCTCGCCGCGCTCGGCGTCGAGGTGGTCCCCGCCGATGCCGGGGCGTACCCCGCCGTGACGCTCGAGGACCTCGCCGCCCTCGGCCCCGACGTGGTCCTCGTCCCGTCCGAGCCGTACTCGTTCAGCGACGCCCACCTCGACGAGCTGGCCACCGTGGCGCCGCCGGTGCGGGTGGACGGCCAGGACCTCTTCTGGTGGGGCGCCCGCACCCCCGCCGCCCTCGACCGCCTCGCCGCCCACCTGCGCGCCGCGCTCGACGACCGGCGCGGGGCCACCGACTAGCCCCCGAGCCTCGGCGCTCAGTGCGAGCGGGGGAGGCCGAGGACGTGCTCGGCGACGTAGGCCAGGATCAGCTCCTGGCTGATCGGGGCCAGGCGCGGCAGCCGGGCCTCCCGGAAGTAGCGCTCCACGTGGTACTCGGTGGCGTAGCCGAAGCCGCCGAAGGTCTGCACGGCCCGGTCGGCGGCGAAGAACCCGGCCTCGGCGGCGAGGTACTTGGCCAGGTTGGCCTCCTCGCCGCAGGGCAGCCCGGCGTCGATGCGGGCCGCGGCCTCCTGCACCATGAGCGACGCCGCCCGCAGCTGGGCGTGGGCCTGGGCGAGGGGGAAGGCGATGCCCTGGTTCTGGCCGATCGGCCGGTCGAACACGACCCGCTCGTTGGCGTAGCGAACCGCGGCCCGCAGCGCGGCGCGGCCGATGCCCAGCGCCTCGGCGGCGATGAGGATCCGCTCGGCGTTGAGGCCGTCGAGCAGGTACCGGAACCCCTCGCCCTCCTCGCCGACCCGGTCGGCGACGGGGACGACCACGTCGTCGTAGGTCGTCTCGCACGACGCGATGGCGTTGCGGCCCATCTTCGGGATCGGCGTCACCCCCACCCCGGGCGCGTGCCGGTCGACGAGGAAGAGGGTCATGCCCTGGTGGGGTCGCTCCACCTCGGACCGGGGCGTCGTGCGGGTCAGCAGCAGGATCCGGTCGGCCTCGAGCGCCTTGGTCGTCCAGACCTTGCGCCCGCTGACCACGTAGTGGTCGCCGTCGCGCACCGCTCGGGTGGTGATGCGCGTCGTGTCGGTGCCGGCGTCGGGCTCCGTGACCCCGAAGGCCACGTGCAGGCTGCCGTCGGCGACGCGGGGCAGGACGCGCTGGCGCAGCTCCTCGCTGCCGTGCAGCACTACGGGGTGCATCCCGAAGATCGACAGGTGGATGGCCGAGGCGCCGTTCATGCACGCCCCCGACGCCGCCACCTCCTCGAGCACGGCGGCCGCCTCGCGAACGCCTCGCCCGCCGCCCCCGTAGCGCTCGGGGATGGCGATGCCGATCCAGCCGCCGGCCGCCATCGCGTCGTAGAACTCCTGCGGGAAGCGGTGCTCGGCCTCGCAGCGGGCCCAGTAGGCGTCGTCGAAGTCCGCGCAGACCGCGCGCACCGCCGCTCGGATCAGCTCCAGGTCGTCCGCACCCTCCACGCTGCCCCCTCCGGTCTCCTCGACGGGTCCGGTCTAGACGATCGCTGCGGCGGCCCGGTCAGCCGGGGACGCGCTCGTGGCCGTAGGGGCAGTGGCGGCAGCGGTTGCCGCAGCACCAGCCCCGGGCTCGGAGGCTGGCCTCGGTCATGACCCACAGGCCCGTGTCGGGGTCCTCGTACATGGGCTGGCCAGCGGCCACGGCCGCGTCGTGGGCGGCCATGGCCTCGGGGCTGACCACTAGAGGATCGGCGGGACGATGGCCTCGATGAGCCGCGGGCCGGGCTCGGCCAGCGCCTCGCGGAGCTGCGCCGCGAAGTCCGCGGTGGTGGTGGCCCGGGTGGCCGGCACCCCCTGGCCCTGGGCGAGGGCGACGAAGTCGAGGTCGGGGCCGTGCAGGTCGAGCATCGCCTTGGCCTTCTCGCCGCCGGCGGTGGCGCCGACGCGGGCGAGCTCCATGTTGAGCACCGCGTAGGACGAGTTGTTGAAGACGATCGTGACGACGTCGAGCTGCTCGCGGGCCATCGTCCACAGCGACTGGATCGTGTACATCCCCGAGCCGTCGGACTCGAGGGCGATCACCTTGCGGTCCGGCGCCGCGATCGCCGCGCCGACCGCCACCGGCAGGCCCTGGCCGATGGCGCCGCCGGTGAGGCACAGCCAGTCGTGGGCCGGTGCGCCGGCGGTGTGGGCGGCTGCGGAGAGCCCGGAGGTGTTGCCCTCGTCGGACACGATCGCGCCCTCCGGCATGAGCGCCCCCAGCGCCTGGCACACGGCGTCGGCGGTGAGCGGGCCGTCCGGGGGGAGGTCGGGGCGGCCGGCGGGCTGGAGCGTGGCCCCGTCGGCCGGGGCGCCGACGGCGTCGGCCAGCGCGGCGAGCGCACCGGCTGGGTCGCCGTCGCGGCCGGCGAGGACGTGCACGGTGCAGCCCTCGGGCACGAGCTCGCTCGGCTTGCCCGGGTAGGCGAAGAACGACACCGGGGCCTTCGCGTCGACGAGCACCAGGTGGCGGAGCCCGTCGAGCTGCATCGCCGCGAACTCGGCCAGGTAGGCGAGCCGCTCCACCGGCGGGCGCCCGGCCCCGCGCTCGAGGCGGGCGGGGAACGTCTCGGCGAGGAGCTTGGCGCCGGTGGCGTTCGCGATCCGGCTGGCCTCCACCAGCGCGTCCGCCCGGCAGGCCCGGCCGCCGACGAACAGCGCGGCGGGCTCGTCGCCCTGGAGGATGGCGGCGATCTCCGACACGCGGTCGGTGTCCACGGGCGCGGCCTCGCTCGGCGGGGGCGGCGGCGCGGGCGCGGCCCCCTCGGTCCAGCACACGTCGGCGGGCAGGATCAGCGTGGCCACCTGGCCGGGCGGGCCGAACGAGGCGGCCACGGCGTCGGCGGCGTCCTGTGCCACGGTGTCGACCGAGCTCGATGAGCGGACCCAGGTCGACACGTTGCGGGCCACCGTCTCGATGTCGCTCTGCAGCTGCGCGTCGAGGGGCTGGTGGTAGGTGGCGTGGTCGCCGACGATGTTGACCACGGGGGTGAACGCCTTGCGAGCGTTGTGGAGGTTGGCCAGGCCGTTGCCGAGGCCGGGGCCGAGGTGGAGGAGCACGGCGGCCGGCCGCTCGGCGATGCGGGCGTAGCCGTCGGCGGCGCCGGTGGCCACCCCCTCGAAGAGGGCGAGCACGCCGCGCATCTCGGGCACGTCGTCGAGGGCGGCCACGAAGTGCATCTCCGAGGTGCCCGGGTTCATGAAGCAGACGTCGACGCCGGCGTCGACGAGGGTGCGGACGAGGGCCTGGGCGCCGTTCACGTTGCTGGCTCCTTGGTCGGGGCCGCCTGCGGGCGGCGTCAGTCGAAGATCGTGCCGGGGTTCAGGATGCCGGCGGGGTCGAACGCCGCCTTGATGCGGCGCATGAGGTCGAGCTTGGCGGGGTCCTCGATCTGCGCGAGGTAGCCCTTCTTCTCGGTGCCGATGCCGTGCTCACCGGACACGGCGCCGCCGAGGGCCACGCCCGCGGCCAGCACGCCACCGACGGCCTCGGTGCGGGCGGCGGGGTCGGGCTGGAACACCGAGAGGTGGACGTTGCCGTCGCCGGCGTGGCCGCAGCCGACGATCAGCGAGCCGGTGGCCTGCGCCACCTCCTGCACCTTGGTGAGGTAGTCCGGCATGGAGGCCCGGGGGACGACGAGGTCGATGATGTCGTCGGCCCCGCTGGCCTTGGCCGTCCAGAACGCCTTCTCGCGGGCGTCGATGAGCGCGGCGCCGGCCGACGGTGGCAGGACGTACACGTCCATCGCCCCGAGCGCCTCGGCCAGGTGGGCCAGCTCCTCGGTGTCCTCCTCCACCCGCCGCTCGTCACGGCCCTCGAGGACCACCACGAGGTAGGCGAGCGCGCGGTCCTTGACCTCCTGGGGCACCCCGAGCTCGAGGTTGGCGCTCGTGGTGATCGCCGACATCGTGATGAAGTCGATGTACTCGAGGATGCTCGGCGCCAGGCCGGAGCCCACGATCCGGGGCACGGCGTCGGTGACGTGCTCGAGGTCGGGGAAGGGCAGGAGCACGGTGGCGCCGTGGTCGAGGCGGGGGTGGAGCCGCAGGATCGCCTCGGTGACGAGCGCCAGCGTCCCCTCCGAGCCGATCACGAGCTGCGTGAGGTCGTAGCCGGAGGTGGACTTCACGAACTTCCCGCCCGTGGTGATCACCTCGCCGGTGCCGAGCGCGGCGGTGAGGCCGAGCACCTGGTGGCGGGTCACGCCGTAGCGCACCGCCCGCATGCCGCCGGCGTTGGTGGCCACGTTGCCGCCGAGCGACGCCGAGTACTCGCCCGGGTACACCGGGTACATCAGCCCGTGCGGTCGCAGCACCTCGTCGAGCTGGTGGAGGGTGACACCGGGCTGGACGACCGCCACGTGGTTGGCGGTGTCCACCTCCAGCACCGCAGCCATCCGCTCGAAGGACACGACGACGCCGTCGGGCCGCGGCACGCACGCGCCCGACAGGCCCGTGCCCGAGCCCCGGGCCGTGAGCGGCACGTCCCGCGCCGCCGCCCAGCGGACGAGCTCGGCCACCTCGTCGGTGGAGCCCGGCTTCACCACCGCCAGGGGGAGGACCGGGGTGACGGTGAGCGCCTCGTCCCGCCCCACGTCCTCGCTGATCGCCGCCCCGGTGAGGACGTTCCCCTCGCCGACGATCTCGCTGAGCGCGCTGATCTCGGTCATGGCCCGGACGGTAGACCACCTCCACCCACCCCGTCCCCCACGACCCGAGCACGAGATCTGTGTGGGTTTCCGTGCGCCATCTGCACGCAGACCCGCACAGATCTCGTCTACGACGCCGGGTCGAGGAGGACCTTGAGGACGCCGTCGCGGCGGGCGTCGAACAGGTCGTAGGCCTCGGCGGCCTGGGACAGCCCCATGCGGTGCGTGAAGACGTCCTCGGGGTGGAGGCGCCCGCTGGCCACGAGCGGCAGCAGCGCCTGCCACGTGGCCGGGATGGCTGCCAGCGTCACCCGGAACGTCAGCCGCTTGAACAGGGCGACCGGCATCGGGAACGGCAGAGAGAAGTTCATGCTCACGCCGATCACCGACACGGTGCCGCCGGGGGCGGCGCAGTGGATCGCGTCGGTGATCGTCTGGTCGGCGCCCACGGCTTCGATCACCGCCGGCGCGCCCCGCCCGCCGGTGGCGGCGAGGACCTGGTCGACGGTGCTGCCCTGGTTGGCGTCGATCGGCTCGGCGCCCAGGTCCGCCGCCCGGGCCAGCCGCTCCGGCACCACGTCGACGGCGAGGACCCGGCTGGGGCCGTAGAGCTGGGCGCACTGGAGCGCGAAGACGCCGACCGGCCCCAGGCCGATCACCACCACGACGTCGCCCGGCGTGATGTCGGCTCGCTGCGCGCCCAGGTAGCCGGTGGGGAGGATGTCGGTGAGCAGCACCGCCTGGTCGAGCGTGATCTCCTCCGGGATGGCGACGACCGACGCGTCGGCCGCCGGCACGCCCACCGCCTCGGCCTGGCCGCCGGGCAGGTCGAGCGAGGTGCCGAACACCCGGGTGCCGCTGCTGTGGCAGGTGACCACGTCGCCGGCCAGGCAGGCGGGGCAGCGCCCGCAGCCGATCACCCCGGACACGAGCACCCGGTCGCCGGCCCGCACCGAGCGGACCCCGGGCCCGACCTCCTCCACGGTGCCGACGAACTCGTGGCCGAGCCGGCAGCCGGGGACCAGGGGGCTGTGGTACAGGTGCAGGTCCGAGCCGCAGATGGCGGTGCGCTCCACCCGCAGGAGGAGCCCGTCGGACCCGGGCACCACGGCGTCGGGCACCTCCTCCACCGCCACGTCCCGTTCCCCCCGCAGCACGACCGCACGCATGGCGCCGCACCCTACGCGCTCGTCGCGCCGGGGACGGTCGCGGGTCGTTCTCGGGCTGGGGTTCGGGCGATGGCCGGGTTCCTGGCCCGAGAACGATCGGGCGGCGGTGCGGCGGCCCCGGGGTCGGGCGCGGGTCGTTCTCGGGCTGGGGTTCGGGCGATGGCCGGGTTCCTGGCCCGAGAACGTGCGAGGTGGGGCGCAGGTCAGCGGTCGGCGCGCTCGGCGAGGGGTGGGATGCGCCAGTCGACGGGGTCGCGACCGGCGGCGACGAGGGCCTCGTTGGCTCGGGAGAACGGGCGGCTGCCGAAGAACCCGTTGTGGGCCGACAGGGGAGAGGGGTGGGGCGACTCGAGGACCACGTGGCGGGACGTGTCGACGAGCGCCTTCTTCCGGCGGGCCGACGACCCCCAGAGGATGAACACCACCCGCTCCGGCTTGTCGTTGACGGCCCGGATCACCGCGTCGGTGAACGTCTCCCAGCCCTTGCTCTGGTGCGAGGCGGCCTGGCGGGCCCGGACGGTGAGCGTGGCGTTCAGGAGCAGCACGCCCTGGCGGGCCCAGGCGTCGAGGCACCCGTGGTCGGGCGGCGGGACCCCCAGGTCGGACTCCAGCTCCTTGAAGATGTTCTGCAGCGACGGGGGCGGGGGCACGCCCGAGTGCACCGAGAAGCACAGGCCGTGGGCCTGGCCGGCACCGTGGTACGGGTCCTGCCCGAGGATCAGCACCTTCACCGACGCGTAGGGGGTGAGGTGCAGCGCCGCGAACACCTCCTCGTGCGGCGGGTACACCGGCCCCCGGGCCCGCTCCTCGGCCACGAACCGCTGGAGCTCGGCCCAGTAGGGCTTCTCCAGCTCGGCCCGCAGGATCGGGTTCCAGTCGGTGCGGGGTGCCATCGCCGTCGAACGTACCCAACCGCTCGCCGCGCCCGCGCCCCGCGCTAGAGTCGAACGCATGTTCGTCGTCGGCGCTGTCACAGCCCGTCCGTAGGGTCGCAGGCCATGGCCCGGCCCCGGAACGTCTACCGCTGCCAGGAGTGCGGCACCGCCGAGCCCAAGTGGGCCGGCCGCTGCCCCGGCTGCGGGTCCTGGAACTCCCTCGTCGAGGAGGTCGAGCGCCCCGCTGCGGCGGGGCGTGACGAGAGCCTCGGCGAGGGAGCGGGCACCCCCCGCCCGATCGGGGAGGTCGACGTCGAGGCGTTCGCCCCCACGCCCACCGGCGTCGGCGAGCTCGACCGGGTCCTCCAGGGCGGCGTCGTCCCCGGCTCGGTCACCCTCCTCGGCGGCGAGCCCGGCATCGGCAAGTCGTCGCTGCTCCTGCAGGCCCTCGCCGGCCTGGCCCGGGCCGGGCACCGCTGCCTCTACGTCACCGCCGAGGAGTCCGCCCAGCAGGTCCGCCGCCGGGCGGAGCGGGTCGGGGCCGTCTGCGACGACCTATGGCTCGTGGCCGAGACCGTCGTGCCCCACGTGCTGGCCCACCTCGACGAGGTCGCGCCCACGGTCGTGGCGGTCGACTCGATCCAGACCGTGCACGACCCGGCGCTCGCCGCCGCGCCCGGCTCGGTCTCGCAGGTGCGCGAGAGCACCCACCGGCTGGTGCGCACGGCCAAGGAGCGCGGCATCGCCACCGTCGTCGTGGGCCACGTCACCAAGGACGGCGGGCTCGCCGGGCCCCGCGTGCTGGAGCACCTCGTCGACACGGTCCTGTCCTTCGAGGGGGAGCGCCACCACGCCCTGCGCCTCCTGCGCGCCCTCAAGCACCGGTACGGCTCCACCGACGAGCTCGGCCTGTTCGAGATGACCGGCGACGGCCTCGTGGGCGTGCCCGACCCCTCCGCCCTCTTCCTCGCCGACCGGCGCCCCGGCGTGGCCGGCTCCGTCGTCGCGCCGGTGCTCGACGGGCACCGCCCGCTCCTCGTCGAGGTGCAGGCCCTCGTCGCCCACACGCACCTCCCCACGCCCCGCCGGTCGGCGCAGGGGCTCGACAGCGGCCGCCTGGCGCTCGTCCTCGCCGTGCTCGACAAGCGCATCGAGACCACCTTCCGCGATCAAGACGTCCACACCGTCGCCGCCGGCGGGGTGAAGGTCACCGAACCGGGGGCCGACCTCGCGCTCGCCCTGGCGCTCCTGTCCGCCCGCGACGGCCGATCCCTCTCCCAGTGGCTCGTGGCCTGCGGGGAGATCGGCCTCGGCGGCGAGC
>DATGRC010000217.1:0-11032 GCA_035303865.1 Acidimicrobiales bacterium
CTTCACCTGTTGCGGTATCGAACGCGGTGACGCGCCATCAAACGAGGACTCAGCGGCGCTCGGCGGGGAGACGCCCAGGCGGGGGAGACACCCCCCGACTCCCCAGGAACAGCTGAGGGAGGCGGTCCCTCGGTGTCCTGAGGATCCGGTCACGGATGACCAGGACTTGGTCAGCGATGACGGCGGATCGGTCAGCGGGACACTGCCGGTACTGAACGCGACGAGGCCCCGGAGCATGAGCTCCGGGGCCTCGTCGTTGGTGGTGGCGTTCAGCCGAGTGGGCCGGTCGGCACCGTGGAGGCCGGTCCGACGACGCGGTCACCGGCTGGGGTCTGTGGCAGGGTCGTTCCCGATGCTGGCTCGCGCGGATCTCCGATGCGCCACCGCGGCTGACGTGGCCGCGGTGGCGGACCTGCTGGCCGCTGCTGGCCTGCCGACGGTGGGGGTGGAGCAGCTGGTGCGGGCGCCGAACGTGCTGGTCGTGGCGACCGATGGCCGCGCGGTCCTGGGTGCGGTGGGCCTGGAGGCCCACGGCGCCCAACGGCTGCTCCGGTCCCTGGTCGTCGCACCGCGGGCCCGCAGCGTCGGGATCGGCCGATCCCTCGTGAGGCGGGCGCTGGAGGTCGCCGGTGGTCGCGAGGTGATCCTGCTGACCGAGACCGCCCCCGGGTTCTTCGAGGCGCTGGGCTTCGACACCGTCGAGCGCGCCGCCGTCGTCGGTCCGGTCACCACGTCGGGGGAGTGGACGAGCCTGTGTCCGGACACGGCCGTCGTGATGCGTCGCGCCGCGACGGCGACCTGAGGTCGACGGCGGCCGAGCTGTCGCCGTGGAGCGGGCGGGGAGCCGGAGCGCCGGTCAGGCGTCCGGCCCGGGTCGTCGGTGACGCCAGCGGTGGTGGAAGGGGCACCGCAGGGCCCCGTTGTCCTGGGTGGTGAGGCCGCCGTCCTCGTAGGGGACGAGGTGGTCCACCTCGCAGCCCTCGAAGCGCACGTGGCAGCTGGGGTGCTGGCACTCGAGGTCCCGGAGCTCCACGGCGGTGCGGGTGGCGCCGGTGAACAGCCGCTGGCGCACGCCGACGTCGATCACCCGGGACGGCCCGTCGAAGAGCACTCGGGCGACGTCGGCCCAGCGCAGCAGCGGCACGACCTGGCCCGGGGTGAGGATCGTCCCGTCGGACAGCTCGCGCATCCGCTCCACCGCCTCGGTGCCGGCGAGCACGTGCAGCAGCACCCGGGGTGCCGTGGCGTCGGCCGGCCGGGCGGCGGAGCGCTCAGCCATCTCCCGCAGCGCGTCGGCCCGGCGCTGCTTGGCGGTGCGCGCCAGGTCCGCGGCGGTGGCTGCGTCGCCGAGGCGGGCTCGGGCCTCCGCCCAGTCCGCCTCGAACAGCGCCTGCTCGAGGCGGTCGAGCTCCCGGGCGAAGACGGCGCCGGTGACCGGGTCGAGGAGGGCGTCGACCACCACCATGTCGTCGAGGGTGCGCGAGCAGTCCACCCGCCGGGCCTCGTGCGCCTCGGCCGCGTCGCGCTCGACGCGGTCGGGGTCGTGGCGCTCGATCCAGTAGCGGACCACCCGCTCGAAGTGGCGGAAGGCAAGCGTGCGGGCGTGCTCGACCAGCAGCGACTCCTGCTCGGCGAAGGCGGCGGGGTCCGCGGCGTGGCACGAGGCGAGGAGGGTGACGTGGTCGGGGCTGAGGGCGCCGGCGAGGAAGGCGGCCTCGGTGCCGGGCAGGTCCCGCACGCGCCGCGCGCCGCGGACGAGCCCGTTGGCTCGCCCCCGGGGAAGCCGGCAGCGCCAGGCCAGCCAGGCGGCGGCCGACCGCGCCCCGGTGGGCTGGAACGCCCTCGACGTGTCGACCCCGGCCACCGCTGCCGTCTGAGCGGCGGTGGCCAGCTGGGCCACCTGGGCGGCGGCCTCGGCCAGGTCGAGCACCTCGTGCTCGGTGAGGGTGGTGAGATCCCGGCCGGTCAGCTCGGCCAGGGCCGCTCGCGCCACGTCGAGCAGCTGGTGCGGCCCGAGGCGGGGGAGCCCGTCGGTGATCGACGGACGCTCCGCGACCGATGACGCGAACCCTCCCATACCGGACATCTTCCCGATCGGGTGTGACACCGCGACGTGGGCGCCCTCGGCTGGGCCTGGGGTCAGCCCGGTCGTCGACCGGCGAGGGCGGCGGCGACCACCCGCTCGATGCGGGCGGCGCGGGTCTCGGGCCGGGCCGCGGTGAGGAGCGACCACAGCGCCGGCTTGCGCACCGAGCGCGGCCACGCGTCCCAGACCTCGCGCGCGCCGCGCGCAGCGTCGAGGGCAGACGCCAGGTCGTCGGGGACGACGAGGTCCTCCACGCTGTCGAAGAGGGTCCAGTACCCGTTGGCCTTCGCCACCTCGACGGCCCGCCGCCCGGCGTCGGTCATCCGTCCCGCCGCCTCGAGCGCAGCCACCCGCTGGCGGTTGAGGCGCGTCCAGCTGCTCTTCGGCTTGCGGGGCGTCACGAGCTGGAGGCGCCGGTCCTCGTCGAAGACCCGGGCCGTCGAGTCGATCCACCCGACGCACAGCGCCTCCTCGACGAGCTGCGCTTGGGAGAGCGCCTCCCGCCCGCTCGGCGCCCGCCAGCAGATGCACCAGACGCCGCGCTCGCGGTCGTGGTTCGCCTCGAGCCAGGCCCGCCAGGCGGCGACGTCGGGCGGGTGGTACAGCGGGTACCCGTGCTTGCCGGTGGGCGGGTGCGCCGAGGCGGACGGCGGGACGCGGGCCACCCCCGGATGTTGCCCGATGGGACCCGAGCGCGCTCGCCGAGCCGGCCTCACCGTGGCCGGGCCACCTGGCCGAGGTGGAGATCAGACGGCGAGGACGAGGGCGAGGCCGGCCATCAGCGTGGTGCCGGCGGTGCCGGCGGCCATGAACGAGCGCATGGCCTGAGCCTGGCGGGCCACCTCGGGCAGGGTGCCGAGGGCCACGGCGGCCATCATGCCGCCGGCGGCCGCGGTGGCGGCGGTCAGCAGGCCGGGGGAGGCGGCGCCGGCCACGGCGGCGAGCGCCCCGAGGGGCTCGGGGACCGTGGCCGCGGCGACCAGCGGCCAGGTCGGCAGGGTGGCGCGGGTGTCAGCGGTGAAGAACGCCAGCTTCTCGGGGATGTTGTGCAGCGCCAGCGCCGCGATCGCAGGCGTCGCGGCGGCGAGCCCGCCGGCGGCGACGATCGCGCCGAGCGCGAAGCCCTCCGGCAGATCGTGGACCACGAGGGCCATGCCGAGCACGGGGCCCACCCCGGCGATCGGCAGGCGCTGGTGGCCGAGGCGCGACAGCACGGCGACGGCGCCCGCCCCCGCCGCCATGGTGGCGACGGCGGGCCCAGCGCCCAGATCGGCGACCGCCCCCGGGGCGATCTCGACGAGCGACACCCAGAGCATCACGGCGGCGGCGAGCCCCGCGGCCCACGCACCCCCGAGGCGGTGGAGGGACCGGGCCCGCGACGCGGCCAGGGCCACGCCGGTCGTCACGATCGACATCAGGGTCACGACGGCAACCGCTCCCACTGCACCTCCTCGTTCGCTCCAGCCGATGCCCGCGTGTCAACCATGCCTAACAACACGGCGCCTCTGGACCTTCCCGCCGAGCCCCGAGACGCTCGTCACGGCCCCGGAGCCCGGCGATCAGGTGCCGCAGAACGTCTGGTACGGGCCGAAGTCGGCGGGCGCGGGCTCGGCGTAGCGCTCGAGACCGGGGCGCTCCCGGTACGGCTCGGCCAAGACGGCGAGGAGGCGGCGGGTCGGGCCGAGGTCGCCGTCGGTGGCCGCGTCGAGGGCCTCCTCCACGAGGTGGTTGCGGGGGATGTACCGCGGGTTGGCCGCGTCGAGCGCGGCGGCGACCGCGCCGCGGTCGGAGGCCAGGTGCGAGCTCCAGCGCGACAGCCAGGCGCGCACGTCGGGGTCGTCGTCGAAGCGCTCGAGCACGGGGTCGAGCGCCCCTCGTGCGGCGCCGGACAGCGACCGGAACCCGGAGGTGTGGTCGACCCGGTGGGCGCGCATCAGCGCGAGGAACTCCTCGCCCAGCTCGTCGACCACCGCGTCGTCGACCGCGCGATCGGCCACGTGGAGGCCGAGCTTGGCCCGCAGGAGGGCGCGGTGGCGGGCCCGGTACCGGTGGGGGAAGCGCTCCAGCACGGCGGTGGCGGCGGCCGCCCCGTCCAGGTCGTCGTCGATCAGCGGCAGCAGGGCCTCGGCGAAGCGGGCCAGGTTCCACGCCGTGATGGCCGGCTGGTTCCCGTAGGCGTAGCGGCCGCCGTGGTCGATGGAGCTGAACACGGTGGCCGGGTCGTGGGCCTCCATGAACGCGCAGGGGCCGTAGTCGATCGTCTCGCCGGAGATCGTGGTGTTGTCGGTGTTCATCACGCCGTGCACGAACCCGACGGCCATCCACTGCGCCACGAGCGAGGCCTGCACCGTCACCACGGCGTCCAGGAGGGCGAGTGCGGGGACCTCGGCGCCGGCCGCGGCGGGGTGGTGGCGCTCCAGCGCGAAGGCGACGAGCCGCCGGAGCAGGTCGACGTCGCCGTGGGCCGCGGCGAGCTGGAAGGTCCCGACGCGCAGGTGGCTGGCCGCCACCCGGCAGAGGACCGCCCCGGGGAGGGGCACCTCCCGCATCACGGTCTCACCGGTGGCCACCACGGCCAGCGCCCGGGTGGTCGGGATGCCGAGGTGGTGCATGCCCTCGCCGACGATGAGCTCGCGCAGCATGGGCCCGAGCGCCGCCTTGCCGTCCCCGCCCCGGGCGAAGGGGGTGCGCCCGGAGCCCTTCAGGTGGAGGTCCCGACGGCGACCGTGGCGGTCGATGACCTCACCGAGGAGGACGGCTCGCCCGTCGCCGAGCCGAGGCGAGTACCCGCCGAACTGGTGGCCGGCGTAGGCCTGGGCCACCGTGGTGGTGCCCTCGGGGACGACGGTCCCGGACAGGACGGCTGCCCCTGCCCGGCTGGACAGGGCCTGCGGATCGAGCCCTAGCTCGACGGCCAGGTCCTCGTTGAGCGCCACCAGCTCCGGTGCCGGCGCCACCGCCGGGGTCCAGGGGAGGCACAGCTCGGGCAGGCGCTCGGCGAAGGTGGCCTCGGGGGCGAAGGGCACGACGACCGGCGCCGCCATCGGCTCGGTCACGACGGGCCTCCCCCCGCGGCGGGGGTGCGGTCGGTTCGGGGTTCGTGGTCCATCGTCGCTCCAGCGGGCTCGAGTGCTGCCCCCAGCCTGCCCGGGCGCCACCCGGAACGACACCGACCCGTCGCATCGGGGTGGTGGGTAGCGTGCGGGGCATGGCTGACCCCGGACGCGCCCTCGGCCTCTCCCCGGCGCTCTACGAGTACCTCGTGGCCCACGGCACGCCGCCGGACGCCACCTACGAGGCCATCCGGGCCGACACCCTCGCCGAGGCGCCCGACGCGGCCGGGATGCAGATCGGCCCCGACCAGTACGCCTTCATGCGCCTGCTCGTGCAGATCGTCGGCGTCGACCTGGCGGTGGAGGTGGGCACGTTCACCGGCACCTCGGCCGTGGCGGTCGCGTCCGGGCTCCGTCCCGGCGGCCGGCTGATCTGCTGCGACGTGCGCGAGGACTGGACCGGGATCGCCCGGCGCCACTGGCGCGCCGCCGGCCTCGACGACCGCATCGAGCTGCGCCTCGGGCCCGCCGTGGACACCCTCCGCGCGCTGCCCGAGGACCCGCCCGTGGACTTCGCGTTCATCGACGCCGACAAGCCGAGCTACGTCGACTACTACGAGGCCCTCGTCCCGAGGCTCCGCCCGGGCGGGGTGCTGCTCGTCGACAACGTGCTCTGGAAGGTCCGGGTCATCGACCCGGACGACCACGACGACAACACCGAGGCCATCCGTCGCTTCAACGCCCACGCCCGAGCCGACGAGCGGGTGGACCGGGTCATGCTCCCGGTCGGCGACGGCCTCACGATCCTCCGCAAGCGCTGACCGCCGCCCGCGCCGACGGCGCTGGGGACCGGCGCCAACCGAGCGAACGTGAGGTAGGGTAGGGGCATCCGGGCCCCTCCCGGCACGGTCCAGCTGAGCCCTGCTCGCGGCCGTCGGGAGGACCGGGTGCTCGATCGTGCGCCCCGCACCTGCGGGGTGCCCAGCAGTGGTCCGCCCGCTCGGCGACGAGGCCCTGCACGGGACTGCCGTCGCCTCCCGGGGGACCGGAACGAGAGGCGAATGACGTGAACGGACCCTTCGCATCGATGACCGGCGTCGACTCGTCGATGGTCGTCCACGACCGGGGCGCGGCGGGCGACCGCGAGCACAAGTACACGGTCGACCGGTTCGGCATCGAGCAGCTGCGCTTCCTCGACGTCGCCGACCCGAAGGTGCGGGCCCGCGACCGCGCCGCCCGCCGGCTCAGCCGGGCCCTGTCGGTGCTGCCCGGGTCGGTCGGCGACGCGCTGGTCCGCCAGGCCGACCGGGCGACCGAGCTGACCGACCGGGTCGGCAGCCGCCTGCAGGCGTGGCGGTCTCGGCGGCGGAACCTGGCCGAGCAGGGCCTCGTCACCGTGGGTGCTGCGCTCCGTCCCCAGGTCGCCACCGTGGTGGAGGAGCTCGACGTGGCCACCGAGGAGGAGGTGCAGCGCGAGCTGGTCCTCGAGGCGCTCGAGGAGGCGGCGGTCCCGGCCGTCGTCGTGCCCGCCGGCCCCGGCAAGGACGCTGCGCTGGCGATCCGCGACGGTGACGTCGAGCGCCTCGCCGACGCGCTCGTGGACGGCCTCGATCCGTCGTGGCACCTGACCCACCTCGACGATCCCCGCGCCCGCCCGCTGCGCCTGACCCGGCGCAACGTCCGGCGCCTGGCCGAGCGCGAGGGCGGGTTCCGGGTGTTCCGGCTCGTGGCCGCCGGCCCGGACCTTCCGATCGCCGGCGCGGAGGTCGGCGTCGACGTCGAGGTGTGGCGCGACCCGATGCCCGACCACGACCGCGACGACCAGGAGCACGGCGCCGCCGGGCCCCGGGCCGAGGCCGACGCCCGCTACGTCGCCACCCGACGCCAGGTGTGGGGCACCCGCCTCCCGGCCGAGGCGTGGACCGGCGACGAGCGCGACCGACCCTTCGGCGAGATCACCGACCACCCGCACCTCTTCGAGGTCACCGAGCCGATCGACGTCGTGTACACCTGGGTCGACGGGGCCGACCCCGAGTGGAACCGGCAGCGGGCCGAGGCGCTCGGCGCCCCGAACAACGGGGTGACGATGGCCCCCGCCGCCGACCACGAGGCCCGGTTCCGCTCACACGACGAGCTGCGGTACTCGCTGCGATCGCTCGAGATGTACGCGCCGTGGGTGCGGCGGGTCCACATCGTCACCGCCGGGCAGGTGCCGTACTGGCTCGACACCTCGCACCCCCGGGTCAACCTCGTGTTCCACGAGGACATCTTCCCGGACCCGTCGATGCTGCCGGTCTTCAACTCGCACGCCATCGAGGCGTGCCTCCACCGGATCCCGGGCCTGGCCGAGCACTACCTGTACCTGAACGACGACATGTTCTTCGGCCGCCGGGTGCGCCCAGAGCAGTTCTTCCACGGGAACGGGCTGGCCAAGTTCTTCCTGTCGAGCGCGGTCACCGATCCCGGCCCTCGCCAGCCCACCGACGACGCCGTCACGAGCGCCGGCAAGAACAACCGCGAGCTCATCGTCGAGGTGTTCGGCCGGTCGACCACCGCGATCTTCCAGCACACCCCGCACCCGGCGCTGCGGTCGGTGATGTGGCAGATGGAGCGGGCGCACCCCGAGCTGTTCCGCCAGGTGGCGGCCTCGAAGTTCCGCCACCCCGACGACCTGTCGATCCCGTCCGCGCTCTTCCACTACTACGCCTACGGGCTCGGCCGGGCCGTGCCGGACCGGCTCTCCTACCTCTACCTCGACCTCGGCCACCCCCGGGTGGCGAGCCGGCTGCGCCGCCTCCTGCACGAGCGCAACGTGGACGTCTTCTGCCTCAACGACACGCCCGACTTCACGAACGGGCGGGCCGACGGGCACCAGCTGGTCACCCGGTTCCTCTCGCGGTACTACCCGCTCCCCAGCTCCTTCGAGATCGACGCCCGCCCCGCGGCCCCGGCCCGTACGCCCGCCACGGCACGGCAGATCACGCTGGCCGACCGCTGATCCCACGGCCCCTCCCGCCCACCGCGGGTGGGGTCCCAGGGCGGCACCGGTGGGCCCGTTCGCGCCGACCGGCGAGATGCCCGCGGCTACCTGATCTGGGTCAGGGACAGGGACGCGGGGGCTCCGTACGGTCGGGGTGCAGCGGTCACCGAGGCCATCGGTGGCCGAGGCGAACCCTTCCCCCCGACCAGAGGAGGCCCCGAATGCCCACCGCCACCCAGCTGCGGACCACCAACCTGTACAGCGACGAGCTGACCTGCCCGTCTTGCATCGCCAAGATCGAGGGCCGGCTGGCCCGCCTCGCGGGCGTCGAGCGGAGCACCGTGCACTTCTCGACCGGTCGCATCGAGGTCGAGCACGACCCTGAGGTGGCCACGGTCGAGGACCTCGTGGCCGCCGTGCGCGAGGCCGGCTACGCCGCCCGCCCGAGGGGGTTCTGATGGCCGAGCGCCTCGTTGCCCGCCTCCGGTCCCTGCGCCGCTGGGCGCGGGGATCGTGGGGCGTCCCGGCGGCGAGCGCCGCGCTCATCGCGCTCGCGCTCGCGCTCCGCTCCTGGTCCACCACGGCCTTCCACGTGGGGCTCGTCACCGCCACCGTCGTGGCCGGCCGGCCCATCGCCCTGCGGGCCTGGCACGACCTGCGCATCCCCCGGGTTGGCATTGAAGCGCTCGTCACGATCGCCGTCCTGGGCGCCTTCGCCATCGGGGAGCTCTGGGAGGGCGCGGCGGTCACGTTCCTGTTCGCCCTCGGCGGGGCGCTCGAGCGCGCCACCGTGGGTCGCACCCGTCACGCCCTCGCCCGCCTCTTCGAGCTGGCGCCCGAGACGGCTACCGTCCGCCGCGACGGCAACGAGGTCGTCGTCGCGCCATCCGAGGTCCGGCCGGGCGAGGTCGTCGTCGTCCGTCCCGGCGGGAAGATCCCCGTGGACGGGGAGGTGGTGGCCGGCCGGGCCGCCGTCGAGGAGGCCAGCATCACCGGCGAGTCCATGCCGGTCGAGAAGGGCCCGGGCGATCCGGTGTACGCGGCCACCGTCAGCGTGGGCGGGCTCCTCGAGGTCCGGGCCGTGCGCGTCGGCGCCGACACGGCGCTGGCCCGGATCATCCACCGGGTCGAGGAGGCCCAGGAGGCGAAGGCTCCGGCCCAGCGAGCCATCGAGCGCTTCGCCGCCTGGTACACCCCCGCGGTCGTCGTGCTGGCGGTCGTCGCCTATGCGCTGAGCCGGCGCCTCGAGCTGGCGCTCACGCTGCTCGTGATCGCCTGCCCCGGCGCCCTCGTGATCTCGATGCCGGTCACGATGGTGGCCGGCATCGGCCGAGCCGCCCGCGACGGCATCCTCATCAAGGGCGGCGAGCACCTCGAGCGGGTGGGGCAGGTCACCGCCGTCGCCTTCGACAAGACCGGCACGCTCACCCGCGGTGCCCCGGCGCTCACCGACGTGATCCCCCTGGTCGACGACCGCGACGAGCGCGACCTGCTCGAGGCGGCG
Organism: Acidimicrobiales bacterium; assembly: GCA_035303865.1. Taxonomy (GTDB): domain Bacteria; phylum Actinomycetota; class Acidimicrobiia; order Acidimicrobiales; family VFJN01; genus VFJN01. The sequence continues at coordinate 9,624 of DATGRC010000217.1, forward strand.
GCCGTCGCCGAGGCCGGCTCCGAGCACCCCCTCGCCCATCCGATCCTGGCGGCCGCCGCGGAGCGCGGGATCGCGCCGGACGCGGACCACGACGCCTTCGTCCACCACCCGGGCGCCGGGGTCGAGACGGTCCACGACGGGCGACGGATCGCCGTCGGCACGCCCCGCCTGGCCGAGGACCTCGGCGTCCCCGTCCCCACCGCCGCGGCAGCGCAGCTGGACGAGCTGCGCCAGCACGGTCGCACGGCGATGCTCGTCGTCGAAGCCGATCGGGTCATCGGCGTGCTCGCCCTGGCCGACGAGGTCCGCCCGGACGCCGCCGCCGGCGTGGCCCGACTGCACGACCTCGGCGTCGAGCGCGTCATCATGCTCACCGGCGACGCCCAGCCCGTCGGCGACGCCGTCGGCGCCGCCGTGGGCATCGACGAGGTCCATGGCGACCTCACCCCGGAGCAGAAGCTCGAGGCCATCGCCCGGCTGCAGGAGGCCGGGCACGTGGTGGCGATGGTCGGGGACGGGGTCAACGACGCCCCCGCGCTCGCCACCGCGGACGTCGGCGTGGCCTTCGGCGGCTCGGCCACGGCCGTCGCCGTCGAGACCGCCGACGTGGGCATCCTCTCCGGCCGGCTGCGTCGCATCGCCGACGCCATCGACCTGTCCCGGCGCACCACCCGCGTCGTGCGCCAGAACGTGACGATCGCCCTCGTCACCGTGGCCGCGCTCATCACCGGTGTGCTGGTCGGCGAGGTGATGATGGCGGCGGGAATGCTCGTCCACCAGGTCTCGGTGGTCGCCGTGGTCCTCAACGCGGCGCGGCTCCTCCGGCCCGACCGGCGGCGCCCGTCGGTAGGGTCGGCCCCGTGGCCCAGCGACGCACGCCCCTCAGCCTCCCGGAGGTCGACGCGGCGTCCTGCACCCTCGACATCCGTCGTGCCGCCCTTGCTCGCGTCCCCTTCTTCGAGGACCTGAGCGACGACGTGCTGGCCGAGATCGACCGCCGCTGCCGAGTGGAGGACCACCCCGCAGCGGCGGCGGTGCTCCACGCCGGCGACCCCGCCACCCACGTCTACGTGGTGGCCTCCGGCACCGCGAAGGTCGTGCGCCCCACCCTCGAGGGCACCGAGGTGCTCCTCGACATCGCCCGCCCCGGCGACTTCTTCGGCGCCCTCCCGTCCCTCGGCGCGGAGACCTACGCCGACTCGGTGTGGGCGCTCACCGCCCTGTGCGTCCTCAGCCTCGACGCCGCCGCCTTCGAGGAGATCCTCGACGAGCACCCCAGCGTGGCGCGCGCCGGCGTGCGGGTCATGGCGCAGCGCCTGGCGCAGGCGCAGGACCAGCTCCACGCCCTCGCCGCCGCCACCAGCGAGCAGCGGGTGGCGGCGGCGCTCGTCATGCTGGCCGACCGCGTC
>DATGRC010000218.1:0-5383 GCA_035303865.1 Acidimicrobiales bacterium
CCCGGGAGCTTCCCCCGGTCGACGTAGTCGTGCGTCACGGCGTCGACGCGGCGCAGGCGCTCGCTCGACAGGCCGACGTCTTCAGGACGGGTCTGCATGGGCGGCATCGTGCCACGGTCGCGGGCATCCGCCGGGCATGGCCCGGCGAGCCGGTGGAACATGGTCGGGATGCTGGTGCGCACGGACCGCCGCTTCGACCTGCCGGCGCCACCCGCCGCGCTGTGGGTCCACCTGGCGCAGGTCGAGCGGTACCCGCAGTGGTGGCCGTGGCTCCGGCGCTTCAACGGCCGGGCGCTCGCCGCCGAGGAGGAGTGGGCGTGCACGGTCCAGCCGCCGCTGCCGTACTCGGTGAGCTTCACCGTCCACCTCGACCGCGTGGAGGCCCCCGTCCGTGCGGCCGCGCACGTGCACGGCGACATCGAGGGGTGGGCCGAGCTGTCGGTCGAACCGGCGTCCGACGGCAGCCAGGTGCGCCTCGTGTCGGCCCTCGCGCCGAGCAACGGCCACCTGCGGCTGGCCACCCGCCTGGCCGGCCCGGTGGTGCGCTTCGGGCACGACTGGGTGGTCGGCACCGCCGTGCGCCAGTTTGCGGCGCGTGCGCTGTGAGCCGGGCGTAGCGTCGCGGGCATGTGCCGCAACATCACCACCCTCCGGGGGCTCGAACCGCCGGCCACCGCCGAGGAGATCGAGGCGGCGGCCCGCCAGTACGTCCGCAAGATCAGCGGGGTGCAGAAGACGAGCGCCCGCACCGAGGCCGCCGTCGAGGCGGCGGTCGAGAAGATCGCAGCCGCCTCCCACGAGCTGCTCGCCGCGCTCCCGCCCCGCCAGCAGCCGCCGCCCACGCTGCCGCCGCTGCGCCGGATCGCCGCCCGCGGCACCGCCTGACCGAGGCCGCGCCCGGAGCCGCTAGAACCGGGGCGTGCCCCGGACCGCCGTCCTCCTGAAGGCCAACGCCAACCGCGTCTACGGCGACGCCGCGCCGGAGCTCGGGCGCGCCGAGCTGGCGCTGCTCGACCAGGAGGTCCTGCACCTCGGGCTCGGTGTCGAGCGCACCGAGCTGGGCAACGTCCCGTACCTGCTCCTCGACCACGACGAGGCGCTGTCCGACGAGGCCCTCGCCGTGCTCTCGAACCTCTCGTCGCTCCACGCCCTGTTCGCCGTGGAGGGGTCGCTGCTGCGCCCGCTGCCGGTCACGCCCCTCGCCGTGGTCGACGACGACATCACCACGATCCAGCGGTACCAGGGCAAGACCAACGAGGCGTTCACCCACCTCCTCGTGAACCTCGCGCTCGCCGCGGGCGGCCACCTGCCCGCGCTGCTGCAGGGGACGCGCCTGAACCTGCTCGACCCGGCCTGCGGGCGGGGCACCACGCTCAACCGGGCCGCCGTGTACGGCCTCGACGCGGCCGGCATCGAGGTCGACCAGAAGGCGGTCGAGCACTACACGGTGTTCCTGCTCACCTGGCTGAAGGACCACCGGTTCAAGCACCGGCTCGAGCAAGCCAAGCTGCGCAAGGGCCGAGACCGGCCGGCCCACCGCATCACCGTGACCTACGGCGCCACCAAGGACCGCTCGACCCACCGGGTGGCCGACGTCGTCCACGACGACACCCGCCTGGCCCGCACCCACTTCCGGGACCGCTCCTTCGACCTGCTCGTGTGCGACCTCCCCTACGGGGTGCAGCACGGCGCCCGGCAGGGCGGCGGCCGCCGGCGGGGGCCGGGCCCGCTGCTCGCCGAGGCGCTCCCCGAGTGGCACGCGCTGCTGCGACCGGGTGCCGGGGTGGCGCTCGCGTTCAACCTCCGCACCCTGGCCCGGGAGGAGCTCGAGGGCCTCGTCGAGACCGCAGGGTTCGAGCTCGTGCCCGTCCCCGACGGCGTCTCCTTCGCCCACCGGGTGGACCACGCGATCCAGCGCGACGTCGTCGTCGCCCGCCGTCCGGCGGGACGCCCCCGGCGCCGCTGAGCGATCCCAGCGCGCTCAGCTGAGCCCGAAGAGCTCCTCGAGGTAGGTCTTGCGGCGCTGCCGCCGCGCCTGCTCCCAGTCGAGGTCGCGCGCTCGGGTGCCGTCGTCGTCTCGGTCGTGGCGGGGGGAGGCCATGCGGCGCGCGAAGCGCTCGTCGCGCTCGGGGCCGTCGCCGAAGCGCTCCTGCTGCGAGGCGTGCGGGCGGGCGCTGCCGACCACCCGGGCGATGACCGAGTCCAGGTCCGGCCGATCGAGCCACACCCCCCGACAGCGAGGGCAGTGGTGGATCGTCACGCCGTCGCGGGCCGACGCGGCGAGCGTGACGTCGGGGCAGGCCGGGCACCGCATGCCCGCACGGTACCCGGCCCGACCGGTCCGCCTCCGCCCAGCATCCGCGGCGCCGGCCCGACCCGTCGTTAGCGTGGTTCGTGCCGCCCATCTCCCCTCAGGAGGGACCATGAACAAGGCAGAGCTCGTCAGCGCCGTCGCCGAGAAGACCGGCCAGTCCCAGTCCGCGGTCAACGAGGTGCTCGGCGCCCTCGAGGACGTCATCACGAGCGAGGTCGCCTCGGGGGGCAAGGTGTCCCTGCCGGGGTTCCTCACCTTCGAGCGCGGCGAGCGCGCCGCCCGCACCGGTCGCAACCCCGCCACCGGCGAGACGATCCAGATCGCGGCCTCCCGGGTGCCCAAGGTCAAGGTCGGCAAGTCCTTCAAGGACGCCGTCAAGTAGGTCCCGCCGCGACCTGACCTGATCTGACCGACGGCCACGAGCCCCGGGGTCCGAGCACGCTGCTCGCGCCCCGGGGGTGGCCGTCGCCGTCGCGCCGACGCGCGCCGCCCAGCGGTGCCGCGCTAGTCGTGGACCTGGTGGGCGTCGGCAGCGGTCGCCTCACCGGTCTGGACGCGCCAGAGCGCGGCGTAGAGGCCACCCTGGGCGACGAGCTCGTCGTGGGTGCCCGACTCGATCACCTGGCCCGCCTCGAGCACGTGGATGCGGTCGGCGTGGCGCACCGTCGACAGCCGGTGGGCGATCACGATCGTCGTGCGGTCGGTCGACACGTGGTCGAGGGAGCGCTGGATCACCGCCTCGGTCTCGTTGTCGACGGCTGAGGTGGCCTCGTCGAGGAGCAGCACGGCCGGGTCCCGCACGATGGCCCGGGCGATCGTCAGGCGCTGGCGCTGCCCGCCGGAGAGCTTCTGGCCCCGCTCCCCGACGATCGTGTCGTACCCCTGAGGGAGCGCCCGGATGAAGGTGTCGGCTTCGGCCAGGCGCGCCGCGGCCACGATCTCCTCGTCGGTGGCGTCCGGGCGCCCGTAGGCCAGGTTCTCCCGCACCGTGCCCTGGAACAGGAAGACGTCCTGGGCCACGAACCCGAACGCGCCCCGCAGCGACCGGAACGTCAGCTCGTCGATCGGCACGCCGTCGAGCGTGATGCGCCCCGCCGTCGGCTCGTAGAGGCGCAGGAGCAGCTTCACGATCGTGCTCTTGCCCGCCCCGGTGGCGCCGACGATGGCGTGGGTCTGCCCGGCCGGGATGTGGAGGCTGATGCCCTTCAGCACCGGCTGGCCGTCGCCGTACGCGAACCACACGTCCTCGAACCGCACCTCGCCCCGCACCGGCTCGGACAGGTCCCGGGTGCCGGGCTGGATCCGCGGCTCGATCTCGAGCAGCCCGAAGATCCGCCGGCACGACGCCATGGCCCGCTGGTAGAGGTCGAGGACCTCGCCCAGGCGGGTGAGCGGCCACAGCAGCCGCTGGGTCATGAACACGAGCACCGAGAACAGGCCCACCTCGAGGTTCCCGTCGATCGTGGCCCGACCGCCGACGACGAGGGTCATCGTGAAGCCGGCCAGGATCGCCATGCGGATGAGGGGGATGAACGCGCTCGAGTAGCGGATCGCGTCCGCGTTGGCGTCGGCGTAGGCCCGGCTGTCGACGGCGACCCGCTCGACCTCACGGTCCTCCGCCGTGAACGCCTTGATCGTGGCGATCCCCCCGAGGTTGTTGCTCAGGGTGCCGGCGATGCGTCCGGCCGCCGCCCGCACCGCGTCGTAGCGCCGCTCCAGCGTGCGCTGGTAGCGCAGCGACCCGGCCACGATCACCGGGATGGGCAGGAACGCGAGCAGCGTCAGCTGCGGGGAGATCAGGTAGAAGGTCACGCCCACGAGCACGACGTTGGCCGCCGTCAGGATCAGCTCGTTGGCCCCGAAGTCGAGGAACCGCTCGAGCTGGTTCACGTCGTCGTTCAGCACCGACATGAGCCCGCCCGAGCTGGTGTCCTCGAAGTACGCCACCTCGAGCTGCTGCACGTGGGCGTAGGCCTCCATGCGGGTGTCGTGCTCGATCGCCTGGGCCAGGTTCCGCCAGGTGAGGTCGGCGAAGTAGTCGCTGACCGACTCGAGCACCCACACCACCACGGTGATGGCGGCGAGCGCGGTCAGCTGGTCGAAGCGGTCCTCGATCCCGAAGAGCCGGCCGACGAAGGACTGCTGCTCGTTGGCCACCACGTCCACGGCGGCGCCGATGAGCAGCTCCGGGGCGACGTCGCAGACCTTGTTGAGGATCGACAGCACCACGGCCAGCACCACCTTGGGGCGGTGGCGGCGGGCGTGGCGCCAGAGCTGGCGCAGCGGGGGCGTGGGGGCGCTGGGGACCGGCTCGGCGGCCGGCCCGCGGGGTTCGTCCATCCCGGCGACGATACGGCCGTCGGCCCGGCGCTCGGGACGGGGTTCTCGAGGACCCCGGTGGGCTCAGCGGCGCGAGCGGGCGCTGGTGCGGGCGCGGCGGGGGCGGTCGTCGCGGTCGGCGTCGTCGATCACCTGGGCCACCAGCGGGAGCACCCGGAAGCGGATCTGCTCGGTGAGGGCGATCTGGGTGGCCGTGCGGACGATCCCGGGCACCTCGAGCACCCGGCCGAGGACCTGCTGGAGGTGGGCGTTGGTGCGGGCCACGATCCGGCAGTGCAGGTCGCCGGGGCCGGTGGTGGCGTGCGCCTCCAGCACCTCGGGGATGCCCTCGAGGTGGGCGATCACGTCGTCGAGGCGACCCTGGGCGATCTCGAGCGTGACGAAGGCCAGGACCTCGTAGCCCATCGCCTGGAGGTCGAGGTCGGGGTCGAAGCCGCTGATGACGCCCCGCTCCTGCAGCTTCTCGAGCCGAGCCTGTACGGTTCCCCGGGCCACGCCCAGCTGACGGGCCAGCTCCATCACCCCGGCCCGGGGGGTCGCGCACATCGCCTGGATCAGGCGGGCGTCGAGGGCGTCGATTCCGCTGGGCAGCATGGGCAGGATGTCTAGCAGATCGGCGCCTGCGCTGGTTGATCTGCACCCCGGTTCGAGGGTTGCTTGACGATCTGCGGGGAATGTCCTCCACTGGACCGCACAGAACAGCCAGTTCCGGGGGGGCACCCATGGCGA
>DATGRC010000219.1:0-10400 GCA_035303865.1 Acidimicrobiales bacterium
GGGCCGCTTCTTCTCGATGCCCGAGCGCAACGTGCTGCCCAAGCCGTACGTGAAGCCCCACCCGCCCATGTGGGTGGCGGCCGGGAACCCGGACACGTTCGAGAAGGCGGGGCGACTCGGCCTCGGCGTCATCTGCTTCACCGGCGGCTCACCGGAGAAGATGCGCCCGCTCGTCGAGATCTACAAGGAGGCGGTGGCCGACGCCGAGCCGGTGGGCGACTACGTGAACGACAACGTCGCCATCGCCACCAGCTTCATGTGCCTCGAGGACGGCGACGCCGCCCGCCGCCACATGACCACGTCCCGCAACGGCCGGCAGCAGAGCCTGGTCTTCAAGTACCTCGACACCTTCCCCAAGCCGCCGGGCATCCCGGACTGGCCGCAGGAGATCCCCGACCCCACGCTCGAGGAGGTCGAGGCCGGGTTCCGCAAGGGCGCGTCGATCGTCGGCACCCCCGACGACTGCGCCGAGGCGCTCGAGAAGTGGGAGGCCATCGGCGTCGACCAGCTGATCATGGGCCCCACCGGCAGCGCCTGGCCCTACGAGCTCGTCGAGGAGTCCGTGGAGCTGCTCGGCACCAAGGTCATCCCCCGCTTCGACCCCGAGCCCGAGGCCCGGGCGGTCCGCTTCCGGCGGGAGGCGGCGCAGCGCCTCGGGCTCGCCTGAGCCGCAGGACCCGGGCCGGACGGCCGGCGGAGACCCTGGCATGAGGGACCTTCGCCCCTACTGACCGGTCGGCCGCCGACGGCACCCTGGGGTCCGTGGAGATCGACCGCAACGGCCTCGAGGTCCTCCGACGAGAGGACTGCCTGCGACTGCTGGCCAGCGCCACGCTGGGCCGCATCGCCATCACCGCTGGCGCCCTGCCCACGGTGCTGCCGGTCAACTTCCGCCTGGTCGGCGACCAGATCGTCTTCCGCACCGGTGCCGGCACCAAGCTCGACGCCGCCACCCAGAACGCGGTGGTGGCCTTCGAGGTGGACGACATCGACCCGGTCTGGCACACGGGCTGGAGCGTCGTCGTCACCGGCGTGGCCCGAGAGGTCACCGAGCCCGACGAGCTGACCCGCATCGAGGTGTCGAGCATCCCCCACTGGGCCCCGGACCGGGCCGACCGGATCGTCGCCATCTCCACGGAGATCATCACGGGCCGCCGGATCCCCTCCGGCGTCCGGGCCCTGCCCGCCCGCTAGCCGGGCTCGGCCGCGATCAGTCCTGCTCGCGGGGGATCCGCCACCGCAGCGCGGTGCCGCCCCCGGGCGCCTCGCCGATCGTCAGCTCGCCGCCGAGCTTGGCCGCCCGCCGCTCCATGTTGTCGAGGCCCTTGCCCCGCTTCGTGTCCGGGCCGGGCGGGCCGACCCCGTCGTCGGTGACGGTGAGGCACAGCTCGTCGTCGTCGAGGATCACGGCCACGTCGACGTGGGAGGCGCGGGCGTGGCGGGCCACGTTGCTCAGCGCCTCGCGCAGGGTGGCGATGAGCTCGTCGGCCACCCGCTCGTCGAGCGCCGTGTCCACCGGGCCGTCGATGAGCACCCGGGGCTCGAAGCCGAGGGCGTCCACCGCGTCGTGGGCGAGGTCGATGATCCGGGTGCGGGTGCCGGTGCTCGACAGCCGCGACGACTCGAGCCCGAAGATGGCGGTGCGGATGTGCTTCACCGTGAGGTCGAGGTCGTCGACCGCCGCCTCGACGCGGGCCGCCGCCGCGTCGGGGTCGGTGTGCACGAGCCGGATGCAGCCCTGCAGGCTCATGCCGGTGGCGAACAGCCGCTGGATGACCGTGTCGTGGAGGTCCCGGGCGATGCGCTCCCGGTCCTCGACGAGCGCCATCTCCCGCAGCCGGGTGTGGAGCCGGGCGTTCTCGATCGCCACGCCGGCCGCGCCGGCGAGGGCCACGACGAGATCCTCGTCCTCGTCGGTGAACTGCTCCCCGTTGCGCTTGTCGGTCAGGTAGAGGTTCCCGAAGACCTCGCCGCGCACCAGGATCGGCACGCCGAGGAACGAGGTCATCACCGGGTGCCCCGGCGGGAAGCCGAAGCTGTCGGGGTGCAGCGTGATGTCGGGTAGGCGCAGCGGCTTGGCGTCGACGATCAGCAGGCCGAGGATGCCGTGGCCGTGGGGCAGCTCGCCGATCTCGGCCCGGCCCTCGTCGTCGATGCCGACCGTGATGAACTGCGACAGCCAGCTGCGGGAGTCGTCGAGCACCCCGAGCGCGCCGTACTTGGCGTCGACCAGCTCGGTGGCGGCGTGGACGATGCGGCGGAGCATGGCGGGCAGCTCGATGCCGGACCCGATCGCTCGGACCCCCTCCATCAGCTGCTGCAGGCGGGTCCTCCGCACCTCGGCGCTCATCGCGCCGATCGTAGGCGGGCCGGCCCAGGTCGGACCCGACGGCCTCGCGCGGGGCAGACTGGGGCCCATGGCCACTCGGGTGTTCCTCCTCGACGACCACGAGATCGTGCGGCGCGGGCTGCGCGAGCTGCTCGAGGCGGAGGACGACATCGTCGTCGTCGGTGAGGCCGGCACGGCTGAGGAGGCCTACGGGCGCATCCCGGCCACGTCGCCCGATGTCGCCGTGCTCGACGTCCGCCTGCCGGACGGAGACGGCGTGGAGGTGTGCCGCGAGATCCGCTCGAAGCACCCCGAGATCGCCTGCATCATGCTCACGTCGTTCTCCGACGACGAGGCCGTCTACGCGTCGATCATGGCCGGCGCCGCGGGGTACCTCCTCAAGCAGGTGCGGGGCAGCGACCTCGTCGAGGGCATCCGCCGGGTGGCCGCCGGCGAGTCGCTCCTCGACCCGCAGGTCACCACCCGGGTGCTGGAGCGGCTCCGCCGCCGCGACGAGGACGATGAGCTGGCCTCCCTGACCGACCAGGAGCGCCGCATCCTGGCGCTCATCGCCGAGGGCCTGACCAACCGCCAGATCGGCGAGCGCCTCTACCTGGCCGAGAAGACGGTCAAGAACTACGTGTCCAACATGTTCGCCAAGCTCGGGATGAAGCGCCGCACCGAGGCCGCCGCGTACGCCGCCCGGCTGGCCGAGCGCCGCGAGCGCGAGCGGCGCATCACCTGACGCCCGCCGGTGGTGGCGACCGGGGGGCCGGGCGCTAGAACGTCAGGCAGGACGACGCCCAGGGGGATCACGGGATGAGCGACTTCGATCTGGTGGTGCGCGGCGGCACCGTGGTGGACGGCAGCGGCGCCCCACCGCGCACCGCCGACGTGGCGGTGCGCGACGGCGTCGTCGTCGAGGTCGGCCGGGTCGACGGCACCGCTCGCCGCGAGCTCGACGCCGACGGGCTGCTCGTCACCCCCGGGTTCGTCGACATCCACACCCACTTCGACGGGCAGGCCACCTGGGATCCGGAGCTGCGCCCGTCGTCCCAGCACGGCGTCACCACCGTCGCCATGGGGAACTGCGGGGTGGGCTTCGCACCGGCCCGGCCCGACCGCCACGACTGGCTGATCAGCCTGCTCGAGGGGGTCGAGGACATCCCCGGCACCGCGCTGGCCGAGGGCCTCACGTGGGGCTGGGAGTCGTTCCCGGAGTACCTCGACGTGCTCGAGCGGCTGCCCCGCACGATCGACGTCGGCGCCCACGTGCCCCACGCCGCGCTGCGCACCTACGTGATGGGCGACCGCGGCGCCGACCACCTCGAGCACCCCACCGAGGGCGAGGTGGCCGAGATGGCCCGGCTCGTCAGCGAGGCCCTCGCGGCGGGGGCGATCGGCTTCGCCACCTCCCGCACCGAGGTCCACCGCACCAGCCAGGGCGCCAACATCGGCACCCTGCAGGCCGGCGAGGCCGAGCTGCTCGCCATCGCCGACGCCATGGCCAAGGCCGGCACCGGGGTGGTGCAGCTGATCTCCGACGCCTACCAGACCACCGACGACGACTTCGCCCGCCGGGAGCTGGCCCTGCTCGAGGCGCTGGCCCGCACGTCGGGCCGGCCGCTCAGCTTCACCGTGCAGCAGGCGTACCACGCCCCCGAGCGGTGGCGGGACCTGTTCGCCGCCGTCGAGCGCTGGCGAGCCGACGGGCTCGACGTCCGGGCGCAGGTGGCGCCCCGACCGATCGGCGTGCTGCTCGGGCTCGAGGCCACGGCCAACCCGTTCCTCTTCTGCGCCTCGTTCACCGAGATCGCCGAGCTGCCCCTCGGCGAGCGGGTGGCCGCCCTGCGGGACCCGGAGCGCAAGCGGCGGATCCTGGCCGAGCACGCGCAGATGGTGGCGACGCTCCCCGAGGGGATCTTCCGCCAGATCGTCAACGGCTTCGACGTGGCCTTCGAGATGGCCGACCCCGTGGACTACGAGCTGGACGCCTCGAAGAGCCTGGGGGCCGAGGCTCGGCGCCGTGGGGTCGACCCGGCGGACCTGGTGTACGACGTGCTCCTCCAGCGCGACGGCCGCCAGCTGCTCTACCTGCCGCTGTTCAACTTCGCCCACGGGGACTTCGACGACATCCACGAGATGATCAGCTCGCCCCTGGCGCTGTTCGGGCTCTCCGATGCCGGCGCCCACTGCGGCGCCATCAGCGACGCCAGCACCACCACGTCGTTCCTCACCGTCTGGGCCCGGGACCGGCGCGAGGACCAGCGCCTGCCGATCGAGCAGGTCGTGCACCACCTCACCCGGCGCACCGCCGCCCACGTCGGCTGGCTCGACCGCGGGCTCCTCGCCCCCGGCCACGTCGCCGACCTCAACGTGATCGACCTCGACGCGCTCGGCTGCGCGCCGCCCCGCATCGCCCACGACCTGCCGGCCGGCGGGCGCCGCCTCGTGCAGGACGCCTACGGCTACCGCTGGACCGTGAAGTCCGGGGTCCCCACCTTCCGCGACGGCGAGCCCACCGGCGAGCGCCCCGGGCGGCTGCTGCGCGGCCCCCAGCCGGCGCCCGCCTCGTGACCCCACCGCCCCCACACCCACTGGAGGAACGATGACCGACTGGCGCGAGCGGATCGGACGCTTCGGCGTCTGGGCCCCCACCGACGGCATGACGAGCGCGGAGGCGGTGGCCTTCGCCCGGCTCGTCGAGGAGGTCGGCTACGGCGCCCTCTGGCTGCCCGAGACGATGGGCCGCGATCCGTTCGTGCACATCGCCCACCTGGCCGACCACACCACCTCGCTCGTGTTCGCCACCGGGATCGCCAACATCCACCACCGCCACCCCGGCGCGATGATCCAGGCCGCCAACGCGCTGGCCGAGCAGACCGGCGACCGGTTCATCCTCGGGATGGGCGTCAGCCACGCCCCGATGGTCGAGGGCCTCCGCCAGCTCCGCTACGACAAGCCGCTGTCGACGATGCAGACCTACCTCGAGGGGATGGACGCATCGCCGTACATGGCCCGTGCGTCAGAGGTCCCGGTCCCGCGCCTGCTCGCCGCGCTCGGCCCGAAGATGCTCGAGCTGGCGGCGACCAGCGCCGACGGGGCCCACCCGTACTTCACCACCCCGGCCCACACCGAGCAGGCGCGGGCCGCGCTCGGCCCGGACAAGCTGCTGTGCGTCGAGCAGAAGGTCGTGCTGACCGAGGACGCCGCGCTGGCCCGGGAGACGGCGGTGGGCGTGCTCGCCGTCTACATCACGCTGCCGAACTACCGGAACAGCTGGCTGCGCCTCGGGTTCACCGAGGAGCAGATCGACGGCCACGACCCCGAGTTCCTCGATGCGGTGGTGGCCTGGGGCGACGAGGCGACGGTGCGGGCGCGGGTGCAGGAGCACCTCGACGCCGGCGCCGACCACGTCTGCATCCAGGCGCTCACCCCCGGCGCCCCCTTCACCCCCGACCAGGAGGCGCTCCGCACCCTCGCGCCGTGACCACGGCGGGTCAGTGGTGGCGGAGGGCGTCGATGAGCTGGGACTTGGTCATCGTCGAGCGGCCCTCGATGCCGACCTCGCGGGCGCGGTCGAGCAGCTCGTCCTTGGTACGGTCCTCGTAGGCCTCGCCCTTGCCGCCGCGGCGGCCGACCGTGCTGCGGCCCTCCTCGGCGGAGGCGTTGGAGATCCGAGCCGCCTTCTTCTTGCTCATGCCCTCGTCGCGGAGGGCCTCGTACTGCTCCGGGTCCTTGACGGACGGTCCGTGCTCGCGGCCTGGCATCGTTCCTCCTCGGTTCGGGCCCGCGCGGTCAGCGCTGGGGGTGGTAGTCGTCGCCCTCGACGTTGGCGGCCATGTCCTTCAGGGTCTCGGCCGTGCTGTCCGGCCGGGCCCGCTCGACGGTGTCGATCGGGTGGCCGTCCCGGGTGACCTCATCGACCCGGATCGGGTGGTGCTGGTGCAGCAGGTCGCGCAGCTCGGCTCGGTCGGCGGCCACCCGCAGGGTGACGCCCTGCGTGGCGTCAGGCGGCGACGCGGGCCGATCGGCGCCGGCCGGCGGGCCGGCCACCAGGGCGATGGCGAAGGCCATGGCCAGGCCCACGAGGCCGAAGATCACGGCCCGCACCGGATAGGTGAACCCGAAGTCCACGAGCGCCAGCAGCAGCGCCACGGGAACGACCACGGCCACGGCGATGACCGCGGTGATGACCATGCTGCGCAGCGAGCTGCCCGGGTAGATGGCCGACGCCTGCGGCACGACCCAGGCCCGGGTGAGCTCGTCGTGCTGCTCCGCTCGCAGGGAGCTGACGGTGTCGTCGTGGCCGCCCAGCTGGATGGCCTCCTCGGCGACCCCGGCGTCGAGCAGGGCGGTGCGGGCGCCCTGGGCGTGGTCGCGGTCGGGGAAGACGGCGAGCAGGTGGCGGTCCTCGACGGGGATGAAGCTGGGATCGGTCACGGTGGCTCCTCTCGGGCCGACGGCCCTCGCCGGCGTCTGGTCCGATGCGCGGTCCCCTACCCGCGCGCCGCGGCGGGCAACCGGCCGACCCCGGTCGAGCGGGCCAGGGCTCGCGGCGACCGCCCCGGGGTAGGGGTGGCGGCGATGGGAGCGACCAGCCTGCGAGAGATCGACTGCAACGGCCCCGGCATCGCCCGCAAGGGCGCCGGCCGGGGCTTCTACTACGTGGACGCCGACGGGGACCGGATCGACGACGAGGACACCCTGGCCCGGATCCGCGACCTCGCCATCCCGCCGGCGTGGACCGACGTGTGGATCTGCTCGGACCCGCTCGGCCACATCCAGGCCACGGGGACCGACGACAAGGGCCGGCGCCAGTACCGGTACCACACCCGCTGGCAGGAGAAGCGGGCCCGGGAGAAGCACGAGCGGGTGATGCGCTTCGCCCGCCGGCTGCCCGAGCTGCGGGAGCGGGTGGACGCCGACCTCGCCCTCGACGGGATGCCGCGGGAGCGGGTGCTGGCCTGCGCGGTGCGGCTCCTCGAGATGGGGTTCTTCCGCACCGGAGGCGAGGCCTACGCCGAGGAGAACGGCTCCTACGGGCTGACCACCCTGCAGAAGCGCCACGTGCGGATCCGCGGCGACGCCGTGCACTTCGACTACGACGCCAAGAGCGGCCAGCACCGACGCTGCCAGACCGCCGACCCCGAGGTGGTCGAGGTGCTGACCCGGCTGCGGCGCCGGCGCAGCAGCCCCGAGACCGAGCTGCTCGCCTACCGGGACGAGCGGGGCCGGTGGGTGGACGTGCGCTCGGCCGACATCAACGAGTACCTGCAGGCGCACCTCGGCGCCGAGTTCACGGCCAAGGACTTCCGCACCTGGGCCGCCACCGTGCTCGCGGCCGTCGGCCTGGCCGACGTGGACGACGCCGACACCGAGACCGCCCGCCGGCGGGCGGTGGTGCAGGTGGCCAAGGACGTGGCTCGCCACCTCGGCAACACCCCGGCCGTCGCCCGCTCCTCCTACATCGACCCTCGGGTGATCGACGCCTTCGAGCAGGAGGAGGTGCTCGACGACCTCGACGACGTGGAGGAGATCGAGGAGCTCGAGGAGCAGGTGCTGGCGCTCCTCGAGCGGGCCGAGCGGGCCCGCCGGCGCTCGGACCGGCGACGGTCGCCGGCGCGGGGTCGGCGGTCGGCGCCGGCCGCGGCGGCCTGACCGGACCCCGACCCGCACCGACCGACCGAGGCGGCGCGCCCCGCAGGGTCGACGGCGGCCGGCGCCGACGTCAGCCCGCCAGGCGGGCGGCGAGCTCGACCGGGTCCGTGACGACGTCGAGGCCGTCGCGCTCGGCCAGCCACGTGCGGTTGGCCCGGTGGAGGGCGTCGGCACCGTCGTAGCGGTTGAGGGCGACGACGACCGGCAGCCCACCGAGGCCGTCGAGCGCCGAGCGCACCGCGTGGATCGTGCCGAGGCCGGCATCGGCCACGAGGACGACGAGGTCGGGGCCGACCGAGCGGGCGAGGTCGACGCCGTCGGCGTCGTGGGCCAGCGGCGAGCGCGCCCCACCGGCGGCCTCGACGAGCCCCACCTGCGCGCCGGCCGGCCAGGCCGGCTCGGCCAGCAGGTCGGCCAGCGCGAGCGGCGGGCGGCCGAGCCGGTCGGCGGCCATCGGCGGGGCGAGGGCGAGGGGGTAGGAGCGATGCGGCGGGCAGACCTCGTCGGGCCGCTGACCGGTGGCCGCGGCGAGCAGCTCGGCGTCGGTGGCGGCGCCGGCGGCGCGCTGGTCGGGATCCCAGGACTGGGCCGGCTTCCAGGCCGCCACGGTGACGCCGCGAGCCCGCAGCGCCTCGGCCACCCGGCAGGCCACCCAGGTCTTGCCCACGTCGGTGCCGGTGCCGAGCACGACGGCGAGGGCGGCGGGGCGAGCCGCGGTCACGGGGCCAGGCCCAGCTCGGCCAGCGCCCGGCCCAGCGCGTCGACGTCGGCGTCGGTGTGGGCGGCCGACAGGGCGATGCGCAGGCGCGAGGTGCCGGGCGGGACGGTGGGGGGCCGGATGGCCGGGACGAGGAGCCCCCGGTCGAGGAGGGCGTCGGACGCCTCGAGCGCCGCCGCCTCCTCCCCCACCACAACGGGCAGGATCGGGCTCGGGTGGCCCGGGCGGAGCCGGTCGACGTGGCCCCGCAGCCGGGCGACGAGCGCCGCGCCCGCTTCGCTGCGGGCCACCGTGAGCGCCGCCAGCGCGGCGGCCGCGTCGACCGGGCTGAGCCCGGTGGTGAAGATGTGGGAGCGGGCCCGGTTGCGGAGCAGGTCCACGTAGCGGCGGGGCCCGGCCACGAACCCGCCGAGCGCGCCGAGCGCCTTCGACAGGGTGCCGACGCGCAGCACGTCGACGTCGGGGCGGACGGAGACGTCGGGACCGAGCACGGCGTGGGCCTCGTCGAGGACGAGCAGCGCGCCGTGCTCGGCGCACGCCGCCGCGAGGTCGTCGACAGGGGCCACGTCGCCGTCCATCGAGAACACGGTGTCGGTCACCACGAGGCGCCGGCCCTCGGCGCGGGCGAGCAGGGCGCGGACGTGGTCGACGTCGTTGTGGCGGCTCACCGCCACCCGGGTCCGACCGAGGCGGAGCCCGTCGATGATCGAGGCGTGGTTGAGCTCGTCGGAGATCGCGCTGACCTGGCGGTCGGCGAGGGTGGCCAGCACGCCGAGGTTGGCCTGGTAGCCGGTGGGCAGCACGAGCGCCGCCTCCGTGCCCTTCCACTCGGCCAGCGCCTCCTCGAGGTCGTCGTGCACCGGGCGGTTGCCGACGACGAGGCGCGACGCCGTGGCGCCGGTCCCCCACCGCTCCGCCGCCTCCTGGGCGGCGGCCACCACCGCAGGGTGGGCGGACAGGCCGAGGTAGTCGTTGGCGGCGAACGTGGTCACCGGGCGGCCGTCGAGCACGCCGGTCGGCCCCCGGGCGTCGAGGCGCCGGTGCTCCCGCCACCGACCCTGGGCCCGCAGCGCCGCCAGCTCGTCGTCGACCCAGCCGGACCAGCCGGCGGCGACGGCGTCGGGGCGGGGGGCGGGCACGGGGCCACGTTGGCAGGGGGCCCGCCGCGGCCGCCACTCGCCGTCTGGCTTCGCGCGGCCCCCGACGAGCACCCTGGTCCGCCATGGAGATCCGACACGACTGGACGGTGGCCGAGGCCGAGGCGCTCATGGCCCGTCCCTTCCACGACCTGCTCTTCGAGGCCCACGCCGTCCACCGGCGGCGCTTCGACCCGCAGGTGGTGGAGGCCGCCATCCTCCTGTCGGTGAAGACCGGCGCCTGCCCGGAGGATTGCGCGTACTGCCCGCAGTCGGCGCACCACGACACGGGCCTGCAGCCCGAGCGGCTGCTGCCGACGGAGGAGATCGTGGCCGCCGCCCGCAACGCCCAGGCCAGCGGCGCCACCCGCTTCTGCATGGGCGCGGCGTGGCGGGCGCCGAACGACCGCCAGGTGGAGCAGGTGGCCGAGGCCGTGCGGGCCGTGGCCGACCTCGGGATGGAGACCTGCGTGACGCTCGGGATGCTCACGCCGGCGCAGTCGCGGCGGCTGGCCGAGGCGGGGCTGGACTTCTACAACCACAACCTCGACACGTC
>DATGRC010000220.1:0-11369 GCA_035303865.1 Acidimicrobiales bacterium
CCTTGCCCCGCTCCTCGATGCCGAAGGCGATGACGTTGCCGGCCCGGACGCCGTCGACGTCGTTGAGGGCCCGCTCGACGTCCTCGGGGTAGACGTTGCGGCCGCCGACGATGATGAGGTCCTTGATGCGGCCGCACATCACCATCTCGCCGTCCACGAGGTAGGCGAGGTCGCCGGTGCGCAGCCAGCCGTCGTGGAACAGGTCGGCGTTGGCCTCGGGGCGCTTGTAGTAGCCGGGCGTGACCGAGGTGCCGCGGATCTCGAGCTCTCCCACCTCGCGGTCCCTCAGCACCGAGCCGGTGGCCGGGTCCACGACCCGGATCTCGAGCCCCGGCACGGGCCGGCCGAGCACGGCGAGGTGGCGCACCCCGTCGGCGTCGGGCTCGACCGGCGCCGCGTAGCGCTCGGTCTCCAGGACCCGGCGGTCGACCGGGTCGGTGCGCAGGCCCGACATCGGCTCGGGGAACGTGCCGGCGATGGCCACCTCGGCCATCCCGAAGGCGGGGAACACGGCACCCGGCCGCAGCCCGTGCGGGGCGCCGGCCTCGATGAACGCGCTGACCGTGGCCGGGTCGACCGGCTCGGCGCCGTTCAGGGCGATCCGCATGCGGGACAGGTCGAGGCGCTCGCCGGCTCGCTTCAGGGCCCGGGTGGCGAGCACGTAGGAGAAGTTCGGGCCCGCGGTGGCGGTGCCGCCGTAGGTGGACGCCCACTCCATCCAGCGGCTGGGGGCGGCCATGAAGTCCGTCGGCGCGCCGAGGACGAGGCGGGTGCCGGTCGTCATCGGCAGCGTGAGGAGCCCGACGAGGCCCATGTCGTGGTAGAGCGGCAGCCACGACACGAGCACGTCGTCGTCGGGGTCGAGCGAGGTGGCCTCGCAGATCGCGTCCAGGTTCGCGCCCACCGTGTGGTGCGGGAGCATGACGCCCTTCGGGTCCGAGGTGGAGCCGCTCGTGAACTGGAGGATGGCCAGCCGGCTCGGGTCGTCGGCCGGGCGCTCCCAGGCGGAGGCCGTGGCCCGGCCGGGGCCGGAGAGGGCGTCCCAGCCGAGCATCGGCGGGTCGTCGGGCTGGGCCTCGATGAACGGGGCCAGCTCGGGATCGACCAGCACGAGCTTCACGTCGGCGTTGGCGATCCGGCGGCGGGTGGCGGCCACGAACTCCTCGATCGAGGCCATCCGCATCGGCAGCGGCAGGACCACGATCGTGGCCCCGGCCAGCCAGATGCCCTGGATGGCGGTGACGAGCTCGCGGGAGGTGGGGCCGAGCAGCGCCACGTGGTCCCCGGGGGCGATCCCGAGCGCCTGGAGGTTGGCGGCGTAGGCCTGGGCCTCCTCGTGGAGCTGGGCGTAGGGGACGGTGACGTGGTCGCCGCCCACGACGAAGGTGAGGCCGTGGCCGCGGGCGGCACCGGCCTCGATCCGTTGGGTGAGGGTCAGCACGGCGGGTCCGACCGCCGGTCCGGCGCGCCCGTTACACGATCGCAACCGGTGGTGCGGCTGCCGCCCGCGGTGGCGGGCCGATCCGGTTCGGGGCGGCTGCGGAGCGGCCGCTACCGTCAGCCCCCATGGCCGACCAGCACCCGGAGCACCAGGGCTCCAGCGACGCACGCATCCCCCCGCACCGCTACACGGCCGCCCTCGCCGAGGAGATCGAGGCGAAGTGGCAGGACCGCTGGGAGGCCGAGGGGACCTTCCTCGCGCCGAACCCCACCGGGGCGCTGTCCGAGGGCTTCGACCGGGTGGCCGACCTGCCGAAGCTCTACGTGCTCGACATGTTCCCGTACCCCTCGGGGGCCGGGCTCCACGTGGGCCACCCGCTCGGCTACATCGGCACCGACGTGTACGCCCGCTACAAGCGGATGACGGGCCACAACGTGATGCACGCCATGGGCTACGACGCGTTCGGCCTGCCCGCCGAGCAGTACGCGGTGCAGACCGGCCAGCACCCGCGGGTCACCACCGAGGCCAACATCGCCAACATGCGCCGCCAGCTGCGGCGCCTGGGCCTGGCCCACGACCCCCGCCGGTCCGTGGCCACCACCGACGTCGAGTTCTACCGGTGGACCCAGTGGATCTTCCTGCAGATCTACAACGCCTGGTACGACACCGACGCCGACCGGGCCCGCCACATCGACGAGCTGATCGCCGAGCTGGACGCCGGCACCCGCGAGCCGGACCCGGGCACCAACCCGTTCGGCCGCCCGTGGGCCGAGCTGGACGAGCTCGAGCGCCGCCAGGTGGTCGACGCCCACCGCCTCGCCTACCTGCACGAGGCCCCGGTGAACTGGTGCCCCGGCCTGGGCACGGTGCTGGCCAACGAGGAGGTCACCGCCGACGGCCGCTCCGAGCGGGGCAACTTCCCGGTGTTCCGCCGGCCGCTCAAGCAGTGGATGATGCGGATCACCGCCTACGCCGACCGCCTGCTGCGGGACCTGGACCTGCTCGACTGGTCCGAGTCGATCAAGCTGATGCAGCGGAACTGGATCGGCCGCAGCGAGGGCGCCGAGGTGCGGTTCCCCACCGGCGCGTCCGAGCCGATCTCGGTGTTCACCACCCGGCCCGACACGCTCTTCGGCGCCACCTACATGGTGCTGGCCCCCGAGCACCCGCTGGTCGACGAGCTGGTGGCCGACGCCTGGCCCGAGGGGGTGGACCCCCGCTGGACGGGCGGCGCCACCACGCCGGCCGAGGCGGTGGCGGCGTACCGCACCCAGGCGGCCCGCAAGAGCGAGCTCGACCGCCAGGCCGACGACCGGGAGAAGACCGGCGTGTTCGTGGGGGCGTACGCCACCAACCCGGTGAACGGCGAGTCCATCCCGGTGTTCATCGCCGACTACGTGCTGATGGGCTACGGCACCGGGGCGATCATGGCCGTCCCCGCGCACGACCAGCGGGACTTCGAGTTCGCCCGGGCCTTCGGGCTGCCGATCCGGGCCGTGGTCACCCCGCCGGAGGGCTGGGCCGACGACGCCGAGGCCTGGGAGGAGGCGTGGTCGGGCGACGGCGTCGGCGTGAACAGCGCCAACGACGAGGTGAGCCTGGACGGGCTGGCCGTCGACGAGGCCAAGGCCGCGATCACGACCTGGCTGGAGGGCAAGGGCCTGGGCCGGGGCACGGTCAGCTACAAGCTGCGGGACTGGCTGTTCTCCCGCCAGCGGTACTGGGGCGAGCCGTTCCCGATCGTCTACGACGAGCACGGCCTGCCCGTGGCGCTGCCCGAGTCCGAGCTGCCGGTGCTGCTGCCCGAGATCGACGACTACACGCCACGCACGTTCCCCGAGGACGACATGACCTCGGAGCCGGAGCCGCCGCTCGGCCGGGCCACCGACTGGGTGGAGGTCACCCTCGACCTGGGGGACGGCCCGAAGACGTACCGCCGGGAGCTGAACACGATGCCCCAGTGGGCGGGGTCGTGCTGGTACGAGCTGCGCTACCTCGACCCCACCAACGACGAGCGCTTCGTCGACCCCGAGGTGGAGTGGTACTGGATGGGCCCGCAGTTCGACGGCGACTGCGGCGGCGTCGACCTCTACGTCGGCGGCGTCGAGCACGCCGTGCTGCACCTGCTCTACGCCCGGTTCTGGCACAAGGTGCTCTACGACCTGGGCCACCTGTCCTCGAAGGAGCCGTTCCGGCGCCTGTTCAACCAGGGCATGGTGCAGGCCGCCGCCTACAAGGACGCCCGCGGCTTCTACCGGGAGGCCAGCGAGGTCGTCGAGCGCGACGGGCGGTTCTTCCACGGCGACGAGGAGGTCTTCCGCGAGTTCGGGAAGATGGGCAAGTCGCTGAAGAACTCGGTCACGCCCGACGAGATGTACGAGGAGTACGGGGCCGACACGCTCCGCCTCTACGAGATGTTCACGGGGCCGCTGGACCAGAGCCGCCCGTGGGACACCAAGGCCGTCGTGGGGGTGTTCCGGCTCCTGCAGCGGATCTGGCGCAACGTCCTCGACGAAGAGACCGGCGCGCTGCGGGTGGCCGACGTCGAGGCCGACGACGAGACCCGCCGGCTGCTGCACCGCACGATCCACGCCGTGCGCGAGGGCATGGAGAGCCTGCGGTTCAACGTGTCGATCGCCCGGATCACCGAGCTCAACAACCACCTCACGAACCGCTACCCCGACGGCGACGTCCCCCGGGAGGTGGCCGAGCCGCTCGTGCTGCTGCTCGCCCCGCTGGCCCCGCACGCCGCGGAGGAGCTGTGGTCCCGGCTCGGCCACGAGCGGTCGCTGGCCTGGGAGCGGTTCCCGGAGGCCGACCCGGCGCTGCTCACCGTCGACTCCATCGAGATCCCGGTGCAGGTCAACGGCAAGGTCAAGACCCGAATCGACATCGCCGCCGGGCTCGACCAGGACGCGATGATCGAGGCAGCCAAGGCCGACCCGAAGGTCGCCCCCCTGCTGGAGGGCAAGACGGTCCGCAAGGCCATCGCCGTGCCCGACAAGCTCGTCAACTTCGTCGTCGGCTGATCCCGATCGGAGTTGGCGACGGCGCCGAGCGGTCCGGTACAGTGACCGCTCCCACGGGGCTATAGCTCAGTTGGTAGAGCGCTTCCATGGCATGGAAGAGGTCAGGAGTTCGATTCTCCTTAGCTCCACCCGGGGAGGCCCGCCGCACGGCGGGCCTCCGGCGTTTTCGCCGCGGGAGGCGGGTGTCAGGCGGCGGGGTCGTCCCAGTCGAGCCGGGGGACGTCGGCCCAGAGGCGCTCGAGGTCGTAGAACTCCCGGGCCTCCTGCAGGAACACGTGGACGACGACGTCGCCGTAGTCCATGAGGACCCACTGGCGGTCGTCCAGCCCCTCGATGCGGGTCGGCTTGGGCCCGCCCGCCTCGTGGAGCTGCTTCTCCACCTCCTCGGTGATCGACCAGACCTGGCGGTCGTTGCTGCCGCTCGCGATCACGAACCACTCGCACAGCGCCAGCACCTCCCCCACCTCGAGGACCACGACGTCGGAGGCCTGCTTGGCGTCGGCGGCCCGGGCGGCGACGACGGCCCAGTCGCGGGGGTCGTCGAGGGTGGTGGCTCGGGGTTCGTGGGTCAGGGCGCGCTCCTCACAGGTCGGTTCCCAGCACGATCGTTACATCGAACGAGTCGATCGGTCGAACGTCCTCGATCACCTCGCCGGCGCCGAGGGCCTCCTGGAGCCGCTCGGCGGCCCGCCGGTGCTCGGGCCGGTGGTAGCGGATCTGGGTGGTGTCGTAGTCGAAGTGGTCTGCGTTGCCGACGACCACGATCGACGCGTCGGCGCCCACCACGGTGGGGGCGATGCGGGGCACGTGCCCCTGGTCGCCAGTGCCGTCGAGCAGGCGCACGAGGGTGCGGGGCGCGCTCGCCGTGCCCCGCGGGTAGGGCACGAGCTCGGTGACCACCCGGGCCCGGGCGGCCTCGTCCACCCGGTAGTCGAACCAGCCGTCCTCGCGGACGAGCTCGGTGGTGGGGAGCGTGCGCACCACGTGGGGACCGGCGGCCAGGCCCCGCACGAACCGGCCCAGGCCGGTGGCCAGCTCGCCCGGCACCTCACCGGTGGTGCCGACCTGCGCCAGCCAGGCCTCCCACACCACCTCGTGGCGGGCGAGGCGGGACAGGTCGCTCTCCCCCTCGGCTCGTGCGGCCAGGTACGGACCGACCTGCGCTGGGGTCAGCTCGAGGCGGCCGATGGGGAAGCCCTCCAGGTCGTCGGGGTTGTCGATCACGATCGGGGCCACCGGCGCCACCAGCTCGGCCCAGCGGGCCTCGTCGATCGTGACGAGCTCGTCGAGCCCGAAGCCGGCCACCGACTCGATCGAGCTGCGCATCGCCTCCTCGTCGGCGCCGAAGCTGTACGTGAAGTCGATCGTGGCCGTGCCGCCGTCGCCCAGGCGGGTGCGAGGCGGCACGAGCAGGATCCCGCCGCCGGCGTCGCCGGCGCCCAGCGAGAGCACGTAGACGGCGTCGAGGAGGCCCTGGTGGGTGACGGTGACCGCGAGCGTGGGGGTGGGCTCGAGGAACCCCTCGAAGCCCGGTTCGTCGGGCGCTGCGCTCGTCACGATCCGCCCGGCCCGGCTGTCGCGCAGCGTGCTGAACCCGAGCCAGGCCAGGCCGGCGGCGGCGAGCACGCAGGCGGCGAGCGCGGTGGAGAACGCGACCAGCCAGCGCCGGCTGGGGCGGCGGGCCGCGCGCCGGCCGTCCTCGGTGGGCGGCGGCTCGGCGGTGGCGGCCTCCCCCGCCGCTCGCCCGGCCGGCCCGGCGCCGGGTGGCGGCGGGGACGCGGCCCGCTCGTGCTCGACGAGGGCGGTCCGCCACTCGTCGACCCCGCCGTCGAGCTCGTCGGCCTGGCCCCGAGCCCGCCGGCGGGCGGCCCGGCGGGCGGCGCGCACGCCCGTGCCGCGCTCGGGCAGCTCGACCAGCTCGGCGAGACGGGCGGCAGGCGGGCGCTCCGACGAGCCCGACGGGTCGTCGTGCACCGGGTCGCGCGCCGGGGACCGCTCGTCGGTCATCCGCCGTCCTGGTAGAGGCCGAGCCGCCGGATGCAGTCCACCACCCGCGACGGCACGAGGAAGTCGAGGGGCCGCCCGTCGACCACTCGGGCCCGCAGGTCGGTGCTCGACACCTCGAGGTGGGGCACCTCCACCTCGATCCAGCGCCAGCCCGGCGGCGACGGGACCGGGTCGTGGCCCGGTCGGCCCACCACCACGATCGTGGCCAGGTCGCGGACCTCCTCGTGGCGCTCCCAGGTGGGGATCCCCGCCGCCGCGTCCTCGCCGAGGACGACGAACAGCTCCCGGTCGGGATCCTCGTCCAGGAGGGCGCGGAGGGTGTCCGCGGTGTAGGACGGTCCGCCGGCCTCGATCTCGATGCGGCTGGGCTCCAGGCCCGGCACGTCCTCCACCGCGGCGCAGACCATCTGGTAGCGGCTCTCGGCGTCGCTGATCGACCGGCTCCCCACCTTCTGCCAGGGGATGTTGTTCACCACCAGCAGCACCCGGTCGAGGTCGAGCTCGTGGCGGACGTTGACCGCGCTGACGAGGTGGCCGATATGGGGCGGGTCGAAGGTCCCGCCGAACACCCCCAGCCGCTCGCTCGCCATCCCCGCAACCTATTCCGTCCGAACCCCCGCCCTGGTGCGGGCCCGCGCCCCGCCGGCGAGGGGCGCCGGGCGGGGTGGTTCGCCGGGCCGCCGCGTGGGTAGGGGCGTCCCCTGTGCCGGTGCCGTTCCGGTGACTTCAGTCACCCGCGTTGCAGGAATGGGCCCATCGCGCCGATGGTTGATGGGATTTCACCTATCTCGATGGTGGAAATCGGCTTGGACCGGGAAGATCCCACCGGTTCCAATCGTTGAGTGGAGATGCCATGACAGATTCTGTAGGTCAGTACCTCAACGAGATCGGTCTCGTCCCCCTGCTCACCGCCGACGAGGAGCGCGAGCTCTCGCAGGCCGTGGAGGCGGGGATGAAGGCCAAGGCCGCCATCGAAGCCGGCGAGGACACCCCCGAGAACCGCCGCCTGGTCCGCAAGGGCGCCGAGGCGAAGGACCGGTTCATCCGCGCCAACCTGCGCCTCGTGGTCTCGGTGGCCCGCCGCTACCCCCTCCCCCCGTCCATGGAGCTGCTCGACCTCATCCAGGAGGGCAACCTCGGGCTCGAGCACGCCGTCGACAAGTTCGACTGGCGCAAGGGCTTCAAGTTCTCCACCTACGCCACGTTCTGGATCCGCCAGGCCATCGGCCGGGCCCTCGACCAGAAGGCCTCGCTCGTCCGGCTCCCGGGTGACCGCTCGGCCAGCCTGCGCGCCGCGCTGCGCCAGGTGTCGGGCGACGGCGACGAGCTCGACGAGGAGAACGCCCGGCTCTACCGCCTCACCACCCCCACCTCCCTCGACCGGGTCGTGGGCGACGACGACGGCAGCGAGCTGATCGACCTCATCGCCGACGACAAGCCGTCCCCGGAGGCCCAGGTCCTCGACGCCGAGGAGCAGGCGCTCGTCACCGACCTGCTCGGCGTCCTCGACGACCGGGCCCGCCACGCGGTCGAGCAGCGCTTCGGCCTGCACGACGGGCGCAAGCGCAGCTACCGCGAGGTGGGCGAGGAGCTCGGCGTCACCGCCGAGGCGGCTCGCCGCCTCGTGAAGCGGGCCATGAGCACGGTGCGCGAAGAGGCCCTCGCCCGGGCCAACGCCGCCTGAGCACGGCCCAGAAGATCCCCCCTGGTCAAGTGGTGCCCGATGGGTGCAAGATGACCGTGTTGGACGGAGCTCCCGCCGCTCCGTCCGCGTGAAGCCGTGGCACTTCCGCCCGCTCGCCCGGCTTCCTGTCAGGTCGGCCGCCTCGTTCAGACGGGGCGGCCGACCCGCGGATCCCCCGATTCGCCCCGGCGCGAGCGATCCCCGCTTTGCCTCCCGGGGCCCGAGCAGCGAGGCTTGATGTCGTGAGCAGGACCTGGGCACCCGATTCGTGGCGGGGCTTCCCCGCGGCGCAGCAGCCGAGCTGGGCCGACGAGGGCGAGCTCGAGGCCGTCCTCAAGCAGCTGGCCACCCTCCCGCCGCTCGTGTTCGCGGGCGAGGCTCGCTCGCTCACCAGCGCGCTCGGCCAGGTGGCGAGGGGCGAGGCCTTCCTCCTGCAGGCCGGTGACTGCGCCGAGTCCTTCGACGAGCTCTCGGCCGACAACATCCGGGACAAGCTGAAGGTCATCCTCCAGATGGCCATCGTGCTCAGCTACTCGGCCGGGGTGCCCGTCGTGAAGGTGGGCCGCATCGCCGGGCAGTTCGCCAAGCCCCGCTCGTCTGACACCGAGCGGATCGGCGACCTGGAGATCCCCTCGTTCCGGGGGCACATGGTCAACGACGTCGCCCCCACCGAGGCGGCCCGGGTGCCGGACCCCGAGCGGCTCCTGCACGCCTACCACCAGTCGGCGTCCACCCTGAACCTGCTGCGCGCGTTCGTGAAGGGCGGCTTCGCCGACCTCTCGCGGGTCCACCAGTGGAACCAGGAGTTCGTGGCCACCAGCCGTGAGGGCCAGCGCTACGAGCGCCTGGCCGACGACCTCGAGCGGGCCCTGCGCTTCATGCGGGCCTGCGGGCTGGACTCGAGCACCCTGCCCGCCCTGCACGAGGTGGACTTCTACACCAGCCACGAGGCGCTCATCCTCGGCTACGAGGAGGCGCTCACCCGTCGGGACTCGCTCACCGGCGACTGGTACGACTGCTCGGCCCACATGCTCTGGATCGGCGAGCGGACCCGCCAGCTCGACGGGGCCCACGTGGAGTTCCTCCGCGGCGTGGGCAACCCGATCGGCTGCAAGGTCGGCCCCACCGCCACCGTGGACGAGGTCCTCGCCCTCTGCGAGACCCTCAACCCCGAGCGCATCCCCGGCCGGCTCACGCTGATCTCCCGCATGGGCGCCGACAAGATCGAGGACGGGCTGCGGCCGCTGCTCGCCGCCGTGCGCGACGCCGGCCATCCGGTGGTGTGGGCCTGCGACCCGATGCACGGCAACACGTTCACCTCCGAGAGCGGCAAGAAGACCCGCCACCTCGAGGACGTGATGCGCGAGATCGCGGGGTTCTTCGCCGCTCACCGGGCCGAGGGCACCTGGCCCGGCGGGGTCCACGTGGAGCTGACCGGCTCCGACGTCACCGAGTGCCTGGGCGGCGCCGAGGAGATCCTCGATGCTGACCTCGACGCCCGCTACGAGACGATGTGCGACCCGCGGCTCAACGGCCGCCAGTCGCTCGACCTCGCCTTCCGGGTGGCCGAGCTGCTCCAGCGCTGAGCCCGCCGCCGGGGCGAGCCGCGGCGCCAATACTTGACCGACCTACTCGGGATTTGCTTGGATTCCCGAGTCCGTCGGTCAGGTTTTGAGCGCCTGGCCTCCTCCCCCGACATCAGGCGGCTCTGCGATGACCATCACCACCGACCGGCCCGTCGACCCCGCGATCCGAGCCGACGTCGAGAAGTTCGAGGTCCAGCTGGCCCGCTACCTCGCCGGCGAGCTCGAGGAGGACGCCTTCCGGGTCTTCCGGCTCAACAACGGCGTCTACGGCCAGCGCCAGGGCGGGCACAACCAGATGGTGCGGGTGAAGCTCCCCTACGGGTCCGTCACCCCCGAGCAGTTCGACATGCTCGCCCACGTGGCCGACACCTACAGCCGGGGCTGGGGCCACCTCACCACCCGCCAGAACGTGCAGTTCCACTTCGTGCAGCTCGAGCGGGTGCCGGAGGTGCTCTGGGACCTCGCCTCGGTGGGGTTGACCACTCGGGAGGCGTGCGGCGACACGGTCCGCAACGTCATGGGCTGCCACCTGGCCGGCGCCTGCCCGTACGAGGCGCTCGACATCAGCCCGTGGGCCGAGGCCACCTTTCAGCACTTCCTGCACCACCCGCTGGCCCAGCGCCTCCCCCGCAAGTTCAAGATCAACTTCTCGGGCTGCGAGACCGACTGCGGCCAGGCGATGTTCAACGACGTCGGCGTGATCGCCACCACCCGCACCCGGGAGGACGGCACCCGCGAGGCCGGGTTCCGGGTGTTCGTGGCCGGTGGCCTCGGCGCCAACCCGCACCCGGCGCTGGCCCTCGAGGACTTCACCACCCGCGAGGACCTGATGCCCACGATCGAGGCGATCCTGCGGGTGTTCTCGAACCACGGGAACCGCGATAACAAGCTCCGGGCCCGCATGAAGTGGCTCGTCGACACGATGGGCTGGGAGGAGCTGCAGGCCCGCATCCTGCGGGAGCGCAAGCTGCTCGTGGCCTCGTCGTCGTGGCCGGGCGGGATCCCCGAGGCGGTCCTGAAGGCCGGGGACGAGCCGGCCGGCACGGCCCCGGGCGTCGTCCCTACCCCGGTCGGGCAGGGCACCCCGGTCACGCTGCGCCGCCGGGACCCGTACCAGGCGTGGGAGGACGCCAACGTCGTCCGCGGCTCCGCCAAGGGCACCGTCTCCGCCATCGCCTACGCCCGCCTCGGCGACATCACCTCCGACCAGTTCCGGGCCCTGGCGTCGATCCAGCGGGAGCTCGGGGCGGAGATCCGGATCACCAACCGCCAGAACCTGGCCTTCCGGGGCCTCACCGAGGGCCAGCTGCCGATCCTCCACGAGCGGCTGTCGGCCATCGGGATGGCCGAGCCGGGCGCCGAGCTGGCCCGTGACGTCGTCTCGTGCCCGGGGGCCGACACCTGCAACCTCGCGGTCACGCAGAGCCGCGGCCTCGCGAAGGCGATCAGCGACCGGCTCGAGGAGGAAGGGCTGTCTGAGGTCGGCGGCATTCGCATCAACATCTCCGGGTGCACGAACTCGTGCGGGCAGCACCACGCCGCCGACATCGGCTTCTTCGGTGCCGAGCGGCGCGCCCACGGCCGACCGGCACCCGGCTACCAGATGCTGCTCGGCGGGTACG
>DATGRC010000221.1:0-10340 GCA_035303865.1 Acidimicrobiales bacterium
GCCTCGAAGCTGATGACGACGTCCCGGGGCTCGGTGGCGACGGGCTTCGTGAGCAGCCACACGCCCTGCGGCGGCTGCGCCCACGGGTCCTCCATCTCGCCGCACTCGATGGCCCGGCCCCAGATGTTGTCGTCGATGGAGTACACCTTCTCCTTCGTCGCCTGGATCGGGATGTCGTGGTCGTAGGCGTAGTGGATGCTGTCCTCGCGGGTCATGCCCCAGGACCGCACCGGGGCCAGCACCTCGAGGTCCGGGTTGAGCGCCCGGGTGGACACCTCGAAGCGGACCTGGTCGTTGCCCTTGCCGGTGCAGCCGTGGGCGACGGCGTCGGCACCGTGGAACTTGGCCGCCTCGACGAGGTGCTTCACGATGACCGGGCGGGACAGGGCGGACACGAGCGGGTAGCGCTGCTCGTAGAGGGCGTTGGCGGCGAGCGCGGGCATGCAGTACTCGGCCGCGTACTCCTCCTTGGCGTCGACGACGATGGCCTCGACGGCGCCGGCCGCTCGGGCCCGCTCGCGCAGGACGTCGTAGTCCTCGGCGGCCTGGCCGACGTCGACGGCCAGGGCGATGACCTCGACGCCGTAGTTGTCGATCATCCACCGGACGGCGACGGAGGTGTCGAGGCCGCCGCTGTAGGCGAGGACGACGCGCTTGGCCATGGCTGGTTCCTTTGCTGGGGTTGTGCTGGTGGTGGGGTTCGGACGGGGACGGGGCGGCGGTCAGGTCGAGAGGCCGGCCAGGTCGGCCAGCCGGGCGGCGACCTCGGCGCCGGTGGTAGACTCGGCCACCACGACGATGAGGGTGTCGTCGCCGGCGACCGTACCCAGGACCTCGGGGATCCCGGCGCGGTCGAGGGCGGAGCCGACCACGTGGGCCGAGCCGGGCGGGGTGCGCAGGACCACGAGGTTCCCGGAGCTCGCGACCTCGACGACCCAGTCGCCGAACACGCGCCGGAGGTGGTCCTCGGGGGCTCGCTGCTCGGTGGGCAGCTCGGGGATGGCGTAGACGGTCTCGCCGCCGGCCACCCGGACCTTGATGGCGCCGAGGTCCTCGAGGTCGCGGGACACGGTGGCCTGGGTGGCCTGCACGCCCTCCGCGGCGAGCAGCTCGACGAGGTGGGCCTGGCTGGTGACGGCGTTCTCGGCGAGGAGCTTGGCGATGCGGTGCTGCCGCTGCGGCTTGGCCAGCGCCATCAGGCCTCCTCGAGCAGGAAGCGCAGCACGCCCCGGAAGGCGTGGAGCCGGTTGTGGGCCTGCGGGATCACGACGCTCTGGGGCCCGTCGACGACCGAGGCCGCCACCTCCTCGCCGCGGTGGGCGGGCAGGCAGTGCATGAAGAGGGCGTCGGGCGCGGCCGCGGCCATCACGTCGTCGTCGACGCGGAAGCCCTCGAAGGCCTGGCGTCGGGCCTCGGCCTCGTCCTCCTGGCCCATCGACGCCCACACGTCGGTGTGCACGGCGTCGGCGCCCTCGGCCGCCTCGTGCGGGCGGGTGGTGACCACGGGCGCCTCGGCGAGGCCGTTGGCGGCGAGCCGGTCGAGGTCCTCGTCGGTGGGCCCGTAGCCGTCGGGGCTGGCGATGCGCAGCCGCATGCCGGCGGCCGCCGCGCCCAGGCAGAGGCTGCGGGCGACGTTGTTGTAGTCCCCCACCCAGCACACGGTGCGCCCGGCGAGGTCGCCCCATCGCTCCCGCATCGTGAGCAGGTCGGCGATCGCCTGGCACGGGTGGCCGAGGTCGGAGAGGAGGTTGACGACCGGCACGGTGGCGGCCGCAGCCCACGCCTCGAGGTCGCCGTGGCGGTAGACGCGCCCGGCGATGGCGGCGTGGTAGCCGGACAGCACCCGGGCGATGTCGGTGAGCGGCTCGCGGCTGTCCGTGCCGACCTCCTCGGCCCGGAAGGTCACCGGGTGGCCGCCGAGCTGGACCACGGCCGCCTCGCAGGAGTGCCGGGTGCGCAGCGACTGCTTCTCGAAGTAGAGGCCCACGGTGCGGCCGCTCAGGACGTTGGGGTGCACGGGGTCGGCGGCGAGGTCGAGGACCCGCCCCAGCTCGTCGGCGGCGAGGTCGTCGATCTCGAGGAGGTGGCGGGGTGCGGTCATGCGAGGGCCTTCCCGATGAGCTCGACGGCGTGGTCCAGCTCGTCGTCGGTGATGAGCAGCGAGGGGGCGAGGCGCAGGGCGGTGGGGGTGACGGCGTTGGCCACGGCACCGAGCTCGAGCAGGCGGGTCACCACGGCCTTGGCGTCGTGGCCGTCGAGCTCCACGCCGAGCAGGAGCCCGAGGCCCCGCACAGCGGACACGCCGGGCATGTCGGCCAGGGCGGCCCGGAGCCGGTCCCCGGCCCGGGTGGCCCGGGCGGGCACGTCTTCGGCCTCCATCACGGCGAGCACGGCGCGGGCGGCGGCGGTGGCGAGCGGCTGGCCGCCGAAGGTGGTGGCGTGGTCGCCGGGCTCGAAGGCCGCGGCCACCTCCCGCTTGGCCCAGCAGGCGCCGATCGGGACGCCGTTGCCGAGGGCCTTGGCCATCGTGACCACGTCAGGGACCACGCCGAGTGCCTGGTGGGCGAACCAGCGGCCGCAGCGGCCGAGGCCGGACTGGACCTCGTCCACCATCATGAGGATCCCCCGCTCGTCGCAGAGGCGCCGGACGCCGCGGAAGTAGGCCTCGGTGGCGGGGTTCACGCCCCCCTCCCCCTGGACCGGCTCGAGGAGCACGGCGGCCACCGTCGTGTCGAGGGCCCGCTCCAGCTCGTCGAGGTCGGCCCAGGGGACGTGGCGGAAGCCCTCGGGCAGCGGCTGGAAGCCCTCGTGCTTGGCCGGCTGACCGGTGGCGTGGAGGGTGGCCAGGGTGCGGCCGTGGAAGGACTGGAGGGCGCTGACCACGACGTGGCGGCCCCGGCCCCCGAAGCGGCGGGCCAGCTTGATGGCGCACTCGTTGGCCTCGGCGCCGCTGTTGCAGAAGAACACCTGGCCCCGGGTGCCCTCGGCCGGCCAGCCGGGCTGACCGACGCCGAGCAGCCGGTCGAGGGTGGCGGCCACCTCCGGGCCGATCGTGGTGCCGAACAGGTTCGACACGTGCAGGAGGGTGCGGGCCTGCTCGGCGAGCGCGTCGGCCACGGCGGGGTGGCTGTGCCCGAGCGACGTGACGGCGAGGCCGGACAGGAGGTCGAGGTAGCGGCGCCCCTCGTCGTCCCACAGCCAGGAGCCCTCGCCCCGCACGAAGGTGACGGCCGGGGCCGGGTAGGTGGGCATGAGCGCGCTCACTGCGGACCCTCCCGGGTGATCATCGTGCCGACCCCCGCGTCGCTGAAGAGCTCGAGGAGCACCACGTGGGGCAGCCGGCCGTCGAGGAGGTGGGCCGAGGCGACCCCGTTGGTGACGGCGTGGAAGCAGGCCGTGATCTTCGGGATCATCCCGCCGGTGAGGGTGCCGTCCTCGATCATCCGCTGCAGGGCGGCGGCGCCGATGTGGCTGATGAGGCTGTCGGGGTCGTCGACGTCGGCGAGGAGGCCGGGCACGTCGGTCAGGTAGATCACCTTCTCGGCGCCCAGCGCCTCGGCGAGGGCGCCGGCCACGGTGTCGGCGTTGATGTTGTAGGTCTGGCCCTTGGCGTCGGCGGCGATCGTGGACACGACCGGGATGAGCTGCTCGGCGAGCAGCCGCTCGAGGATCGAGGGGTTGACCGACACGACGTCGCCGACGTAGCCGAGGGCGGGGTCCCGGGCCCCGGCCTCGATGAGCCCGGCGTCCTCGCCGGAGAGCCCCACGGCGAGGGGGCCGTGCACGTTGATGGCGCCGACGAGGTCGCGGTTGACCTTGCCCATGAGCACCATCCGGGCGATGTCGACGGTCTCGGCGTCGGTGACGCGCTGGCCGTCGATGAACTCCGGCACCTTGCCGAGCCGCTCCATGAGCTCGCTGATCTGGGGGCCGCCGCCGTGGACGACGACGGGGCGCAGCCCGACCGAGTGCATCAGGACGATGTCCTGGGCGAAGGTGGCGGTCAGCTCGGGGTCGACCATGGCGTTGCCGCCGAACTTCACGACGATCGTGCGGCCCCGGAAGCGCTGGATGTACGGCAGCGCCTCGAGGAGCACCTCGGCGCGGGTGGCGGCCTCGGCGTGGGTGGTGGACGGGTCGGTGCCGCTCACGAGGTCCCCATGTTCTCGTCGATGTAGGCGTGGGTGAGGTCGTTGGTGAGGAGCCGAGCCCGGCCGTCCCCGATCCCGAGGTTGGCGACGACGTGCAGCTCGGCGCCGGCCATGTAGGCGGCGAGGGCGGCCTCGTCCACCTCGGCGGTCACGCCGTTGCGGGCCACGACGTGGTCGCCGTAGCGGATGCTCAGCTTGTCGGCTTCCACGGCGATGCCGGCGGTGCCGAGCTCGCTGGCCACCCGCCCCCAGTAGGGGTCGTTGCCGTACCAGGAGCACTTCACGAGCTGGCTCTCGGCCACCTTGCGGGCCCCGGCGCGCGCCTCCTCGTCGGAGAGGGCGCCGACCACCTCGACGGTGACGACCTTGGTGTGGCCCTCGGCGTCGCCGACCATCTGGCGGGCCAGGTCCAGGCACGCCTCGCTGAGCGCCCCTTCGAGGTCGCGCTCGTCGACCTCGCCCGCGGCGCCGGAGGCGAGGACGATGACCGTGTCGTTGGTGGAGGTGCAGCCGTCGACGGTGATGGCGTTGAAGGAGTCGGCCACCGCTCGCCGCAGCAGCTCGGTCAGCTGGTCGGGGGCGACGGCGGCGTCGGTGGTGAGCACGGCGAGCATCGTCGCCATGTTCGGGGCCAGCATCGCGGCCCCCTTGGCCATCCCGCCGACGGTGAAGCCGTCGCGCGGGACGAGGACCTCCTTGGCCCGGGTGTCGGTGGTCATGATCGCCTCGGCGGCCCGGTGGCCGGCCGCCTCGTCGTCGCCCCGCCCGGCCACCAGCGGGCCGATCCCGCCGCGCACGGCGTCCATCGGCAGGCGGTGGCCGATGAGGCCGGTGCTGCACACGAGCACCTCGTCGGCCGCGCAGCCGAGCTCCTTGGCGACGAGGGCCGTGGTCTCCTCGGCGTCCTGGGCACCCTGCAGGCCGGTGGCGGCGTTGGCGCAGCCGCTGTTGAGGACGACCGCCGCCGCCCGGCCCCCGGTGCGGGCCAGGTGGGCGGCGGTGGTGACGACCGGCGCCGCGGTGAGGCGGTTCTGGGTGAAGACGGCGGCCGCCGCGACGGGGATGCCGTCGGCGGTGGCGACGAGGCTCAGGTCGAGGTCGCCGGTGGGCTTGATCCCGCAGGCGACGCCGTGGGCGGTGAAGCCGGTGGGTGCGGTGACGGACATCAGGGATAGACCCCCACGGTCGGCAGCCCGGCCGTCTCCGGCAGCTCGAGCAGCAGGTTGGCGCACTGGACGGCGGCGCCGGAGGCGCCCTTGGTGAGGTTGTCGATCGCCGCGATCGCGACCACCCAGCCGGTGCGGGGGTCGAAGCGGGCGGTGACGTGGGCGCAGTTCGAGCCCAGCGTGGCCTTGGTGGACGGGGAGCCATCGGTGACGACCACGAACGGTTCGTCCGCGTAGGCCTGCCGCTGGAGGGCGAGGAGGGCCTCGGTGTCGACGTCGCCGGTGGGGCGGGCGTAGCAGGTGGCCAGGATCCCCCGGTTCATCGGGGCCAGGTGCGGGGTGAACAGCACGGTGGCGCCGAGCACCTGCTCCATCTCCGGGGTGTGGCGGTGGTCGAGCAGCCCGTACGCGGTGAAGTCCTCGTCCACCGCGCAGAACGTGGTGCTCGGCTTCGGCGGCCGGCCGGCGCCGGAGACCCCGGACGCGGCGTCGACGACGATCCCGTGGGGCTCGATCGCCCCGGCCCGCACGAGCGGGGCCAGCGCCAGCGAGGCGGCGGTCGGGTAGCACCCGGGCGTGGCCACGTGCTCGGCGGCCAGGATCTCGGCCCGGTACAGCTCGGGCAGCCCGTAGGCGAAGCGCTCGAGCAGCTCGGGGACCTTGTGGGGCTCGCCGTACCACTGGGGGTAGAGGTCGGCGTCCTGCAGCCGGAAGTCGGCCGCGAGGTCCACGACGTGACCCACCCGGTCGACGAGCTCGGGCATGAGGTCCTGGCTGGCCCCGTGGGGCAGCGCCACGAAGACGAGCTCGAGTCCGTCGACGAGCTCGGGCGAGTACCGCTCGAACACGAGGTCCGGGTGGGCGGCGGCCAGGCTGGGGTACAGGGCCGCCGCGGCGGTGCCGGCCTGGGAGTCGCCGGTGGCCACGCGCACCCGCAGCTCCGGGTGCAGGGCGCAGAGCCGCAGCAGCTCCGCGCCGGTGTAGCCCGATCCTCCGATGATGCCGACGTCGACCACCGGAAGATCATTCACGATCGTGCATCATCATGCAAACCGGGGTGGTGGGTAGCATCGTGGGCATGTCGCATCCCTCGGTGTCGCCGATCACGATCGATCCGGATCTCGACCGTCGCACCGACGACGTCACCCAGACCGGCCCGCCCAAGGCGGCCCACATCGTGAAGACCGAGCCCGGGGAGTCGGCCCTGGCCAAGGTCACCGAGGCCCGAGTGTACGGCTACCCCGTGGAGGCGCTCTGCGGGGAGCGGTTCGTCCCCCAGCAGGACCCGAAGAAGCTCCCGGTGTGCGAGGTCTGCAAGGAGATCTACGAGCTGTACCGGCAGATGAGCGACGGCCGCCTCGGCGAGTCGCCGGCCGGCTGACCTCGCTCAGCCCCGGAGGCTGGCCGGCAGGCCGCCCTCGACGGCGGCGATCACCTGGGCCCGCAGCTCGGCCACCTCGGCGTCGGTGAGCGTGCGGTCGGGGGCCTGGAACCGGAGCCGGTAGGCCAGGCTGCGCCGGCCCTCGCCCACCCCCTCGCCCCGGTAGACGTCGAAGAGGGACACGGACCACAGGAGGTCGCCGCCGGCGCCCCGGATGGCGTCCTCCACGGCGGTGGCGGGCACGGCGTCGTCCACCTCGAACGCGAGGTCGATGTCGCTCGACGGGAAGAGGCTGAACGGGCGCCAGGCCTCGTCGCCGTGGGGCAGGTCGAGCAGGGTGGTGAGGTCGACCTCGAGGTAGGCCACCCGCTCGCCGATCCCGTAGGCGTCGAGGACGGCCGGGTCCACCTCGCCGAGCGCGCCGAGGGGCTCCCCGCCGTGGGTCAGCCGGGCCGACCGGGTGGGGTGCAGCCCCGGGACCTCGGCGTTGGCGAGCTCGATCCCCTTCACGCCGAGCGCTTCGACGACGACGCGCCAGAGGTGCACCGCCTCGGGGGCCTCGGCGCCGGCCAGGACCGCCGCGAGCACCTCCCGCTCGACGGGCAGGTCGGCGTCGGGGTCGGCCGGCCGGAGGAAGACGTGGCCGATCTCGAAGAGGCGCACCCCGTGGTTGCGGTGCGACCAGTTGTAGGCGACGGCGCCGACGAGGCCCGGCAGCAGCGACGTGCGCAGCACCGACTGCTCGGCCACGAGCGGGTTGGTGATCCGGATGCCGTCGTCGGCCTGCCCGCAGCGAGCCAGCTCGCCGGGGGCGAGGAACGGCATCGGCATCGCCTCGGTGACGCCCCGCCCGACGAGCACGGCCCGCAGCCAGCGCCGGTCGAGCTGGCGCTGGGTGAGTCGACCGGTGATCGGCGAGCGGGGCACGGTCTTGCCGAGCTGCGAGTACCCGTGGTGGCGGGCCACCTCCTCGATGACGTCGATCTCGGTGGAGGCGTCGTAGCGCCACGACGGGATCTGCACGTCGAGGTCGTCGCCGACGGGCGTGGTGGCGAACCCGATCGGCTCCAGGACGGCGGCGATGCGGTCGCGGCCCAGGTCGGTGCCGAGCAGCCGGGCCACCCGCTGGGTGCGGAGCCGCACGCGGGGCCGCTCGGGGAGCTGGCCGGTGGCGACGGCGCGGCCGTCCTCGAGCGGCGCGCCGAGCAGCTCGGCGAAGCGCCGCATGGCGAGGTCCACGACCTCGGGATCGGTGCCCTTCTCGAAGCGGGCCGACGCCTCCGAGCGCAGCTTGTGGCGGCGGCTCGAGCGGACGATGCCGATCGGCTCGAACCACGCCATCTCGAGGAGCACGTCGGTCGTGGCCTCGGAGATCTCGCTGTCGGCGCCGCCCATGATCCCCGCTAGGCCGACGGGCTGGTCGGCCCCGTCGCAGATGAGCAGGTCCTCGGCGCCGAGGGTGCGCTCGACGTCGTCGAGGGTGGTGAGGACCTCGCCGTCGCGGGCCCGGCGGATGCGGAAGCCCGGGCCGGCCACCTTGGCCAGGTCGTAGGGGTGGTTGGGCTGGCCGAGCTCGAGCATCACGTAGTTGGACACGTCGACCACGTTGTTGATCGAGCGCATCCCCACGAGGGCGAGGCGGGCGGCCATCTTCGGGTCCCCGGGGCCGACGGTGACGTCGCGCAGCACCCGAGCCTCGAACGAGCCGCAGCGGTCCGGGTCGAGGATCTCGACGGTGACGCCGGAGACGCGGTCGGCCGGGACGGTGCGGGGCGTCGGCTCGGGCAGCTGGAAGGGCAGGCCGAGGCGGGCGGCCAGGTCCCGGGCCACGCCGGCCATCGACATCGCGTCGGGCCGGTTGGGGTTGATCTCGAGGTCCCAGAGGACGTCGCGCTCGATCCCCATCGCCTCGGCGAAGGGGGTGCCCGGCTCGAGGTGGCGGGGCAGCAGGTAGATGCCGTCGTGGTCGTCGCCGAGGCCGAGCTCGCGGGCGGAGCACAGCATCCCGTTCGACCAGACGCCGGCCATCTTGCGGCGCCGGATCTCCATGCCGTTGGGCATGACGGTGCCGATCGTGGCCAGCGGGACGAGGTCGCCGGGGGCCATGTTGAACGCCCCGCAGCCGATCTCGAGCGGCTCCCCGTCGCCGGCGTCGACGATCACCTGGTGGATCTTGTTGGCGCCGGGGATCGGGCGGGTCTCGAGGACCCGGGCCACGACGATCCCGTCGAGGCCCTCGCCGACGAGCTGCACGTCCTCGACGGCCATGCCGAGGTCGGACAGCTCGTCGCCGAGCGCGACGGGGTCCCCCTCGAACGGGGCGAAGTCGCGCAGCCAGGAGAGCAGGACCTTCATCGGGGGCGTCCTAGAACTGGGAGAGGAAGCGGATGTCGTTGGTGAAGAGGTGGCGCAGGTCGTCGACGCCGTGGCGGGTGATGGCCAGGCGGTCGATCCCGAACCCGAAGGCGAACCCCTGCCACTCCTCGGGGTCGATGCCGCAGTTGCGCAGCACGTTGGGGTGGACCATGCCGCAGCCGCCGAGCTCGAGGAAGGAGCCGTCGGGGCGGATGATGTCGAACTCGGCGGACGGCTCGGTGAACGGGAAGTACGAGGGCCGCAGGCGCGACGCGAAGTCGCCGCCGAAGTACGCCTTGGTGAACGCGTCGAGCGTGCCGGCC
This sequence comes from Acidimicrobiales bacterium, assembly GCA_035303865.1. GTDB lineage: Bacteria > Actinomycetota > Acidimicrobiia > Acidimicrobiales > VFJN01 > VFJN01. Next base: position 9,377 of record DATGRC010000221.1, read on the forward strand.
AGGTCGGCGAAGGTGATGTCGCGGTCGATGACGAGGCCCTCGATCTGGTGGAACACCGGCATGTGGGTGGCGTCGGGCGTGTCCTGGCGGAACACCCGGCCCGGCATCACCGAGAAGATCGGCGGCTCCTGGGCGGTCATGACCCGCACCTGTACCGGGGAGGTGTGGGTGCGCAGCACGGTGGAGCCCGGCTCGCCCATCTCCACGTACAGCGTGTCGTACATGTCGCGCGCCGGGTGGTCGTCGGGGAAGTTGAGCGCCCCGAAGTTGTGCCAGTCGGTCTCGACCTCGGGGCCCTCCTCCACGGTGAAGCCCATCCCCACGAACACGTCCTCGAGGCGCTGGATCGACTCGGTGACGAGGTGGAGGTGCCCGGCCCCGAGCGCCGGGGGGACCTCGGTCAGGTCGAGCCGCTCGGCCTCGAGCCGGGCCCGGCGGGCCTCGGCCTCCAGGGCGGCGCGGCGCTCGGCGACGGCGGCCTCGATCGCCTGGCGGGCCCGGTTGGTGGCCTGGCCGACCTGCCGGCGCCCGTCGGCGTCGAGGGACCCGAGCGACGACTTCAGCTTCGACAGGGCCGAGCGCTTGCCGAGCAGCTCGGCCTCCACCGCTCGCAGGGCGGCGAGGTCCTCGGCGGCCGCGATCTTGGGGGCGGCGGCGGCCTCGAGGGCCGCGATCTCCTCGAGCAGGGCGTCGGGCGACATGGTCGTGTGATGCTCCCCGCTCAGGCCGCGCCGTCGCCAATCGGTTCGCCGTGGAGGCGCTCGAAGGCGTCGGTGGGGAGGGTGAACCGGAACGTGCTGCCCTCCCCCACGGTCGACGAGGCAGTGAGGTTGCCGCCGTGGGCCTCGACGAGCCCCTGGCTGATCCACAGGCCGAGCCCGGTGCCCGACGGCCGGCCGTGGTCGCGGCGAAAGAACTTGGTGAACACCCGGGGCAGGTCCTCGGGCGGGATGCCGGCCCCGAC
>DATGRC010000222.1:0-8404 GCA_035303865.1 Acidimicrobiales bacterium
CGAGCACGAGTCGGCCGGCGGGGAGCCGCCGGTCCCGCCCGCTCGGCGCGACCGCCCTCGGGGCGTCCGGGGCACCGAGGTCGGTCGGCGTGCCGGTGCCGGAGCGGCCCTCCTGCGTCGTCGCCGCCTCGACGGCCAGGCGGTCGACGAGGTCGTTCATCGGGTCGCCGCCGTGGCCCTTCACCCACCGGAAGGTGACGTCGCCGCGCTCGAGCACGAGCGCCACGAACGGCTCCCACAGGTCCCGGTTCGCCACCGGCTGGCGCTGCGAGTTCCGCCAGCCCCGCTTCACCCACCCCTCGTGCCAGCGGTCCCGGAAGCAGTTCACGACGTAGGTGGAGTCGCTGACCACCTCCAACGGGCCGGGGTTGGCCTTCACCGCCTCGAAGGCCGCCGTGATCTCCATGCGCTGGTTGGTGGTGTGCGCCGCCGCCCCGGAGGCGAAGGGGCCGTCGGGCACCGCCCACGCCCACCCGCCGGGGCCGGGGTTCCCCAGGCAGGCGCCGTCGGTGTACACGATCGTGGGGGCGGGCGGCACGAGGCGATGGTGCCCCGCCGAGGGCGGTGAAGCGAACCGGGCGGCTCGCCGGTCGGACCCTCGTGCCCGCGCCCAGGTGGGTGCGAGCGCCGGGTTTTGGCGAGAGGATGGACCCATGATCATCGACGGCTTCACGCACCAGCTCCCCGACATCGACCCGGGTGAGACCCAGGAGTGGCTCGACTCGCTGGACTCGGTGGTGGACGCCCACGGCAAGACCCGTGCCCGCTTCCTCATGTCGAAGCTCCTCGAGCGGGCTCGGGAGCTGCAGGTCGGGGTGCCGGCCACGGTGTCGACGCCGTACATCAACACGATCCCGCCGGAGCAGGAGCCGTTCTTCCCCGGCGACGAGGACCTCGAGCGGCGCATCCGGGCGTTCATCCGCTGGAACGCGGCGGTGATGGTGGTGAAGGCCAACAAGCACGCCGACGGCATCGGCGGCCACCTCGCCACGTTCGCCAGCTCGGCGTCGCTCTACGAGGTGGGGTTCAACCACTTCTTCCGCGGCAAGGACGACGGCCTGGCCGGCGACCACGTCTACATCCAGGGTCACGCCGCGCCGGGCATCTACGCCCGAGCCTTCCTCGAGGGTCGCCTCACCGAGGAGCAGCTCGACCGGTTCCGGTTCGAGGTGGGCGGCGGCGGGCTGTCGTCGTACCCGCACCCCCGGCTGATGCCGGACTTCTGGGAGTACCCGACGGTGTCGATGGGCCTCGGCCCGATCAGCTCGATCTACCAGGCCCGGTTCAACAAGTACCTCCACCAGCGCAAGATCGAGGACACCTCGCAGTCCAAGGTGTGGTGCTTCCTCGGCGACGGCGAGTGCGACGAGCCCGAGACCCTCGGCTCGATCTCGCTGGCCGCGCGCGAGGGCCTCGACAATCTGATCTGGGTCGTCAACTGCAACCTGCAGCGCCTCGACGGCCCGGTGCGGGGCAACGGCAAGATCATCCAGGAGCTGGAGGCCGTGTTCCGCGGCGCCGGGTGGAACGTCATCAAGGTGGTGTGGGGCTCGAAATGGGACGAGCTGCTCGCCCGCGACGTCGACGGCGTGCTGCTCAACAAGATGAACACCACCGTCGACGGCTGGTTCCAGCGCTACGCGGTCGAGCCGGGCTCGTTCACGCGGGAGCACTTCTTCGGCCCCGACCCGCGGCTGCGGAAGATGGTCGAGCACCTGAGCGACGACGAGATCCGCAACCTGCCCCGGGGCGGGCACGACTACCGCAAGCTCTACGCCGCCTACAAGGCGGCCACCGAGGCCGAGGGCGCCCCCACGGTGATCCTGGCCAAGACGATCAAGGGCTGGACGCTCGGCCCGGACGTGGAGGGCCGCAACGCCACCCACCAGATCAAGAAGATGACGATGGCGCAGTTCCGCGAGCTGCGCACCCGCCTCCACCTCGAGGAGTTCGTGCCCGAGGAGGCGATGACCGACGACCACGACGTCCCGCCGTACGTGTCGCTGCCCGAGGACATCCGGGAGTATATGTTCGAGCGGCGTCGGGCTCTCGACGGGTTCCTCCCCCGCCGGGTCATCCGCACGAAGCGGCCGATCCAGATGCCGGGCGACAAGGCGTTCGAGGAGGTGCTCGGCGGGTCCGGCAAGCAGGCCGCGTCGACCACCACCGCCTTCACCCGGCTGCTGCGGAACCTCATGCGGGACCCGGCGTTCGGTCCGCGGGTGGTGCCGATCATCCCCGACGAGGCCCGCACCTTCGGCATGGACGCCCTGTTCAAGGAGTTCGGGATCTACGCCTCGCAGGGCCAGATGTACGAGCCGGTCGACCACGACCTGCTGCTGTCCTACACCGAGTCGCAGTCCGGCCAGATCCTCGAGGAGGGCATCACCGAGGCCGGGTCGATGGCCAGCTTCATCGCCGCCGGCACCTCGTACGCCACCCAGAGCGTGCCCATGGCCCCGTTCTTCACCTTCTACTCGATGTTCGGGTTCCAGCGGACCGGCGACCTGATCTGGCAGGCCACCGACGCCCGGGCCCGGGGGTTCCTCCTCGGCGCGACGGCCGGGCGCACCACGCTGCTCGGCGAGGGCCTCCAGCACCAGGACGGCCACAGCCTGCTCCTCGCGTCGGTGAACCCGGCGATCGAGGCGTACGACCCGGCCTTCGCGTACGAGGTGGCGACGATCGTGCGCCACGGCCTGCACCGCATGTGGGTGGACGAGGAGGACGTCCTCTACTACCTGACCCTCTACAACGAGAACCAGGTGATGCCCCCGATCCCCGACGGGGCGGCCGAGGGCGTCATCGAGGGCCTGTACCGCTGGGCGCCCGCCCCCGAGGGCCCGAGGATCCCGGCCACGATCCTGTTCTCGGGCACCGCCAACCTCGCCGCCCGGGAGGCCCAGCAGGAGCTGGCCGAGCACTACGACGTGGCCGCCGAGCTGTTCTCGGCCACCAGCTACAAGCGCCTGCGGGAGGAGGCGCTCACCACCGAGCGCTGGAACCGGCTGCACGTGAAGGAGCCGGCTCGCACCCCACGGGTCACGGAGCTCCTGGCCGGGGAGGGCCCGGTGGTGGCCGTCACCGACTTCATGAAGGCCGTCCCCGATCAGATCGCGCGCTGGGTCCCCGAGGGGCGCCGGTTCGTGCCGCTCGGCACCGACGGCTTCGGTCGCAGCGACACCCGCGAGGCGCTGCGCCGGCACTTCGAGACCGACGCCGCCCACGTGGTGGTGGCCACGCTGGCCGCGCTCGCCGCCGACGGCGAGGTGAAGCCCGAGGTGGTCGACGACGCGATCGCTCGCTACGGGATCGACCCGGAGTCCGGGGACCCGCGGCTGGCCGACGTCCTCTGACCGGCGCCGTAGGGTGACGTGGCCATGAGCGCTCCCGTCTTGCCCGTAACCGGTGACCCCGAAGCCGACCAGCTGCTGGTCGACGATCCGCTGGCCCTCCTGATCGGCATGCTGCTCGACCAGCAGGTGCCGATGGAGTGGGCGTTCTCGTCGCCGCTGAAGCTGCGCGAGCGGCTCGGCGGGGAGCTCGACGCGGCGCACATCGCCTCGCTCCCCGCCGAGGAGCTCGAAGCGGCCTTCAAGGGCCCGCCGGCCCTCCACCGCTTCCCCGGCTCGATGGCCGCCCGCACCCAGGCGCTGTGCCAGCACCTCGTCGAGCACCACGGCGGCGACGCCGAAGCGGTGTGGCGAGGCGTCGACGACGGCCACGAGCTGCGCCGGCGGCTCCTCGCCCTCCCGGGGTTCGGCAGCGAGAAGGCCCGGATCTTCCTGGCGCTCCTGGCCAAGCGGTTCGGGATCCGCCCGGCGGGCTGGGAGGAGGCGGCGGCGCCGTTCTCCGACGACCAGAGGCGCTCGGTGGCCGACATCGACTCGCCCGAGGCGCTGGCCGAGGTGCGGGCCTTCAAGAAGCTGAAGAAGGCCGAGGGCAAGGGCAAGGACGGCTGATGCCCCGACCGCTCTCGGAGCGGTTCGAGCGATCGGGCGTCGGTCGCGTCCTCCTCAGCCTCCTCGTCGTGCTCGTCGTCGGGCTCGAGGTCGCCACCCACCTGCCGCCCTCGGCGCTGCAGCGGGCCGTCCGCGAGCCGGCCGGCACGGCGGTGCGGCTGCTCGGCATCGAGCACTCCTGGGGCGTGTTCGCGCCCGACCCCCGCAGCACCAGCCTGCGGCTCGAGGCCCGCGTGACGTTCGCGGACGGCACCACCACGAGCTGGACGATCCCCGACGGGCCGCGGGTGGTGGCCAACCTGCGCTACTACCGGTGGCGGAAGTGGCTGGAGCGGGTCCGGGCCGACCGGTACCGGTCGATCTGGCGACCCACCGCCGAGTGGATCGCCGAGCTCCACGCCGGCGGGCCGTCGCCGGTGGTGCGCGTCGAGCTGGTCCACCACCACCGCACCAACGCGATCGACGGGCCGCAGGAGCCGTGGCAGGAGACGACGTACTTCACGCTCGCCGTCGAGGAGGTCCGCCCGTGACCCAGCCGGCGGCCCGTCCGCTGGGGCGGCTCGAGCGGTTCCTGTTCGCACCCGAGTCGCCGGCCCCGATGGTGCTCGTGCGCGTCGGCTGGGGGGCCAGCGTGGCGCTGTGGGGGCTCAGCCTGCTGCCGGACGTGGACCCGTTCCTCACCACCGGGGCGCTGCGCTACGAGCGGCCGATGGCCGACGGGCACTGGAACCCGCTCGACTGGGTGAGCTGGTCGGGTGCGCCGCTCGCCGCCTGCCTGCTGCTCGTCGTCGCCGGCGTCGCCACCGCGGTCGGCTACCGGACCCGGGCCAGCGCCCTCGTGGCGGTCCTCTGCCTGCTCGCCCTGCAGCGCACGAACACCACGATCTTCAACTCCGGGGACCTGACGCTGCGGCTCATCGGCTGGTCGGTGGTGCTCGCCCCGTGCGGCCTGCTGTGGTCGGTCGACGCGGCCCGCCGGCGGCGTCGGGGCGAGGGCCCGCCCCCGGACCGGGCGCCCTGGGCGCTGCGGCTCCTGCAGCTCAACCTGGCGGTCGGCTACTTCCTGTCGGGGCTGGCCAAGCTGCGGGGCGACACCTGGCACGACGGCACCGCGGTGGAGCGCGCGCTGCGGATCGAGGACCTCCAGCGCTTCGTGGTGCCGGAGTGGCTGCTCGAGCAGTCGATCCTGCTCAACCTGCTGACCTGGGGCACGCTCGCCCTCGAGCTGGGGTTCGTGCTCCTGGTCTGGAACCGGCGCCTCCGACCGTGGGTGATCGGGGCCGGGGTGCTGTTCCACCTCGGCATCGACCTCACCTTGGACATCGGCTGGTTCAGCCTCGTGATGTGGCTCGGGTACCTGGCGTTCGTGCCGCCGGAGGTGGCGGCGCGGATCGTCGCCCGCGTGGATCCGTGGGCCCGCGCCGGCGGGTCAGGTGCCGCCGACGGCGAGGGGGCTCTGGTTCCAGGTCCGGTCGAGCCAGCCCAGTAGCACGGCGATGGCCCGGGGGTCGTGGCGGAGCCGGTGGCCGGCGCCGTAGACGATCCGCAGCTCCGCGCTGCCGTGGGCGTCGACGAGCACCCGGGCGTCGAACGCCGGGACGAGGTCGTCGTCGCTGCCGTGGACGACGAGGAGCGGGCGGGGTGCGAGCTTGGGAGCGCAGGCCACCGCCCGGAGGTCGCGCAGCTCGCGCGCCCAGTCGTCGAACGACGTCGGGAACCCGGGGTCGCGGATCATGCCCACCTCTCGGGCGTGCTCGAGGAGGCGTCGGGGGTGCGAGGCCCAGTCGTCGAAGTCGGCGGGGGCACCGAGCGCGGCGACGCCCTGCACGCTGGGCCGCTCGGCGGCGGCGCAGATCGACAGCGCGCCGCCCGTGCCGAACCCGGCCAGCCAGACGCCGGCCACCCGCTCGTCGGCCTGGAGGTGGTCGACGGCGGCGACGAGGTCGTCGAGCCACCCCCGCAGCGAGAAGCTGCCCTCCGAGTCGCCGCAGCCCCGCATCTGCATCGCCATCGCCAGCCACCCCATCTCGGTGGAGATCCGCTCGGCCAGCTGGGGCAGCGCGGTGGCGGCGATCACGGCGGTGGAGAACCCGCTCGGGTAGCCGTGGGCGAGGATGACCGCCGGCACCTTCGTGGCGTCGGCCCGCTCCGGCGGCTGGCACAGGTGCGCGGCGATCAGGTTCCCGCCGGAGGGGAACCGGCGCTCCTCCGCGGCGCTACTCGGTCTCGGCGGCAACGCAGCAGCGGCAGCGGCGGTAGCCGCGGTTGCGGGCCTCGTACAGCTCGTCGGGTCCGAAGCAGATGAAGGCCTCGGACGCCATCAGCTCCTCGATGATCGAGGGGTCGCTGCAGGCGTCGACGTCGTGGACGATCTGGGTGCGCTTGTCACCGAGCCAGCGGTTGTGCTCGAACCGGACGGGACGTTCCATGGCGCCGAACCTACCCGCAGACGCGGGACGGGGACCGCATCGACCCGAGGCCGCGCGATCCCCGTCGCCGTTCGTCGACTGGTCAGGACCGAAGGGTGCGTCCCACGAGGGGCATCGGGAGGGACGAGGTCCCGAGCACCGCTTCGGCGGTGGCTGGCGGGTATTCGCCAGCTGGTCCAGCCGGCCGGCTAGCGGCCAGCCACCTCCAGGGTCCCATCAAGACTGTCGTTCACTCGTGGACCACCTCCCTTCTCTGGTGCGCACAGTCAACCACGCCGGCCGGTCGGGGTGGTGGCGCGTTTCGCCGGTCAGGCCCGGGGCCCGAGGGCGCCGATGACGGCGAGGTGCTCGAGGAGCGCGGCGATGACGGCGGCGGCGTCCTCGTCGGCCACGTCGAGCTGCTGGTCCTCGACGGCCGCGAGCACGGCGGCGAGGACGTGGTCGTCGTCGACGACGACGTCGGTCTCGGGCCGCTCGACGTCCTCGCCGGGCATGGCGGTGACGCCGGCCTCGTGGAGGTGCTCGAGGGTGGCCCGGATGAGGGCCCGGACCTCGTCGTAGGTGAGGCGGGCCTGGACGGCCTCCGGCAGCCGGTCGCCGACGTCCTGGACGGCCTCGTCGAGGTCGAAGATGGCGGCTGGGGTCTCGTGACCGAGCCGGAAGGTCTCGGTGCCCACGAAGGCCGCGGCGATGGCGAACACCGCGACGGCGCCGACGACGAGAAACAGCCAGCCCACGTCGCTCAGCCGACCTCGATCGTCTCGAGGACCTCGTTGATCGCCGGGGTGATGACCCGGGCCATCCGGTGGCCGCCGAGCACCACGTAGAGGCAGAAGGCCCGTCCGTCCGCGGTGAAGAACCGCTGGAGGCCCGCCTGCCCGGTGATCGTGCGCTGCAGCGCCTGCGGGTCGAACTCCTCGGGCCGGATCCGGCGGGGCACGCCCTCGCGGGCGAAGAGCCCGACGCCGGCCAGGTTGTCCTCGTACTCCACGAGGGACACGAAGGCGTGGCGGAGGCCCATGAGCTCGACGGCGCCGCCGCCGAAGTCGCCCCGCTCGGCGGGCAGCGCGAAGTTGGCGACGTGGAGGTTGGTGCGGGGCGCCCGACGCCGGACGCGCCCGCGCTCGTCGAGGACCGCCGCCGCCCGCAGCTCGGGGCCCTCCTCGGTGGGGGTGGAGGACTCCAGCGTGCGCAGCTGCGCCTCCCAGCCCTGCGGCGGCGCGACGCGGATGCCGTTGGCGGCGATCACGGCCATTGCTGCTCCTCCTTGCCGCCCGCCTCGATCCGGTCGTGGTACAGGCGGGGGTCACCGGGGGCGATGCCGGCGGCGCGCAGCACCTCGTCGGCGTCCGCCTCGCGCTGGCGCTGGTTGCCGGTGCGGCGCCGGGGACCGGGACGGCCGGCGTCCTCGGCGGCTCGCCCGAGCAGGTCCACGAGCTCGTCGAAGGCAGGTGCGGCGCCCTCCCCCACCACCTTGCCGGAGGGCCCGTCGACGAGGGCGAAGAACGGGGCCACCGGCACGTTGTAGGCGTCCCACGCCTCCGTCGACATGATCGTGGTGATCGTCGAGGGGGCCAGGCGCATCACGGCCGAGCGCATCTCCGAGCGCTCGTCTTGCGTGACGGCGACGACGCGGAGGTCCGGGCCGAGCCGGCTCAGCGCCGCCGGGTCGGCGAACGCGTCCCAGAACCCGTGGCACATGTCGCACCCGGTGGTGAGGAAGCACAGGAGGGTCTGGTGGGCCACCCCGACCACGGCGACGGAGGCCACCGCCCCGTCAGGGGTGGTGCCGCTGATGTCGGCCGCTGCGGGCAGCGGCGCGGTCGAGGGGCCCTGCTGCGCCGGCGCGGGGAGGCGGGTGGGCGGGTCGACCGGGGTGGTGGCCCGGAAGGTGCCCTTGGGCTCGGGGGCGAGGTCGACGCCGAGGTCGTGCAGGGCCCGGAGGATCTCCCCGTGGCTGCGCAGGAGGCCGACGACGAGCACGGCGAGCAGCCCGGTGACGAGGACGAGGCC
>DATGRC010000223.1:0-2591 GCA_035303865.1 Acidimicrobiales bacterium
CCCGACGACCTCGACGAGTGGCGCCGGGCGGTCCGGCCCAACACCAAGGCCTTCTTCGGCGAGACGATCGGCAACCCCCGCAACGACGTGCTCGACCTCGAGGGCATCTCGGCGCTGGCCCACGAGCACGACGTGCCCCTCATCGTGGACAACACCGTCGCCTCGCCGTACCTGATCCGGCCGCTCGAGTGGGGCGCCGACATCGTCGTGCACTCGGCCACCAAGTTCCTCGGCGGCCACGGCAACTCGATCGCCGGCGTGATCGTCGACGGCGGCTCGTTCGACTTCGGCGCCAGCGGCAAGCACCCGGGCTTCATCGAGCCCGACCCGAGCTACCACGGCCTGAAGTACTGGGAGGCGCTCGGCCCCGGGGCCTTCGTGCTCAAGGCCCGCGTCCAGCTGCTGCGCGACCTCGGCGCGGCGATCAGCCCCTTCAACGCCTTCCTGCTGCTCCAGGGCATCGAGACCCTCAGCCTGCGCATGGAGCGCCACCAGGAGAACACGGCCAAGGTGGTCGAGTACCTGCAGGGCCAGGATCAGGTGGAGCGGATCCAGTGGGCCGGCCTGCCGTCGTCGCCCTGGCACGAGCGAGCCCAGCGGTACACCGGCGGCCGGGGCTTCGGCTCGGTGCCGGCGTTCGTGATCAAAGGCGGCCGCGACGCCGGGCAGCGCTTCGTGGAGGCGCTCGAGCTGCACAGCCACGTCGCCAACATCGGCGACGTGCGGAGCCTGGCCATCCACCCGGCCAGCACCACCCACAGCCAGCTGACCGAGGAGGAGCAGCGCTCCGCCGGCGTGGAGCCGGGGCTCGTGCGGCTGTCGGTCGGCATCGAGACGATCGACGACATCCTCGCCGACCTCGACAAGGGGTTCGCCGCCGCCAAGGGGTGACCCCGGCGAGGTGACTCGCCCGCGCGCCGGGCGGCAATGGTCCGGACGGGTCATTGCCGCCCGGGGTGCCCACCCTCCAGACTGCCTGCAGACCGTGGTGGAACGACCACGCGGCGTGATAAAGGCGGAGGAATGGGTCGAACGAGCACGACGGGCGCGGGCCGCACGGCGGCCGGGGTGTCCTGGGGGCGGCGCAGCGCGATCGCCACCGTGGTGGCGGTGGCGATCGCCCTCGTGGGCGGAGTGGCGCCGGCGACGGCGAGCGAGCCGGCGGAGGAGACGGTCGAGGTCATCGTGCGGCGGACCCCCGGGTCCGCGCTCGACCTGGACCGCCTCGTCGAGGCCACCGGCGGCGAGGTCCGCCAGGACCTCGGGATCATCGAGGGCGTGGCCGCCGAGGTGCCGGCCTCCGCGGTCGCCGAGCTCGAGGCGGTGCCCGACGTCGTCGAGGTCACCCCGGACGCCGAGCTGACGCTCGACGCGGGGCCGCGGCGCACGACCGGCTGGGAGCGACGCAGCACGGCGCTCGACTTCGTCGAGGAGGACTTCGGCCGTCGCCACGGGGGCTCGTCCTTCGCCGACCTCACCACCGACCACCTGGCCCGGGTGACCGGCGCCGATCGGGCGTGGCGGTGGGCCACCGGCCGCGGCATCGACGTCGCGCTGATCGACTCCGGGGTGGTGCCGGTGCCGGGCATGGGGGCGGTCGTGAACGGCCCCGACCTGTCGTTCGACTCCCAGAACCCCGACCTGCTGCACCTCGACGCCTACGGCCACGGCACCCACCTGGCCGGCCTGATCAACGGCGACGGGCAGGGCGTCCACGGCCTCGCCCCGGACGCTCGGGTCCTGAACGTGAAGGTGGGCGCGGCCAACGGGGCGGTCGACGTCTCGCAGGTCATCGCCGCCATCGACTGGGTGGTCCAGCACAAGGACGACCCCGGGCTCAACGTGCGGGTGCTGGCCCTGGCCTTCGGCACCGACGGCGTGCAGGACCACCGGCTCGACCCGCTGTCCTACGCCGTGGAGGTGGCCTGGCACCACGGGATCGTCGTGGTGGTGGCGGGCGGGAACCGGGGTGCGTCGGTCCCAATCCTCAACAACCCGGCCACCAACCCGTTCGTGATCGCCGTGGGGGCCAGCGAGCCCCACGGCACCTACACCACCGGCGACGACACCGTGGCCGAGTTCTCGAACCGGGGCAGCGCCAGCCGGGGGGTGGACCTCGTCGCGCCCGGCCGGTCCCTCGTCAGCCTCCGGGCCCCCGGCTCGTTCATCGACGAGCTCCACCCCGAGGGGCGCTTCGACGACGGCCGGTTCCGGGGCAGCGGCACCAGCCAGGCCACCGCGGTGGTGGCCGCCGCCGCCGCGCTCGTCCTCGAGGCGAACCCCCACTACACGCCCGACGACGTGAAGTGGGTGCTGACGCGCACGGCCAAGCGCCTCCCGCTGGCCGACCGCCACGCCCAGGGGGCCGGCGCCCTCGACATCCACCGGGCCGTGCGGACCCGCGTCCCGGCCGGGGTGGACACCACCCAGCGGTGGGAGCGCGGCACCGGCACCGGCTCGCTCGACGCCGCCCGGGGCACCTACCGGGTGGAGCACGACGGCGTGGTCCTCGACGGCGAGCGGGACATCTTCGGCACCCCCTGGGACGGCGTGTCGTGGTCCGACGCGGCCTGGAGCGGCGTGTCGTGGTC
>DATGRC010000224.1:0-4403 GCA_035303865.1 Acidimicrobiales bacterium
GGCCGTGGCCCGCCAAGCCGTGCGTCGCTTCGCCGGCATGGAGCCCGGCCGACCCGTGGGCGGCACCTACTACCTGTACCGGACGCTGCGGAACCTCGACCTCGACGGGGTGCTCGACAAGCTGATGGAGCAGGCCCGGCAGGAGTCGCCGCAGCCGCTCACCCCGCTCGAGGAGCGGCTCGAGCAGGACGAGTACGAGCACCGCATCGACCAGCTGAAGAAGGAGATCGAGGCGGAGATCCGCCGAGCCCTCGTGGCTGACCGCGGCGTCGAGGCGATGGCGAAGACGCTGCGCAAGCCGCTGCCCGAGGACGTGGACTTCATGCACGCCTCCCGGGAGGAGATGGCGTCGCTGCGCAAGGCGATCTACCCGCTCACCCGCAAGCTCGCCGTCCGGCTGGCCCGCAAGCGCCGCCACGGCCGCAAGGGCCCGCTCGACTTCCGCAGCACCGTCCGCCACTCGCTCTCCTACGGCGGCGTCCCGGCCGAGCCCAAGTTCAAGTACCCGCGGCCCTCCAAGCCGGAGATCTTCGTGATCGCGGACATCTCCGGGTCGGTGGCCGCGTTCGCCCGGTTCACGCTGCACCTCGTCTACGCCATCTCGAACCAGTTCTCGAAGGTCCGCTCGTTCGTCTTCATCGACGGGATCGACGAGGTCACCCGCCTGTTCGAGGGCGTCGAGGACATCGCTGATGCCGTCCATCGGGTCAACACCGAGGCCGACGTGGTGTGGGTGGACGGGCACTCCGACTACGGCCACGCCTTCGAGGTCTTCTGGAACCAGTGGGGCAAGGAGATCGGCCCCAAGACCACGGTCATCGTCCTCGGCGACGCGCGGAACAACTACCACGCCTCGCAGAGCTGGGTGATGAAGGAGATCCGCAAGCGGGCCCGACACCTCTACTGGCTCAACCCCGAGCCGAAGAGCTACTGGGACACCGGCGACTCGATCATCGGGGAGTACGCAGCGCACTGCGACGGCGTGTACGAGTGCCGCAACCTCCGCCAGCTCGAGCGCTTCGTGGACCTGCTGGCCTGACCGCCCACGGGCGGGCTCGGCCGCCCCGGCGCCCGCGGCGCGTCGGCGTCGGCCTCGCCGATCAGCCGAGCGCGGGGTGCTGGTCGGCCCAGGGGAGCCGCTGCTCGACCTGGGTGGCCACGCCCAGCAGCTGCTCCTCCTGCCATGGCCCGGCCACCAGCTGCGCGCCGATCGGCAGGCCGCTCGGGGAGCGGTGGACCGGCAGCGAGATGGCGGGGAGGCCGTTCATGTTGAACACGGCGGTGAAGAGCACCGAGTGGAACACGGTGGGGGAGACGTTGCTCGGGTCCGCCTGCACCTCGGAGAGGATCTTCCCGGCCGGGGGCGGCTCGATGGCCATCGTCGGGGTGACGAGCACGTCGAAGGCGTCGCCCCACTGGGCGTTGACCCGGCGGGTCCAGCGCTGGAGCGCGGCCACGGCCTTGGCGTACTCGATGCTGTCGATCTCGGCGGCCCCCTCCCGGCTGATCCGGTTGTGCTCCTCCACCTTCGACCAGTCGACCCGGTCGTCGTAGGCGGCCAGGCCGGCGTTCACCACCGTCACGAAGCTGATCACGAACTCGTCGACGTGGAAGTCCGGTGCGACGTCGACCACCTCGTGGCCGGCCTCGGCGAGCGCGGCGGCGGTGCGCTCGGCCGCCTCGACGCACGCCGCGTCGGTGGGCAGCCCGAGCGGCGTCTCGGTGACGACCGCCACCCGCAGCCGGCCGGGGTCGGTGGCGGCCGCCTCCGCGAAGGGGCGGCTGGGCGGCGGGGCGCTCCACCAGCCGAGCGGGTCGGGGCCGCTGATCACGTCGAGCACCGCCGCCGTGTCGGCCACGGTGTGGGTGACGACGCCCTCCACGGCGGCCCCCTCCCACGCCTGGGCCAGGGCGGGAACCCGGCCCCGGCTCACCTTGAGGCCGACGAGCCCGCAGCACGACGCGGGGATGCGGATCGATCCGCCGCCGTCGTTGGCGTGGGCGACGGCGAACATCCCCGCGGCCGTGGCCGCCGAGGCGCCTCCGGAGGAGCCGCCCGGGGTGCGGTCGGTGTCCCACGGGTTCCGGCTGATCCCGTAGCGGACGTTCTCGGCGGCGGTGATCGGGCCGAACTCCGGGGTGTTCGTGCGCCCGGCGAGCACGAACCCGGCTCGCTCCAGCGCCTCCACCACGAGCTCGCTCTCGTCGGTGGGGTCGTCGGGCGCCCCGGCTGACCCGTAGGTGGTGGGCCACCCCGCCACGGCGGTGAGGTCCTTGATCGGGATCGGCACGCCGCAGAACGGGGGCAGGTCCTCAGCGGGCGTGGAGGCCACCTGCGCCTCCGCCGCCTTCGCCCGGCGGAGGGCGTCCTCCTCGTCGATCCAGGTGACGGCGTTGAGCGCCGGGTTGCGCTCCGCCACCCGGCGCAGCGTCTCCTCCATCACCTCGGTGGGGCTCACCTCCTTGGCCCGGATCGCGGCAGCCAGCTCGAGCGCGGTGGGGAAGGCGTCCATGCCCCGGGACGCTAGTGCCGCGCCGGCGAGGCGTCCGGCGGCCAGGTCGAGGGTCAGCACGAGCGGGAGGCCGCCCGCGGCCGACAGCACCGACCGGCTGGTCGGTCCCGGCGCCGTGGGGGACGCCTCGACCTCGGCCAGGCCGAGTTGCAGCCCGTCGCCGGCGATGACCTGCAGCGCGGTGTGCACGGTGCGGGCCCGGGCGGTGCCGTCAACGGCCCAGGTGGCGGTGCCGAAGCCGTGGTCGGCGTGGGCCCGGTCCGGTCCACGCCGCCTCCGTGGGCGCGGTGGTGACGACGGCCACCACGACGGTGAGCGCGGCCAGCGCGGTGCCCCACCGCCCCGCCCGCCTCATCGGGTCGCCTCACGTGGCTCGTGGGCCGTCGACAGCCGGTCCCGGAGCAGCTCGACGGCGCCGAACCCGGCGAGCGAGCCGGCGCCGAGCGCGGCCAGCAGGGCCCAGCCGCTCAGCCCGTCGGTGGGGCGCCGGCGGGCGGCCGCTGTGCCCGGTCGCCTCGACGTGCAGGCCGACGGAGGCGACCGCGCCGAGGACCTGGCGTGCGGCGGCGTCCTCGTCGAGGCGCACCCCGACCACGACCAGCCCGTCACCGTCGGCCTCGACCACGGCCGGTCTCGGGCTGCCGCCCAGCCGGGCGAGGGTGAGATCGGGCGGCAGCAGGTCCACGGGGCACGGCGGGGCCGCACCGACCGGGCAGAACGCGGCCGAGACGTGGAGGTGGTCGAGCAGCGCAGCGGGCGTCCCGCGGGCGTCGAAGGAGAGGACCAGGCGCTGCGGGGACGGCGCATCGCCCAGGCGCACCTGCACCGTCCAGGTGATCGCCTCCCCGGGGGCCAGCCGCTCGGGTCGGTCGAGCGGGGGGCGGGGCTCGAGGGTGAGCTCGGGGCTCGGAAGGGGCGAGCCGGCGTGCGCACCCACCACGACCACCG
This sequence comes from Acidimicrobiales bacterium, assembly GCA_035303865.1. Lineage (GTDB taxonomy): Bacteria > Actinomycetota > Acidimicrobiia > Acidimicrobiales > VFJN01 > VFJN01. The sequence continues at coordinate 3,462 of DATGRC010000224.1, forward strand.
CCAGCGCGAGGCCGACCAGCAGCAGCCGGCGTCCCCGGCGGGAGGGCGCCGCCGTCACTCGGGCGCCTCCACCGCCACGCCACCGGGGTCGCGGGGCCACAGGGCCAGGGTGACGACCGCCGCCGCGGCCACCGCCGTGATCGCCAGCGCGGCCGGGTGCTGGAGGCGGGCGACGACGAAGCCCAGGCCCGGCACGGAGGCCACGACGATCCGGACCCGTTCGACCTGGTGGCGGTCGGCGTCGGCCCGGGGGTTGGCGTCGCCCTGGAGGGTCAGCTCCACGACGCCGCCGTCGCCCGCGGGCTCGGGGGCCACGACCCGGTGGGTCACGGGGAGCCGGCCCGGGCGGTCCACGGTGACGACGTCACCGGGAGCCACGGCGGTGGCGTCGACGGCGCGCACGAGCGCGAGGCTCCCGCGGGGCATCGCCGGGTCCATCGACCCGGTCTTGACGATGACCAGGGAGCAGCCGAGCAGCCAGCCGGCCAGCAGCAGCGCCGCCGTCAGCACCCCGAGCCCGGCCCCCACGCCGAGGGCGGCGTCGAGGAGGCGTCCGGCGCGCATCGGCGCGGCCCTAGCCGTCCGAGGTGGCGCTGATCGTCCAGCGAGCGGTGGCGGTGCGCCCCTGCAGCTCGGGCTGGTCGGCGTCGGCCGGCAGCGTGACGGCGAAGCACAGGTCGGCGGCGTCGCTCCCGTCGGCGCCCAGCGAGATCGCGCCCGCCGGCGTGCCGTCGTCGAGCCCACCCGCGGCGAGCGGCGTGGCCGTGGCCATGCCGGCCGCGTCGCAGCTGGGCGCCTCGGCCACCTCGTAGCGCAGCGCGCCGAAGAGGCCCTCGTCGCCGTCGACGAGGACGGCACCCTCGATGGTGGCGGTGCCCTCCTCCGAGCCGGCGCTGGTGCGCACGCCGAGCGGGGCGTACACGGTGACGCCGGGGTGCAGCA
>DATGRC010000225.1:0-6235 GCA_035303865.1 Acidimicrobiales bacterium
TCGCTGGCCCGGGCCGCGCTGGTGGACCCGGCCGTCCTCGTCCTCGACGAGGCCACGTCGAGCCTCGACCCCGGCACCGAGGCCGTGGTGGAGGCGGCGATGGGCCGGCTGATGGCCGGTCGCACGACGATCGTGATCGCCCACCGGCTCTCCACCGCCGAGCGGGCCGACCTCGTCGGGGTCGTCGTGGACGGACGGCTCGCCGAGCTCGGCTCCCACGACGAGCTCGTGGCCGCCGGCGGGGCCTACGCGGCCCTCTTCGCGACGTGGGCCGGCGCCGCCGCGGCGACCTCTGGGCCCACCGGTCGGTGAGCTCCGCCGAGAAGGGCGCCCGTCGGTGTGGGATCGCCCGCCGGCAATTGTTACCATCGCCATAGGAGAAATCCCCCAACGATCCTCTCCCCCGAACGGAGCGCGCGGTGGCAGTCACCGATCTGGACCTCTCGAAGTACAAGCTCGGCTGGAGCGACGCGGAGGACTACGTCTTCAAGCCCAAGAAGGGCCTCACCGAGGACATCATCCGCGAGATGAGCTGGATGAAGGGCGAGCCCGACTGGATGCTCGACTTCCGGCTCAAGTCGTACCGCCACTTCCAGCGGCGCCCGATGCCCACCTGGGGCGGGGACCTCTCCGAGGTCTTCTTCGACGACATCTACTACTACATCAAGCCCACCGACCAGCAGGTCGACGAGTGGGAGGCCCTGCCCGAGGCCATCAAGCAGACCTACGAGAAGCTGGGCATCCCCGAGGCCGAGCGCAAGTACCTGGCTGGCGTCACCGCGCAGTACGAGTCCGAGGTGGTCTTCCACCGCAACCGCGAGGACCTCGAGCGCCAGGGCGTCATCTTCTGCGACATGGACACGGCGCTGCGGGAGTACCCCGAGCTCGTGAAGGAGCACTGGGCGAAGGTCATCCCGCCGAACGACAACAAGTTCGCCGCCCTGAACTCCTCGGTGTGGTCGGGCGGGTCGTTCATCTACGTGCCGCCCGGCGTCGAGGTCGAGATGCCGCTGCAGGCCTACTTCCGCATCAACGCGGAGAACATGGGCCAGTTCGAGCGGACGCTGATCATCGCCGACGAGGGCTCGAAGGTGCACTACATCGAGGGCTGCTCGGCGCCCGTGTACAGCACCGACTCGCTGCACTCCGCGGTGGTGGAGATCGTGGTGAAGCCCAGCGCCCGGGTCACCTACACGACGATCCAGAACTGGTCGAACAACGTGTTCAACCTGGTCACCAAGCGGGCCCGGGTGGAGGCCGAGGGCCACATGGAGTGGATCGACGGCAACATCGGCAGCCGCCTCACCATGAAGTACCCGGCCGTGTACATGGTCGGCCCCAAGGCCTCCGGCGAGGTGCTCTCCGTGGCCTACGCCGGTGCCGGGCAGCACCAGGACGCCGGGGCGAAGATGGTCCACGCCGCGCCCGAGACCACCTCGAAGATCGTGTCCAAGTCGATCTCCAAGGACGGTGGCCGCACCAGCTACCGCGGCCTCGTGCGGGTCGAGGACGACGCCTACGGCTGCAAGAGCCACGTCCAGTGCGACGCGCTGATCCTCGACGAGGACTCGATCAGCGACACGTTCCCGTACATGGAGGTCGGCACCCGTGACGCCGTGATCGGCCACGAGGCCACCGTCTCCAAGGTCGCCGACGAGCAGATCTTCTACCTGATGAGCCGCGGCCTCTCCGAGGAGCAGGCCATGGGCATGGTTGTGAACGGCTTCATCGAGCCCGTCACCCGGACGCTGCCGATGGAGTACGCGGTGGAGTGGAGCCGCCTCATCGAGCTCCAGATGGAAGGCAGCGTCGGGTAGTGCCCGACCTGCTCCTCCGCGCTGCGTCTGGGAGGATCCGTCCCGTGCCGATGCGCCAGGACTGCAAGCACTACGAGTCCCGCACCTACCCCACGGGCGACACGGTGCGGAAGTGCGACCTCGACCTGGCGCCGGAGGCGCCGTGGCGCTGCCCCACCGAGTGCGCCCGCTACGAGAAGCGCCTGGCCGACGTGAACTGGACCCACGGCACCCTCGTCACGCCCCCCACCCCTGACGAGCCCCTCGACGCGCTCGACCGCGGCGACGGCGCCGTCGCCGCGGTGCTCGACGAGGCCGAAGACCACCTGAACGCCGTCGGTGCCCGGATCATGGCCGAGCTGGAGGCCGAGCAGGCCCGTCGCCCCGGCCGCCTGAAGCGCCTGTTCCGGCGCAAGCGCTGATCGCCCCGTCCCTGTGAGGTTCCCCTGAGCACGTTCTCCGCTGACGCCGTCGCCGCCCTCGGCGGGCCCGACTGGCTCGTGGCCCGCCGTCGCACCGCGGCCGAGCAGCTGGCCGCGCTGCCGCTGCCCACCACCGAGCAGGAGGTGTGGCGCTACAGCCGCATCGATGAGCTCGACCTCGACCGCTACGCCCCCGCCCCGTCCACGTCCACCGTGGAGCACGGTGCCCTGGGCAAGGTCCGCGTCGGGCGGGCCAGCGAGCTGCCCGACGGCGAGGCGATCGTGGCCGAGCTGCCCGAGCCCACCAGCGCCATCGGCTGGCTGCGCACCGCGGTCGTGGTCGACCCGATCGTCGTCGACGTCCCCGACGGGGTGGTGCTCGACGAGCCGATCGTCATCCGCCACGAGGGCGCCCCCGACGGCGCCGCGGTGGGCACGGCCGTCGTCGTCCGGGCCGGCGCCGACAGCCAGGTCCGGGTGGTGGAGGTCCTGGCCGGCGGCGGGGCCGGGCTCGTCCTGCCCAGCACCGACGTGCGGGTCGGCGACGCCGCCCGGGTGGGCTACGTGGGCATCCAGGACCTGGCCGCCACCGGCTGGGCCATCGGCACGCTCGAGCTGACCGTCGGGTCCCAGGCCACGGCGGCTGCGGGCCTGGCCGGCTTCGGGGGCGACTACGCCCGGCTGCGCACCGACTGCCACCTGGTCGGCCGCGGTGGCACCGGCGACCTGCTGGCCGCCTACTTCGGCACCGGCGAGCAGTCCCTCGACTACCGCACGTTCCAGGAGCACGTCGCGCCCGACACCACGAGCAACCTGCTCTTCAAGGGCGCGGTGGGGGACCGGGCCCGATCGGTGTACTCGGGGCTCATCCGGGTGGCCAAGGACGCCCGCGGCACCAACGCCTTCCAGACCAACCGCAACCTCAAGCTCTCCGACGACGCGTGGGCCGAGTCGGTCCCCAACCTCGTCATCGAGAACAACGAGGTGCACTGCAGCCACGCGTCGGCGGTGGGCCCGATCGACGAGGAGCAGCGCTTCTACCTGGAGAGCCGCGGCATCCCCACGAAGGCCGCCGAGCGGCTCATCGTGGGCGGCTTCTTCGACGAGGTCTTCGACGCCTTCCCCGGCGACGACCTGCGGGCCCAGCTCGACGCCGCCGTCGCGGCGAAGGTCCAGGCGGTGCTGGCATGAGTGGCGAGGTCGTGAAGGTCTGCGCGCTCGACGAGCTCGGCTCCTGCGAGGTGCGCCAGGTGGTCGCCGGACCCCACAAGATCGCCGTCGTCCGCATCGACGACGACGTGTACGCCATCGGCGACACCTGCAGCCACCAGAACGTCTCCCTGTCCGAGGGGGAGGTGCTCTGCGAGGACAAGATGCTCGAGTGCTGGAAGCACGGGAGCGCGTTCTCGCTCGAGGACGGCACCCCCCACGCCCTGCCGGCCACCAAGCCGGTCCCCGTCTACGAGGCTCGCGTCGTCGACGGCCACATCGAGGTGGTGCTCCCGTGACCGACACCCACGTGCTCGAGATCCGCGGCCTGCGGGCCGGCGTCGACGGCAAGGAGATCCTGCAGGGGATCGACCTCACGATCCGCTCGGGCGAGGTCCACGCCGTCATGGGCCCCAATGGGTCGGGGAAGTCCACCCTCTCCCACGTGATCATGGGTCGTCCCGGCTACGAGGTCCTCGGCGGCTCCGTCACCCTCGACGGGCGCGACGTGCTGGCCATGGCCCCGTACGAGCGGGCCCAGGCCGGCCTGTTCCTGGCCATGCAGTACCCCACCGAGGTGCCCGGGGTCTCGCTCCTCGACGCGCTGTCCGCCGCCTACGAGGCTGCCGACCGGGACGTCGCGCTGGTGCCCGACCGCATCCGCGAGGAGGCGGCCCGCATCGGCTTCGACGAGCGGTTCCTGTCCCGGCCCCTCAACGTCGACCTCTCCGGCGGCGAGAAGAAGCGCAACGAGACCCTCCAGCTGGGCGTGCTCCAGCCGGCCATCGCCATCCTCGACGAGCTCGACTCGGGCCTCGACATCGACGCGCTGCGGGCCTGCGCCCGGCGCATCGAGGCGGCCACGAACGAGACCGGCCTCGGCGTGCTCGCCATCACGCACTACACCCGGCTACTGCACGAGCTGAAGCCGGACCACGTGCACGTCCTCGCCCGCGGCGTGATCCAGCGCAGCGGCGGCCCGGAGCTGGCCGACGAGCTCGAGGCGAAGGGCTACGCCGACTACGTGGACGACGACGAGCCGGCGGCCGCCCCGGAGCCGCAGCGCCCCGTCATCGACGACCCCTTCTTCGACCCGCTGGCCTGAGCCGCCACGGGTCGGAGGAGCCGCGCCGACGGGGTCGATCCTCGTCCGGCCCACCGCGCCCTGCACGGGCCCGGCCGCCGGGTCAGGCGCTGGCGGTGGCCTCGTCGAGCGCCTGGGTCAGCGTGTTCCAGGAGAGGGTGGCGCACTTGATGCGCACCGGGAACTTCACGACGCCGCGCAGCGCCTCCAGGTCGCCCAGCTTCACGTTCGGGTCCACCTCGATCGGGGTGCCGGTGTCCTCGCCGTCGAGCGTCTGCTCGTGGATCGACATCATCCCCTTGAACGCCCGGGTCAGGTCCTCGACCTCCTGGAGCGTCTTGCCCTTCACGGCGGCCGACATCATCGACGCCGACGACTGGCTGATCGAGCACCCCTGGCCGCCGATGCGGATGTCGCTGACGACGCCGTCCTCGACCTGCACGTACACGACGATCTCGTCGCCGCACAGCGGGTTGAACCCCTCGACGCGGGTGGCCGGGGGCACCGGCAGCTCGCCGCGGTTCCGGGGCGAGCGGTAGTGGTCGAGGATGATCTCTCGATAGAGGTCTTCGAGGCCTGGCATGCGAACGTCGATCCTACCGGTGGCGGTCAGTGGGCGAAGAAGTCCCGCGCCGCCGCGATGGCATCGGCCAGCGCGTCGACGTCGTCCTCGTCGTTGTACACGTAGAGCGAGGCCCGGGCGGTGGCGGAGGCGCCGAGGGTGCGCATGAGCGGCTTGGCGCAGTGGTGGCCGGCTCGCACGCACACGCCGTGCTGGTCGAACACCTGGGTGAGGTCGTGGGGGTGCAGGTCGCGGTACTCGAACGACAGGACCCCGCCCCGCTCCGCGGGCTCGGTGGGGCCGTGGATGCGCAGGTCGTCGCCGAAGCGCTCGGCCAGCGACCGCAGGGCGTAGGCGGTGAGGGCCACCTCGTGCTCGCGGATGCGGTCCATGCCCAGGCCCGTGAGGTAGTCGACGGCGGCACCCAGGCCCACCGCCTCGGCGATCGGCGGGGTGCCGGCCTCGAACTTCCAGGGGAGCTCGTTGGGCGTGAACCCCTCCTTGGTGACGTTGAGGATCATCTCGCCGCCGGTGAGGAACGGCGGGGTGGCGTCGAGGACGTCCTCGGTGCCCCACAGCACCCCGATGCCGGTGGGGCCGCACATCTTGTGGCCGGTGAAGGCCACGAAGTCGGCGCCCCAGGCCCGGACGTCGGTCTGGACGTGGGGCACGTGCTGGGAGGCGTCGACGACGGCGATGGCGCCCGCATCGTGGGCGGCCTGCACGAGCCGCTCCACCGGGAGCATCGTGCCGAGCACGTTCGACATGGCGGCGAAGGTGACCACCTTGGCGCCGTCGACGAGCCGGTCGAGGTCGCTCAGGTCGAGGTGCCCGTCCGGCCCGACCGGGATCCAGCGCAGCTCGATGCCGAGCAGCTCCCGCAGCTGGTGCCAGGGCACGATGTTGGCGTGGTGCTCGAGCTCGGTGAGCACGACGGCGTCGCCCTCGCGCAGGTTGGCCCCGCCCCACGCCTTGGCCACCAGGTTGAGCGCCTCGGTGGCGTTCTTGGTGAACACCACCTCCCGGGTGGAGGCCGCCCCGATGAACCGGGCGACCGTGGCCCGGGCCCCCTCGAGGAGGTTGGTGGCCTCCTCGGCGATCAGGTAGGTGCCGCGGTGGACGTTGGCGTTGGAGCGCTCGTAGTAGGACTCCATCGCCTCGA
>DATGRC010000226.1:0-7390 GCA_035303865.1 Acidimicrobiales bacterium
GGCTTGCGGCTCTGAGCGCCGGTGGTGGGCTTCGTGTCCGGGGCCTCAGGGCTCTGAGCGCTGCGTGCCGGGCTCGTCGTCGAAGCTGAGGCTGCCGCCGAAGGTGGCTTGGAGGTCGTGGTCGTGGTGGTCGGCCACGGCGGCCACGAGCTCGCACGCGTACTCGAGCTCGTTGTGGTCGAGCGTCTCAGTGAGGTGCTCGACCGAGGCGTAGACGGTGCCTGAGCGCCAGAACACCCGGACGGTGTTCACCGAGCCGTTGATCCGGTTGAGCTCGGCCAGCAGCTCCGCAGAGCAGTCGACCCCTCGGAGCATGGGGGAGAAGACCCGCACCGCCCGCGGGGCGACGTCGAGCAGCCGCACGTACACGGCCGCGCTCCCGGCCCGGATGCACACCGGGGCCGCTGCGACGTCCACCGACGCCTGGCCGAGGTAGCTCGCCAGCAGCCGGTTCACCCGCTCGATCTCTGCCCGATCCTCGTCCACAGCCCCTCCCGCGGGCCCGACGGTAGCCCCCGGGTGGGATCGATACCGGCGTGGTGTGACTCAGCCGGCGCGCCCGGGCCGCCCCGGCGGGAGGTAGCCCCGGCGCCTGGCCTCGCGGATCCACCGGTGCGCCGTGGTGAGCGGGACGCCGTGCGCCTCGGCGATGAGGGCAGCGGGCCTGTGGGAGTCCACGAGGTGCTCCCGGTACTCGTCGGCCACTCGGCGGTAGAAGTCGTCGGACCGTCCCCGTTGCACCTTCGGCTTCTCGTGGACCTCGGCGGGGGGTGCGCCCTCGGGGTGGGGGAGGTGCCAGGACGCGGCGCCCACCGTGGCCGGTTCGCCAACCTGCACCAGCGCCACCGGTTCGGCGTCCGGGGTGTCCCAGCCGCCGAGCGTCACGTCTGCGGTGGCCTCGATGCGACCGATGGCGATGGCCCGCAGCGCTTCGTTGGTGACCTCGCCGCGCACCCGCAGCTCGACCACCCGGTGCCGACCGTCGCCGTCGACCTCGAAGCGCACGGCCACCTCCACCCCGGGCGGTGTCGCCCGCCAGGCGAACCAGTCGTCACGCAGGGGCAGCAGCCGTCCGGGCACGGCGTGATCGTACGCCACCAACAATCTCTTGACAACTCTGCGAACCTATACGTATAAGTTATGTGACCCATACCACAGAGGGGGGATCTGGACATGCGGGTGATCGAGGTGACCTGGAGGAGGACGCTCCACGTGCTCGACGTGGAGAACCTGGGGCGAGGGCCCCAGTGCGACGGGCGCTGGCTGGCATGGGCGCTCGGGCGGTTCCGCAAGGTGGCGGTCTGGCGGGAGGGCGACCACGGCATCGGCGCGGCGTCGACCTACTGCTACAAGCGGGTCTGCTTCGATCTGCCGACCGGGATCCGCGTCGTGCCCGCCGGTGCCGGCGCGGACGTGGCCGACCGACGCCTCATCGAGGAGGTCTGCCCAGAGTGGACCGCCGCTCGCTTCGATCGGGTGGTCTTCGGCAGCGGCGATCACATCTACGCCGACCTGGCGAGGGATCTGCGTCGCCGAGGCGTCACCACCTGGGCGGTGGCCTGGAGCGACACGATGTCCCGGGAGCTGCGCCAGGTCGTCGACGTCGTCCGCTACCTCGACACGCAACCGGCCACACCGGTTCTCAAGGTCGCGGCGTGACCGCTACCGGCCCCGCAGCCGCCGATCGTCGACGCGTCAGCCATGATCCGATGCATCCGTGGCGGGCGCGGGGCTCGCCGATGGAGAGGAGGGCGGACACGTGGCATTGATCAGGGTCTTCGAGGAGCGGCCCCTGTCGCCTCGTGGGGTGCACGACGGCGTGGTGTGCGGATCCTGAGCTCGTGCTGGCGGGCGTGCCGTGGCCGGCGGCAGTCTCCACGTTGAACGCCCTTGGCGAGATGGTCGCCGTGGGGGAGGTGCTCACGCCGGGCCAGGCCCCCGTGGTGGTGGGCGAGGTCGAGCTCGCCGTCGGCAGGGTGGTCGAACTTTGCGACACGCACACACCCTTGGTCCTCGAGCGGCCATTCGGAAGGGGTGGGTCCGAGGGCGACCAGCAGGGGTGTGCTGCCTGGATCAGGCGCGCCCGACCGGGGCAGCCAGAACGGGACGACCAGGTCTGGAAGCGCGCAGCTGTCGGGACCTGAGCTCGCTCGGGGCTGGCGTCCCCTCGACGGCGGGCGGCACGGCGACCGGATCGACCGCGGCATGGACGAACGCCGACGCGCTGCTGTACCCAACCCACGACCGAACCCCGGCCTCGGGCCGCTGTGCCCCGAGTGCGGGGTGGCAGAGGGGGTGCCCGACCACTTCATCGGCTGCCATGCGTTCCGGCCCCGGCGCGAGCGGTGGGAGGCCGGCTGGGTGGACCTGGCCGCCTACGCCATCCCACCCGAGGGCGCCGAGGGCTGGCCGGAGGTGGACGAGGGACCGGTCTTCCTCGTCATCGAGGGAGGCTTCGGGCCTGAGGCGCTCCGGCTGGCGAACGGGCCGTGGGTCCGCCACCCCGACCCCTCGATCCCCACCCACCGGCGGGTCGAGGCGCTGGCCGCCCGCCTCGCTGCGGGGGTGGAGCCGCGCCGCGCCGTCACGGAGGTGGTGGAGGCGGACGGCGCAGCGATCGAGCGGTGGCGACGCCCGGAGGTCCTCACCATCGACACCACCGGCTGCGGGCGAGCCCACCAGGTGGTGATCCGCCAGGGCGTGGCCGAGGCCGTGGACCACGGGGGCTCGGCCCCGCAGGGAGTGGACGAGGCGACCCTGCGCTTCGCGAGCGACGCAGCCTGCGCCGCGGTCGTCGACGCCTGGGAGCGAGCCGACGCCGGCCGGGTCGTCGGCGACCTCACCGCCGGAGCGGTGCCCCAGTACCGCGTGGTGGGCGGCGACCCTGGGATCATCGCCGCCCAGCAGGTGGTGCGGGCTCTCGTGCGGGCCCGCGCCCGCCGCGAGCTGGTCGAAGCCGGCGAGCCCGACCGCTGGGTCTGGTTCGACATCGAGGTCGCCCCCGCCGGCGAGCCGGCCGCGCTCTACCCCAGCACCCGCCCGGTGCCCGTGGCGCTGATCCGCGCCCCCGCCACCTGGCCGTGGAGCGCCGAGCCGCTCGGCTGATCCGGCCATCGGCTCGGCCGGTCGCCGGCGTCGCGGCGCGGCCAGCGCGGACGGGGAGCGTGGCGTCGCGGCGGGTGGGCCGGGCGAGCGGGTACCGTCGATCGGTCCCGTTTGTCATGTCTTGTCGCCCTCGTCCCCGTTGGTCGCGCCGCTGGCTGGTCGCCGGCGTGGCGGTCGCGGGGCCCTCGACCACGGAGGTGGACCGCCCGACCTCCTCGACCGCGGCGACGAGCACCACCGCCACGACGACCACGACGACCGCGCCGCCCAGCGACGAGGAGCTGATCGCCGAGGTGGTCATGGGGTACACGATGCTCTACGAGCGGCTCGGCCAGCCCGTGGACCCCGACGCCGCCCACCTCCGCGAGTTGCTCACCGGCCCGATCCTCGAGCGGGCCGACGAGATCCTCCGGGGCCACGCGGCGAGCGGGACCTACTACGAGGGCCGCTTCGAGATCGAGATCCGCGACGTGACGATCGAGGGCGACGCGGCCACCGTCCACACCTGCAGCCGGGACGACATCACCCGGTACCGGGCCGACGGCACGGTCGAAGCGGGCCCGGACGACTGGGCCTCGGAGGCCGACGTCGAGCTCCGCCGCACCCCCGAGGGGTGGCGCATCGCCGAGGTCACCACCCGCAGCGACGACCGCTGCGCGCTCGGCTGAGCGGCCGCGACCCGAGCATCCGGCGGGCGATCCGGACATCCAGACCGCCAACGAACCCCGGGGTCCGCGGCAGGTGGAGGGCTCTCGAGGGGCGGTCTGCGCTCTGTCGAGGGCCGATGAGCGACCGAGCGGGCCCGATGAGACCGGTGCGATCGGGCTACAGCGACGCGTAGCGCTCGATCCTCACGACCTCGCACGTCCACCCGCCGGCGGGTGCGTTCTGCGGCCAGGTGGCCTCCCAGCGGACCGTCTCACCGGCGCGAACGTTGCTGTGTGAGGTGGGTGCCTCGGCGAAGCGGACGCCGCCCTCGTCGTTGAACGACACGTGGAGCAGGTAGGAGCTGGTCCTCGAGCTGCGATTGGTGAGCGTGCCCTGGGCGGTGACCCAGCCGAGCTGGCCGATCCCGCACTCGGTGTCGCCGTTCAGATCGGCCTGTGGTGGGCTGGTCGTGTCGCCAGAGCGCGACTCCGGGATGCTCGTCGCCGGCGGGGCCGTCGTCGGGGCGGGCGGCGGGGCCACCGTGGTGCTCGGCGCGGGAGGGCGCTGCGGGGTGCCGCTCTGCAGCGAGATGGTGTCGCCGTCTTCGTCTGGGGACCCCACGGCGACGGCAACTGCGGTGAGGAAGCCCAGCGCGGCGATCGGAAGCCGCGCCCACGTCCAGCGCGGTCGTCGGCGGCTGCGCCGCCAGAACGGGACGCCCCGCGCCTTCTGCTGTCGTCTGAGGGCGCGGTCGTAGCCCTTGTCGTCTTCGTCCCACCAGTTGGACCCGGGCGGAGGTGCCCAGTCCCGAGGATTGCCCGCCATGGTTCTCCCAGTCCGGCCGCGGTGCGGCCCCCTCGAGATCCTGCCACCCGGGGGCGTGCGATGTGGGACCTGCGGCCGCGGTGCGCGCAGCGGGTCTCGGAGGTCCGCGCCCACCAGGCCGGCCGTCCGGCTCCGGGGACGCGCCAGCTACCCGAGCAGCACTGCGAGGCCCACGACCACCGCGAGCAGCGGGATGAGGGCCAGGAACCCGGTGATCGCCGGGTGGCGGCGGGAGAACGTGAACGCCCCCGGGTAGCGGCGACGCATCTGCCGCAGCCCGAGGTGCTCCTCGAGCGCGACCTCGTGCGCTACGCCGAGGGCGCGCAGCAGGTCCTCGATGTCCTGGCGCTCGAAGTGCACCCAGGACATCGCGATCAGGCAGCGGTTCGCCTCGTCGACCACGAAGGTCGTCGGCGCCACCGAGCGGGCCTCGACGAGGTGGTGCGACACGGCCCGGTGGGCCCGCTGCGCCGGGTGGCGGCGCGTCCGCCACAGGGTGCGCTCCTCGAGCTGGCCGCCGGCCAGGCGGACGCGCCGGCGAGCGTGGGCCAGGAACATCACCCCCACCAGCACGGCCACGACGGCGAGGGCCACGCCGAGGGTGAGCACGGCCCTTCCCCAGCCGTCCTCACGGGCGGTGCGGACGACGTCGAGGGTCAGCAGCAGGATCGGGGCCGACGCCATCGGCAGGGCCCGGAAGAGGATGCGTCGTCGGGCCTCCACACCGGTCTCGCCCAGCCGGTGGAAGAAGGACTGGGCGATCGATCTCGGGCACAGCTCGAGCACAGCGGGCGATCCGGACATCCAGACAGTCAACGGACTCCGCGCCGGTCGGCGCAACGCGGGGCGGCCCGTCCGATCGGCGCCGCCCGATGACTCCGGCTGATCGGCTGCGCCTCAGCGAATCCGGTTCACGAGGAGGACCCCATGCCCAGCACCGATCTCCGTCCTGTCACCGAGCGTACCGCCGCCCTCGTCGCCGCCCTGACCGACCAGCAGCTGCGCCTGCCGACCCCCTGCCTCCGCTACGCGGTGGGCGACCTCGTCGACCACCTGGCCACCGTCGCCGCGGCGTTCACCGCCGCCGCCACCAAAGTGCCGTCGCCGGTCGCCGGGGACGAGGTGCCGCTGGGCGACGCCGCCAACCTGCCGGCGGACTGGCGCACCGCCGTCCCTGCCGCCCTGGCTGCCCTGGGGGAGGCGTGGACCGATCCGAGCGCCTGGGACGGCATGACGAGCACCGGTCCGCTCGAGATGCCGGCCGAGGTGGCGGGGCTCGTCGCCCTCGAGGAGGTCGTCGTGCACGGGTGGGACCTGGCCCGGGCCACCGGGCGGCCCTACGCCGTCGACGACGCCACCCTCGACGTGCTCCTGCCGCTCGTCGCCGACTTCGCCCCGGTCGAGGACCACGACCACCCGATCGTGAACGACGGCACGCTGCCCTACGCGCCCGCCGTGCCGGTGCCTGACGGGGCGCCGCTGCTCGACCGCGTCGTCGCCCTCACCGGCCGCGACCGGGCCTAGGTCCCCGCTCGGGCAGCGACGGGCTGATCAGCGCGGCGTCCGGCTCGACGAGGACGCCTCGCGTCAGACGTAGAAGCCGTCGCGCAGGCGCAGGCCGTGCTCGAGCCAGGCCTGCAGGTGGATGAGCATCCCGGTCCAGCCCTGGCAGTTGCCGTAGGAGGCGTCGAGCCCGCCCTGCGTGGGCTGCCAGCCCGTCTCCCGGATCGTCACCAGCGTGCGGTCGTCGCCCAGCGGCTCGAGCTCGATCGTCACCGTCGTGTGGTACGGCGCCACGCCCTCCTCGTTGGCCTCCCACCGCAGCACGATCCGTCGGTCGGGCACCACCTCGACGACCTCGACCGGGAACGCCCCGGGGAAGTCGGCGAAGTCCCACGTGACGGTGGCGCCCGTCTCCAGGCGGCCCTTGGCCCCACCGGTCGTGAAGTACTGCGAGAGCTGGTCGGGATCGACGATCGCCTCGAACACGTCGTGGACGGGGCGGACGATCCGTCCGGCCACCTGGAAGCGCAGGTCCATGGCTGAGGTCCTCTCGGTCGGCTCGACAACGTGTTATAGATCTACAACATGTCCGCGTCAACGGAGACGGCCGCCGAGGACGACGACGCCGTCTTCAAGGCGCTCGCCTCGCCGACCCGCCGTCGCCTCCTCGACCTCCTGAAGGACGGGCCCCGCACCACGGGGCAGCTCTGCGCGGCGTTCGACTCGCTCGACCGCTGCACGGTGATGCAGCACCTCGGCGTGCTCGAGCGCGCTGGCCTCGTCATCGCCCAGCGCAAGGGCCGCGAGCGCTGGAACCACCTCGACCCGCTGCCGATCAAGCGGATCCACGACCGCTGGATCAGCGAGTACGCCACCGCCGCCGTCGGGCTGCTCGCGTCGCTCGCGGACGAGCTCGACCGCCCGGAACCGGCGGGCAGCGGTGCGCGCCGAGGGGCAAGATGAGCCGATGCTCGACCACCTCTCGATCCAGTGCGCCGACGTGGCGGCCAGCGCCGCCTTCTACGACCAGGTCCTCGCCCCGCTCGGCGGCAGCCGACTGATGGACTTCGGCGAGGTCCTCGGCTACGGCGTGGACGCCAAGCCGTCCTTCTGGCTCGGGCCGCAGGCCACCGGCGAGGGGTTCCGGGAGGCGCACATCGCCTTCGCTGCCCCGGACCGCGCCGCGGTGCGGGCGTTCTTCGACGCCGCGGTGGCCGCCGGCGCCGAGGTGCTCCACGAGCCCCGCGAGTGGCCCGAGTACCACGCCGGCTACTACGGCGCCTTCGTGCGCGACCCCGACGGCAACAAC
>DATGRC010000227.1:0-2964 GCA_035303865.1 Acidimicrobiales bacterium
CAGCGGTGGAGCTGCACCACCCCGGACCGGGCGATGGCGTGGGTGGAGAGCGTGTCGGAGGGGAGCATCGCCCGCTCGAGCACGAGGACGTCGAAGCCGGCGTGGGCGAGGAGCATCGCGGTGGGGGCCCCGGCGCAGCGGGAGCCCACGACCACGACGTCGCGGTGGGCTGCGGTGTGGATCGGCATGCCGCTGACGATGCGGCCGGCCGGCCCTCGAAGGCTTGGAGGAGACGTGGAGGGCACGTGGAGATCGATCTCCCGGCGATCTCCGCGCCGCCTCCAAGACCGTGCCGGCGCCGCCACCGCACGCTGCGGCCATGCACGCCTCACCCACCACCGCACCGACCACCCCGAGCCCGCCGACCGGCTCTGCCTCGGCCCGGGCGAGGCTCGGCAGCTGCTCGCCGGCAGCCCCTGGCGGCGCTTCGTCGCCGTCGGCGACTCCGTCGTCGCCGGCACGGGCGATCCCGTCGACGGGTTCCGCGACATCAGCTGGGCCGACCGCCTGGCCGAGTGGCTCGACGCCGCCGTCGGGCCGGTGGCCTACGCCAACCTCGGGGTGCCGACGCTGCGCGCCGCCGAGGTCCGGGCCACCCAGCTCGGTCCGGCCCTCGCCTTCCGGCCCGACCTCGCGGTCGTCGTGGCCGGCGGCAACGACGCGCTGCGCCGCTCGTTCGACCCGGTCGCGGTCGAGCGCCAGCTCGAGGCGATCGTCGCTCCGCTCGCCGCAGCCGGCGCCACCGTGGTCACCTTCGGGCTCTTCGACCTGTCCCGCACCCAGTTCGTCCCCGTCCCGATGCGGGCGGGCCTGCGGGAGCGGCTCTCGACCCTCAACCGCGTGGTGCGCGGCCTGACCGAGCGGGTCGGCGGGGTCCACGTGGACTTCTTCGACCACGTCGCCCTCGACGAGTCGCTGCTCAGCGCCGACATGGTCCACGCCAACCGCCGCGGCCACGCCGTCATCGCCGCCGACGTGGCGCGGGCCCTCGCCGCGCACGTCGCGGCCCGGCCGAGGACGGTGTCCCGCCTCGCGCCGGAAGGATCGTCGCCCGGCGCGTCGCGCCCGTTCGGCCCGTAGCCTCCAGGTCCATGGTGAAGACGGCCGCCGACCTGGCCAAGATGCGCAAGGCGGGGCGCGTCGTGGCCGAGATGCACGAGCGGATCCGCGCCGCCATCCGGCCGGGGGTGACCACCCGCCAGCTCGACCGGATCGGTCGCGAGGTCCTCGAGCGGCGGGGTGCCCGCAGCAACTTCCTCGGGTACGGGCACCCGCCCTTCACCGGCGTGATCTGCGCGTCGCCGAACGAGGTCGTGGTCCACGGCATCCCCGGCGACCGCGTCCTGCAGGAGGGCGACATCGTGTCGATCGACTGCGGGGCCGTCGTCGACGGCTGGCACGGCGACGCCGCCTTCACCGCCGGGGTGGGGGAGATCGACGACGAGTCCGCCCGGCTCATCGCCGTGACCGAGGCCGCGCTCGCCGCCGCCATCGAGACGATGGTCCCGGGCGGCCGGCTGAGCGACATCGGCGCCGCCGTGCAGCGCACCGCCGAGGCCGCCGGCTTCTCGGTGGTGCGGGAGTACACGGGCCACGGCATCGGCACGGCGATGCACGAGCCGCCCGACGTCCCCAACTGGGGCAAGCCAGGACGGGGCCGGCGCCTCGCCCCGGGCCAGACCTACGCCGTCGAGCCGATGGTCTGCGCCGGCCGGGCCGAGACCCGAGTGCTCGACGACGCCTGGACCGTCGTCACCCGCGACGGCCGCCGGGCCGCCCACGCCGAGCACACGATCGCGATCACCGACGACGGCCCCGAGGTCCTCACCGTCCCCTGACCACCGCGGTCCCGTGGGGAACGGGTCCGACACCGGGGGAGTCGGGGACCTTCGGCCCTCCCCACGGGCGGGCCGAGCGCGGATGCTGGAGGACGAACCCGAAGGGTCCGCCCCTCGTCACGCTCCGGAGGCCGCGCCATGACCGCCGTCGACCCGTCCCCCGTCGAGACCAGCGCCGCGCGCCGCACCCGCTGGGCGTGCGTCGACGGCAACGAGGCGGCGGCTCGGGTGGCATACCCGCTGAGCGAGGTGATCGCCCTCTACCCGATCACCCCGGCCTCGCCGATGGGGGAGCACTGCGACGACTGGGCCGCCGCGGGCCGGCCGAACCGCTGGGGTGTGGTCCCCGACGTGGTGGAGATGCAGTCCGAGGCCGGCGCCGCCGGGGCCCTCCACGGCGCCCTCCAGCAGGGCGCCCTGGCCACGACGTTCACGTCGTCTCAGGGCCTGCTCCTCATGATCCCCAACATGTTCAAGATCGCCGGCGAGCTCACGCCGGCGGTCATCCACGTGGCTGCCCGCACGGTGGCCACGCACGCGCTGTCGATCTTCGGGGACCACAGCGACGTGATGCACGCCCGGGCCACCGGGTGGGCGATGCTCGGAGCCGGGTCCGTGCAGGAGGCCCACGACCTCGCCCTCGTGGCCCACGCCGCCACGCTGCGCTCACGGGTCCCGTTCCTCCACTTCTTCGACGGGTTCCGCACCTCCCACGAGATCTCGAAGATCCAGCTGCTCGACGACGAGGACCTCGCCGCGCTCGTCCGGGAGGACGACATCGCCGCCTTCCGCCGGCGCGGCCTGTCGCCGGAGGCACCGGTGGTTCGGGGCACCGCCCAGAACCCCGACGTCTTCTTCCAGGCCCGCGAGGCGGCCAACCCGTTCCACGACGCCGTCCCCGCCATCGTCCAGGACGTGATGGACGAGCTGGCCGAGCGCACCGGGCGGCGCTACTCGATCGTGGAGTACCACGGCGCCCCCGACGCCGACCGGGTGATAGTGCTCATGGGGTCGGCCGTCGGCGCCGCCCAGGAGACCGTCGACCGCCTCCTCGAGCAGGGCGAGCGCGTCGGCGTGCTCCAGGTCCGCCTCTTCCAGCCGTTCCCCGCGCAGGCGCTCGTCGCCA
>DATGRC010000228.1:0-23891 GCA_035303865.1 Acidimicrobiales bacterium
GGAGCGTTAGCGTGCACCCGAGCCTCCTGTGGCGTGCGTGTTGCCTTCGACAGCTCCACACTCGCCCAGGAGGCTCACCCACAGGCGGACGTCAACAACGTCCCTGGCTACAACACCTAGAGGAGGCTCCAGTGCCAGCCGGCCTCGACGACGAGCGGGTCGTGGCGGCGCACGATGCGGGCCAAGCCGAGGTTGGCTGCATCGGGCGGACCGGTCTGCGGCTCGATGCACACGGCATGGGGCTGGTGGTCGTAGCGGACCACGTGGTCGGCGGTGGCGTAGAGCTCGAGGCGCAGGGCGCCGGGCCAGGTGAGCACGGCCGGCCAGGTGACGGCGGTGAAGCAGTCGTCCCACGGGCGCGGCGGCGGGACCGGTGCCAGCTCGCCGGTGGGGAGCCCGTCGTCGCCGAGCGGGTACCAGCGGTGCACGTCGAGGGCGACGTCGAGCTCGCCGCCCACCTCGAGCCGGCGCCGGAACCACGGGTGCCAGCCGGCGGTGGCCGGGAAGGGCAGGTCGCTGGCGTGCACCTCGAGCCGCAGCTCCAGCTTCGTGGGGTGCAGGGCCAGCTCCTGGACCGCCCAGCCCCGCAGCGGCCACCCCGGGTCGAGCGGCGCCCGCATCCGCAGGTAGTCCTCCTCGGCCTGCTCGATGAGCCAGCGCCGGTCGAAGACGGTGCCGTGGATGGCGTGCCCGCCGTGGTTGGCCACCAGCTGGTGGGTGGCGCCGGCCCAGCGGAAGCGCCCGCCCCGCAGCCGCCCGGCGAAGGGGGCCATCGGGTAGCAGCCCCACATCAGCGGATCGGTGCGGCCCGGGCCGCGGGTGACGAGCAGCTCGTGGCCGTGGACGATGAGCGAAGCCAGCCGACCGCCCCGACCACGGTCGACGCGGAGGGTGGCGGGACCAGCTCGCAGCGTCTGCACGGGCGACAACGGTACGAGGGGCCGGGACCTTCTGCCCTACCGCCCGGGCCGGCGGCCTGCGACGGTGGGGCCATGACACCCGAAGCGCGCATCGAACGGCTGGAGGCTCAGCTCGAGCGCCTCGAGGAGCGGGAGGCCGAGCTGCGCCGTCAGCTCATGGAGGCCCAGGTCGACCAGTGGCGGGCCCGCATCGAGGACCTCGAGGTCCAGGCCCACCTGGCCGCCATGGACACGAGCGACAAGGTCACGGAGCTCCTCGAGCAGACCCGGGCCCGCTGGCGGGAGGCCAAGGCCGAGCTGCTGCGGCCCGCCGAGCTCGCCGGCGACGTCGTCGACACCCTCCGCAAGGGCATCGAGGACGGGCTCGACGAGATCCGCAAGGCGCTCGTGGAGGCCCGCGACCTGACCCGGCGCTGAGCCAGGTCCCATCGGATCCGCGCCCGGCGCGGATCAGGGGTCTCCCCGAAGCGAGGCTCCCGGGACGGGGCCGCCGCTACCGTCGCACCTCGTGCGAGCTGTGGTGCAGCGGGTGAGCGAGGCGTCGGTGACCGTCGACGGCGAGGTCGTCGGCGCCATCGGCCGCGGGCTGTGCGTGCTCGTCGGGGTCACCCACGACGACGACGAGGCCGCCGCCCGCAAGCTGGCCGACAAGCTCTGGAACCTCCGGATCTTCGACGACGCCGAGGGCGTCATGAACCGCTCGGCCGCCGACGAGGGTGCCGAGCTGCTCGTGGTCAGCCAGTTCACGCTCTACGGCGACACGTCCCGGGGCCGGCGTCCCTCGTGGATCGCAGCAGCCCGGCCCGAGCACGCCGAGCCGCTCGTCGACGCCGTCGTCGCCCGCCTCCGCGAGCTTGGGGCCACGGTGGCCACGGGCCGCTTCCGGGCCGACATGGCGGTGGCGCTCGTCAACGACGGCCCGGTGACGGTCCTCGTGGAGGTCTGACGCCGCCCTCCACCGGCGCTCGCTCGGGTGGCGCTACGGTGCGCCGCCGACCGGCGCCCGGCTCGGGCGGACGAGGGGGAAGCGAATGGGCGAGCACGACGGGCGGCCGCTGCCGTCCTGGTACGACGACGCGAAGCTCGGGATCTTCGTGCACTGGACAGCGGCCGCCATCCCGGCGTTCGCCCCGGTGCGGGACTCCCCGTTCGACCTCGCGGCCGAGGGCGGCTGGGAGGAGGCGATGCGCTGCTCGCCGTACACCGAGTGGTACTGGAACTCGATCTCGATCGAGGGCAGCCCGGCCGCCGAGCACCACGCCGCCGTCCACGGCGACCGCCCCTACGACGACTTCGTCCAGCGGTTCCTCGACCTCCACGCCGGCTGGCAGCCCGAGCCGTGGGTCGACCTCTTCGAGCAGGCCGGCGCCCGCTACGTGGTGCTCGTGACCAAGCACCACGACGGCGTCCTCCTCTGGCCGAGCGACACCCCGAACCCCCACAAGGCCCGCTGGGCATCGGACCGGGACCTGGTCGGCGAGCTGGCCGCGCTCGTGCGGGCCCGGGGGCTGCGCTTCGGCACCTACTACTCGGGCGGGCTCGACTGGACCTTCGGCGGCCTGCCGATGACCGACTTCCAGGCGATGCTCGCGGCGATCCCGCAGACCGACGACTACGTCGCCTACGTCGACGCCCACTGGCACGAGCTCATCGAGCGGTACCGGCCCGACGTGCTCTGGGGCGACATCGGCTCGCCCGCCGCCTTCGACATCGACGGCCTCTTCGCCGACTACTACGCGGCGGTGCCCGACGGGGTGGTGAACAACCGCTTCGACTGGATCGCCCAGACGGCCGGGATGAAGCACTGCGACTTCGTGACCCCGGAGTACTCCACCAAGGGCGACCCGGCCCGGAAGTGGGAGTCCACCCGGGGCATCGGCACGTCGTTCGGCTTCAACCGCCTCGAGTCCGAGGACACCTACCTGGCCCCCGACGAGCTGATCCGGATGTTCGTCGACATCGTCGCCCACGGTGGCAACCTGCTCCTCAACGTCGGTCCCACCGGCGACGGGGTCATCCCCTTCGCCCAGGCCCAGCGGCTCCTCGCCCTCGGGTGGTGGCTGCGCACCAACGGCGATGCCATCTACGGCACCCGGCCCTGGACCCGCCACGCCGGCCAGACCGGCGAGGGCCACGAGGTCCGCTTCACGCACTCGCCGGATGCCGACGCGCTCAACGCCGTCGTCCTCGACACCCCGACCTCCGACGTGGTGGAGCTCGACGTGACGCCGCCGCCGGACGCCGAGGTGCGCCTCCTCGGCCACGGCGAGCCGCTGGCGTGGGAGGCGACGCCGGGCGGGTGCCGGGTCACCCTGCCCGGCCAGCCGCCGGAGGGCCCCGCGATCGCCCTGCGGATCACCCCCGCGCCGGCGGGGTGACCCGGCCCCCGCTCCGGCGGGAACCGGGCGCGCCTGGCGAGCGTCGAACGAGCATGCGGTCCTCCTGGCGCGCCCTCGCCCTCGTCGTCGCACTGGTCCTCACGCCGGTCGCCGCCTGCGGCGGCGACGACGACCTCACCACCGGCGGCACCGCGTCGACGCCCCTCGACGGGCCGGCGGCGACGGTGCCCGACCGGGATCCGGACGTGACCGGCGTGGTCGCCCGGACGGCGGGGGAGGACCCCACGATCGGCGCGGCCTCGGACGCGTACTTCGAGGGCATGGCCCTGCTGCGGGGCGACCCGGTGGTCGTCGACGCCGCCTCCGGCGACGAGCTGACCGCCGCCGACGTCGTGGACGGCGCCGAGGTGGCGGTGTGGGTGGAGGGACCCTGCGCCGAGTCCTACCCGGTGCAGTGCACGGTCGTCGCCCTGCGCATCGGGCGCTGACCGGCGAGGGGCTGGTCAAGGGCGCCGGCGGGGAGCAGGATCGGGCGGTGGACGTGGGGGTGGCCCACCACCTGGGGTGGGCGGTGCTGGTGACGGCCTCGGCCGACCACGAGGTGGTGGACCGCCGCCGAGTCGAGCTCGTCGAGCCGGGGCTGCCGGCGGCGCCGATCCACCACGAGGGCGGCGCCCACGAGCTGCACCGCACCGGGGCGCCGCTGGACGACGAGGCCCTGGCGGCCCTCGTCGCTCGGGTGCGGGCCTCGGCCGCGCGGCTCGCCGTCGCCGCCCTCGACGACCTGGCGGCGTCCGTGCCGGCGCCGATCGCCTCGCTGTCGGTGCAGGCCTGGCGGGAGCTGCCCGACGACGTCACCGCGCTGCGCCGCCCGCCCCACGAGAGCCAGGCCGACTCGGTGATGTACCGCCAGGTGCTCGCCGATGCCGCCGCGGCTCGGGGCTGGGAGGTCCACGCCTACCCGAAGGACGTCGAGGCGCAGGCGGCGGCCCTGCTCGGCGACCGAGCCGACGCGGTGCTCCACGGCCCTCGGGCCCGGCTCGGGCCGCCCTGGACGAAGGACCACCGCGCCGCCTTGGCGGCCACGGTGCTGGCGCAGTCCCGGCGCGGCTCGCCGTAGCCGGCCTTCGGGGTCGGCTTCGCCGCGCCGGTTCGACCGGGGCGCAACCGGGCAAGCACGCCTGGTGCCCCGACCCGCCGCCCCCACCGCCGCCGACCGCTGGCTGACCCTCGCCGTCGACCTCCTCGCCACCTACCGCCTCACCCGCCTCGCCACCGCCGACGTCATCGGCGAGCCGGCCCGGCAGGCCGTCCTCCGCCACACCGGCGCCGAGCCGCCGCCCGGCGAGGACGACCCGACCGCCCAGGAGGTCGTCGAGGGCCTCGACGACCCGCCCCGGCTCGCCACGCTCGTGACCTGCCGCTGGTGCGCTGGGATCTGGATCGCCGCCGGCGTCACCGCCGCCCGCCGCCTCGCGCCGGGCCCGTGGGACCTCGCCGCCCGAGGCCTCGCCCTCTCCGCCGGCGCCGTCCTCCTCGCCCGCGTCGAAGACGACTGACCCGTCGCCCGGCCGGGCTTCGTCGTCAGCCCCTGGGGCGCTCGCCGTAGTCGCCGAAGGGGCGGTCCCGCTCCCGCACCGCCTCGCGGAAGCCGACCTCCTGGGAGCGCCGGACGAAGTCGGCCCCCTCCTGGGTGTGGCGGGCCATGCCGTCGAGGAGCGTGCCGAGGCGCCGGGAGGCGGGCGGGTCGTACAGGTGGTCGGCCACCGCGTTGAGCGCCATCGTGATCATCTCGAGCTGGTTGGTCGGCACCAGCGCGATGCGCTGGGCCAGCGCCATCGCTCGCTCGGCCAGCTCGTCGTCGGGGACCACCTCGAGGACGAGGCCGAGCTCGAGGGCCCGCTCCGCGGTGATCTCGTCCCCGGTGAGCATGTAGCGGCGGGCCTGCTGCAGGCCCATGCGGGCCACCCAGGTCCACGGCGCCTCGGGCACGCCCCACACCCGCGACGGCGGGTACCCGAACCGGGCCGACTCGGCGGCCACGATCAGGTGGGCGTTGAACACGATGTTCGTGCCGCCGGCGATGCACCACCCCTGGACGGCGGCGAGCGTGGGCTTCGTGGAGTCGTGGAGCTTGGCCCAGGTGGCGGCGAACGGGCCGATCACGTGCTGGTCGGCGGCCAGGTCCCAGGGGCGCTCCTGCGCGTCGTCGGCGGCCTGCGCGGCGGTGGACCAGTCGAGCCCGTAGCCGGCGCAGAACGCCGGGCCCTCCGCGTCGAGCAGGATCACCCGCACCGCCCGGTCGGCCTGCGCCCGGTCGAGCGCGGCCCCCAGCTCGTCGCGCAGCTGGGGCGTGATCGTGTTGTAGGCCTCGGGCCGGCACAGCGTGAGCCGCCGCACCGCCCCCTCCGTCGTCTCTCGGACTGCGTCCCCCATGGCCGCCGACCCTACCGAGGCCGGGCAATCCGCTCGTCACCCTCATCGGGACCGGGTCAGGATGGCGCGATGACGGCCCTGCGGCTGCGTCCGCTCCGGGTGGAGGACGAGGCGGTGGTCCTGGCCGCCCACGACGCGATGGCGGCCGAGGGCTTCGCGTTCCTCCTCGGCTACGACGGCCAGCCCTTCGCCGACGTCGTCCGGCTCCACCACCAGGCCGCCAGCGGCCTCGACCTCGGCGCGGGGCTCGTCCCGGCCACGTTCCTCGTCGCCGAGGTGGACGGCCAGGTCGTTGGCCGCGCGTCGATCCGCCACGAGCTGAACGAGCACCTCGCCCGCGAGGGCGGCCACATCGGCTACGGCGTGATCGCCGAGCACCGCCGCCGCGGCTGCGCCACGGAGATCCTCCGGCAGGCCCTCGTCGTCGCTCGGTCGCTCGGCGTCGATCGGGCCCTGCTCACCTGCGACGACCACAACGTTGGGTCGATCCGCGCCATCGAGGCGAACGGCGGGGCGCTGCAGGACGTGATCGACGTCTCCGGCTCGCGCCTGCGCCGCTACTGGATCGACGGAGCCGGGTCCGGAAACTCGCTTGGTGCCGCGACGGGGCACGGGTACCGTCGTCGCCATGATCCTGCGTGACTGATCCCGCGCCCGGCGCGGCACCCGGCTGAGCCCGGACCCCGCGACGCCCGAGCGTCGCCGTGCACCAGGACTCCACCGGCCAGCGAGCCGGTCACCACCGCGGCCAGCGGTGACCTAGACGAGATCTGTGCGTGGTTCCGTGCGCCATGCGCACGAGAACCCGCACAGATCTCGTCGCCCCTGCCCCCGGATGGAGGACGCTTCTCGCATGCTGATCGCCAAGGACCTCGTCCGCTACCACGGGGCACAGGTGGTGCTCGGGGGTGTGTCGGTCTCGATCACCCCCGGCACCCGCCTGGGCGTCGTGGGGCCCAACGGCATCGGCAAGTCCACGTTGCTGCGGGCCCTCGCCGGCCGGGAGCCCCTCGACGGCGGCACCGTCGAGCGGTCTCCGGCCACCACCACCGTCGGGTGGCTGCCCCAGGAGCCCGACGCCCACCCCGGGGAGACGCTGCGGGCCTACCTGGCCCGGCGCACCGGCGTGGCCGCGGCCGGCGAGGCGCTCGACGCCGCCACCGCGGCCCTCACCGAGGCGGCCGACGCGATCGAGGCCTACAGCGCCGCGCTCGAGCACTTCCTCGCGGTGGGCGGCGACGACCTCGACGCCCGCATCGGCACCGTCCTCGCCCAGGTCGGGCTGCCCGCCGATCGGCTCGACGTGGAGGTCGGCCACCTCTCGGGCGGGCAGGCGGCTCGGGCCGCGCTGGCCGCCATCCTGCTGTCCCGCCAGGACGTGCTGCTCCTCGACGAGCCCACGAACGACCTCGACTTCGCCGGCCTGGAGGTGCTCGAGCGCTTCGTCACCTCCACGAAGAGCGCGGTCGTGGTGGTCTCCCACGACCGGGCATTCCTCGACCGCGCCGTCACCCGGATCCTCGAGCTGCGGCTCCCGGACCACGACGCCGTGGAGCACGCCGGCGGCTGGACCGACTACGTGGCCTCCCGCGAGCTGGCCCGCCGCCAGCAGTACGAGGGCTACGAGCGCTACGTCGCCGAGCGGGACCGGCTGCGCCAGCGCCAGCAGACCCAGCGGGAGTGGGCCGTGCAGGGCGTGCGGAGCGCCAAGCGCAAGCGCACCGACAACGACAAGTTCATCCCGCACCTGCGGGCGCAGCGCTCCGAGCAGCTCGCCAGCAAGGTGAAGGCCACCGAGAAGGCGATCGAGCGCCTGGAGGTGGTCGACAAGCCCTGGGAGCCCTGGCAGCTGCAGCTGTCCTTCGGGGGCGGCGGTCGGGCCGGCGACGTCGTGGCCCGGCTCGCGGGCGCCGTGGTGGAGGTCGGGTCGTTCCGCCTCGGTCCGGTCGACCTCGAGGTGGCCTGGCGGGACCGGCTGGCCATCGTCGGCCCCAACGGCAGCGGCAAGACGACGCTGCTGCGGGCGATCCTCGGCGAGGAGCCGCTGGCGGCGGGGGAGCGGTGGCTCGGACCCGGCGTCGTCGTCGGCCTCCTCGACCAGCGCCGGCTCCGCTACGGCGACGAGCGCCCCCTGCTGCGCACGTTCACCGACGCCACGGGGATGGACCAGCCCACCGCCCGCACGCTCCTGGCCAAGTTCGGCCTCGGCGCCGACCACGTCGACCGCCCCGGCGCCCACCTCTCCCCGGGGGAGCGGACCCGGGCCCTGCTCGCCGAGCTCATGGCGAGCGGCGTGAACTGCCTCGTGCTCGACGAGCCCACCAACCACCTCGACGTGGAGGCCATCGAGCAGCTCGAGTCGGCCCTCGACGCGTTCGAGGGCACGGTCCTCGTCGTGAGCCACGACCGAGCCTTCCTGGAGGCGGTCCGGACCACCCGCGCGCTCGCCCTCCCTTGACCCGCGGGCCAGGAAAAGTTAAGCGTGAGGTTGTCAACTAATCTGATGGCGGCTATGGTGTAGGTGCCATCGGATGGACCGTGACGAGTGAGAGGAGGGATGCACCGCATGCTGATGCGCTTCGACCCGTTCCGTGAGCTCGATCGCGAGCTGGACCGCCTCACCGCCTCGGTCTGGGGCCGGGCGCCGTCGATGCCGATGGACGCCTACCGCGACGGGGATCGCTTCGTCGTCCACCTCGACCTGCCGGGCATCGATCCCGACACGGTGGACGTGACCGTCGAGAAGGACGTCCTCACGATCGCCGCCGAGCGACGCTGGCACCGCGCTGACGACACCCAGGTGCTGGTGTCGGAGCGACCGCAGGGTCGGTTCACCCGCCAGCTGTTCCTCGGCGACAGCCTCGACACCGACCGGATCGAGGCTCGCTACCACGACGGCGTGCTCACGATCACGATCCCGGTCGCTGAGCAGGCCCGGGCCCGGAAGGTGGAGATCGCCCGAGGCAACGGCGACGTCCGTGCCATCGAGGCGACGGCCACCGAAGGGGCGGCTGAGCCGAAGGAGACCGCAGCCGCGGCCTGATCGACCCGACCGCCGACGCCTCGCTGGCGTCAGGTCCCTGCTGAGGAGGGGTCGGCCCCGCGCCGGCCCCTTCGTCGCGCTCGGGCGCGGGGCGCGAGCTCCACGGCCCACCCGCCGGCCACGACGGCCGCAGCCACGACGAGCCCCGGGGCGTTCCCCCAGCGGGTGTAGAGCGTCAGGCCCTCCCGCAGCTCGACGGTCCGCTGGATCACGCGCCGCTCGCTGACCGCGCTGCGCTCGATCACGTTCCCGTCGGCGTCGATCACCGCGCTGAACCCGGTGGGGGCCACCTGGAGCACCCAGCGGCCGCTCTCGATGGCCCGCATCCGCGACGACGCCACCTGCTGGGTCTGCACGATCGTGCCGGTGAACGAGGATCCGTTCGTGGGGTTGAGCACGAGCCGGGCGCCGCGCTCCACGCCCTCCCGGGTGCGGTCGGGGAAGAACACCTCCCAGGAGATCGGGGTGGTCACGAGGCCGACGGGGCCGGGCACCTCCAGCAGGTTCGGGACCTCGCCGACGAGCGCGTCGCGCTTGGGCAGGGCGCCGCCGGCCAGCGGCTCGAGCAGCGAGCGCAGCGGCACGTACTCGCCGAAGGGCACCCGGTGGACCTTCTCGTAGCGGCCGACCGCCGCGCCGTCGGCACCGACGAGCACCGCCGCGTTGCGGAAGTGCTCGTCGCCCGCGCCCTCCACGGTGCCGACCACCATCGGCGCGCCGATCCGGCGGGCGAGGTCGGCCACCACCTCGAACCAGGGGTGGTCGACGAACGCGTCGTCGGTGTCGATCACGTCCTCGGGCCACACCACGAGGTCCACGGGCGGCTCGACCCCGGCCGAGGCGTCGACGTGGCGCTGGAACGGCGCCACCACGCCGGTCTCGCTCTTGCGGGTGCCCTGCTTGCCGCCGCCCTGGACGAGCGCCACGTCGGCCGTGCCCACCGTGCGGCCCGACGGCGCCACTGCGGCGACGGCGACGAGCACGACGACCCCGGCCACGAGCCCGGCGGCGGGTGCCCACCGGCGGCGGGCGGCCGCGGCGACGGCCTGGCCGACGGCGACGGTGGCGGCGAGCAGCAGGACGCTGCCCCCGACCCGCAGCACCGGGGCCAGCGGCCCGGCCACCTGCCCGATGGCCAGGTTGGCCAGGGGCACCCCGCCGAAGGGCCAGGACCACCGCACCAGCTCGGCCACCGTCCACGTGCCGACGAGCGCCAGCCAGCGGCCCCGCCCGGGCGGGGCGGCGGCCACACCGGCGCCGAGCATCGCCGCGTACGCCACGCAGGCCACGAGGTAGCCGGGGGCGGTCAGCGCGGTCATCCACGACAGCGACGGCAGGAAGCACCCCATGGCCGCCACCCAGCCCCGGCGGAAGCGGGTGCCCGCCAGCTGGTCGGCCACGACGCGGTCGAGCACCGCCAGCCCCGCGAAGGCCAGCGGCCACCACCCGAACGGCGGCAGCGACAGGCAGAGGAGCACACCCGCGCCCAGCGCGACGAGCGCAGGCGCGAAGCGGCGGGCAGCGGCGGTCACGGCGGCCATGTTGGCCGGTCTGGCCCCGGATCCGGCAGTCGGGCGGGGGCCGGAGCGCGAGCAGACCGGGCGCCGAGGCTCGCCGCCGCGGCGGCCCCGCGCGGCGCGTGCGCAGCGAGCGGGCTCAGGCGGCGTCGGCGGCCGGCGTCGACGAGACGTGGGTGAAGCGGCCCACGATGCGCTGCTGCGCGCTGCCCTTGGGGTGGCAGGCGAAGAGCGTGGCCCGGTAGCCGTAGGTCTGGTCGACGATGTGCATCGCCTCGTCGTCGACCACCTCGATCCGGTCGAGCGCGTAGACGTGGCGGGAGCCGTCGGCCATCGAGAAGATCAGCTCGTCGCCCGGCTGGAGGAGGTCGAGGTCGTAGAAGGGTCGGGTCTTCGTGACTCGGTGGCCCGCCACCACGACGTTGCCCAGCTGGCCCGGCATCGCGGTGCCCGGCCAGTGGCTCGGGCCCCGGTCGATGGCGGTCAGGGTGACCCCTTCGAACAGCGGTTGGGACAGGCCGATGGCCGGGATCTCCAGCTGGCCGAGGCGGATCTCCGGGGTGGGTGCCCGCGGGTCGGCGGGTACCGGCTCCGGGACCGGGAGGTCCGCCTCGAGCGAGGTGACGATCCGGGCCGCGGTGGCCGACACCGGCGACAGGTCGGTCTCGGGCGTCGTGGTCGGTGCCGCCTCGACGGCGGCCACCGCGTCCTCCTGCGGCGCGAGGCGAGCGGCCACCAGTCCCCCGGCGGCGGCGAGCAGGGAGGCGATGGCGACGGCGAGCGCGCGGTGCACCCGCGCGGCACGGCGAGCGGCGACGTCGGGCACGGCGTCCATCTTGCCCACGTCGGCCCGGTCCGTCGACCGCGCCCGGCCGGTCCTCAGCCCTCGAGGCGGGCCCGGGCCCGCTGGGCAGCGGCGCGGCCCTGGCGGATGCAGGCCGGCACCCCGAGGCCCCGGAGCGCGGCGCCGGCAACGAAGAGGCCGGGGGCATCGGCGGCGAGGTCGGCGTCGATGGCGTCGGCCCGCTGGAGGTGACCGGGGCGGTACTGCGGGAACGACCCGGGCAGCCGGCCGATCCGCACCTCGCGGGGCTCGCCTCGCAGCGCCATCGTGTCCCGCAGGTCGGCCAGCACGGCGGCGAGCAGCGCGTCGTCGTCGAGGGCGATGGCCCGGTCGTCGCCGTCGCGCCCGACCGACGCCCGCAGCCACACGGTCCCGTCGCCGCCGAGGTGGGCCCACTTGCTGCTGGCCCAGGAGCAGGCGGTGATCGTGCGGCCCTCGACGGCGGGCACGAGGTAGCCGGTGCCGTCGAGCGGGCGGTCCACGCCGTCGCGGTCCACGGCGATCGACAGCAGGGCCACCGACGCGTACGGGATGCCGGCGAGGAGCGTGGCGGCGCGAGCGGCGTGGGGGCGCACGAGCCGGGCCGCCACCCCGGCCGGCGCAGCGATCACGACGGCGTCGGCCTCGAGCGGGCCGCCGCGGTCGAGCGACACCGCCCACCGCACCCCCCGGCGCTCCACACCGACAGCGGCCGCCGACACGAGCACGACCCCCCGCGCCTCGGCGTCGCGCCAGGTGGCCTGGGCCAGGGCGCCCATCCCGCCCCGGGGCGCGAAGAAGACGGGGGCGTCGGGGTCCGCCACCCGGGCCCGCTGGGCCCGGCAGGCCTCGATGACCGACCCGGCCCCGCTGCGGACGGCGGCATCGAGCTGGGGAACGGTGGCGGCCAGGCTGAGGTGGTCCACGTCGCCGGCGTTGATGCCGCCCACGAGGGGGTCGATCAGGCGCTCCACCACCTCGTCGCCCAGCCGGCCCCGGAGCAGCGGCCCGATGGCCACGTCCCCCTCGGGTGCCTCGAGCGGCACCTCGAGGTCGCGGCGGGCCGCCGCCACGCCGCCGTCGGACACGATCCCGCTCGCCGCCAGCTCGTCGAGGTCGGTCGGGACGCCGAGGACCTGGCCCTGCGGGAGGGGGCGCAGCTCGCCCCGGCTCCACACGTACGCCTGGCGGGAGGCGGGCGACACGAGGTCGCCGTCGAGGCCGAGCTCCCGGCACAGCGCGAGGCCCTCGGGGACCCGGGCCAGGAACGTGTCCGCCGCCTCGTCGAGCACCCCGCCGTCGAAGGGCGTGGTCTGGAGCTTGCCGCCGACGCGGTCGGGCTCGACGAGCGCGACCTGCGCGCCGGCTCCGGCGAGGTCGCGAGCGGCGACGAGGCCGGTGATCCCGCCCCCGACCACCACGACCGACGGGGTGCTCATCGGGCCGTCTCCCCGGCCGGGTCGAGGGCCAGGACCCGGTCGGCCAGCGCAGCGAACGTGGCCGCGTCGTCGTTGAGGACCCGGGTGCGCCCGAAGGCCAGGCCGACCTCCTCGGCCACCCGGCGGGCCTCGACGTCGAGGTCGTAGAGCACCTCGAGGTGGTCGCTCACGAACCCCTGCGGGCAGACGAGCACGCCGTCGGCCCGCCCGGTGGCGGCCAGGTCGCGGATCACGTCGAGCACGTCGGGGCCCCGCCACGGCTCGGGGGTGGCGCCGGCGGACTGCCAGCACAGCGACCAGCCGGCCCAGCGGTCCAGGCCCACCATCTCGGCCACCGCGGCGGCCGACTCCCGCAGCTGCTCCGGGTACGGGTCGTCGACCAGCACCCGCTCGGGCAGCGAGTGGGCCGTGAAGAGCACCTTGGTGCGCGCCGGCAGCGCCTGGCGGGCCTCGTCGAGCGCCCCGGCCAGGAACCCGAGGTAGGCGGGCTCGAGGTGCCAGGAGGTGACGCCGGCGCTGGCCAGGCCCCGCTCGTCGGCGGCAGCGGTGAGGCGGGCCAGGTACTCGCCGACCGACGCGCCCGAGTAGTGCGGCGCCAGCACGAGGCCGACCAGCCGGTCGATGCCGTCGTCGGCCAGCGCGGCGACGGCGTCCTCGATGAACGGCGCGGCGTGCTTCTGGCCGAGCACCACCCGGGTCCCGCCCGGGCGCCGGACCTGCAGCGCGTCGGCCAGGGCCTGGCGCTGCGCCTCGGTGCGCTCGGCCAGCGGGGAGGTGCCGCCGAGCGCCTCGTAGCGGGCAGTCAGGGCGGCCAGCTGCTCGGGCGACGGCGGCCGACCCCGGCGGATGTGCGTGTAGTACGCCTCGATGTCCTCGGGACGGGCCGGCGTGCCGTAGGCCATCACGACCACGCCGAGGCGGTCGGCGGCCGGCTCAGCCATCGGCCTCCTCCGCACCCCCGTGGCGGAGCCCCTCCTCGTGGACGAGGTCGACGACTGCCTTCAGCACGCCTGGGTCGAGCTCGGGCAGCACGCCGTGGCCGAGGTTGAAGATGTGGCCCGGACGACCGGCGTTGCGACGCAGCACGTCGCGGGTGCGCTCGGCCACCACCTCCCACGGGGCCAGGCAGACGGCGGGGTCGAGGTTGCCCTGCACGGCCTTGCCCGGCACGCGGGTGCGGGCCACGTCGAGCGGCACCCGCCAGTCCACGCCGACCACGTCGGCGCCGGCGTCGCCCATGAGGGTGAGCAGCTCGCCGGTGCCGACGCCGAAGTGGATGCGGGGCACCCCGGTGTGGGCGACGCCCGCGAACACCTTGGCGCTGTGGGGCATGACCAGGTCCTCGTAGACGTCGGGGGACAGCGCCCCGGCCCACGAGTCGAACAGCTGGATGGCGCGGGCGCCGTTGGCGACCTGGTCGAGCAGCGACGCGATGGCCATGTCGGCGAGGCGGTCCAACAGCTCGTGCCACAGGGCCGGCTCGCCGAGCATCATCGCCTTGGTGCGGCCGTAGGTGCGCGACGGGCGCCCCTCGATGAGGTAGCTGGCCACCGTGAACGGGGCGCCGGCGAAGCCGATGAGGGGGGTGGCGTCGCCCAGGTCGGCCACCACGTTGCGGACCGTCTCGCCCACGTAGGGGGCGTCCACGGCCGGCTCGTAGGGGCGGAGGCGGCCGAGGTCGGCGGCGCTGCGGAACGGCTCCGACACGACCGGGCCGACGCCGGGCGTGACGTCCACGCCGAAGCCGATGGCGTGGGCCGGCACCACGATGTCGCTGTAGAGGATGGCGGCGTCGACGCCGTAGCGGCGCACCGGCTGCAGCGTGATCTCCGTCGACAGGTCCGGGTCGTGGATGGCCTCGAGGATGCTGCCCTCGCCCCGGATGGCCCGGTACTCGGGCAGGGAGCGTCCGGCCTGGCGCATGAACCAGACCGGCACCCGGTCGACCGGGAGCCCGCGGGCGGCGCGCAGCAGCGGCGGGGCGTCGTCGTCCGGTGCGGTGGTGCGAGGAGCATCGGCGGCGGCCATGGGCCCACGCTAGGACCCCCTCCTCGTGGACGCGGCATCGCCTCAGCGCCCGGTCGTGCTGTGATGCGGTGGTGCGCCGCTCCATCGACGACCACCCCTTCCAGCCCGACGACCTGCCCCCGGGCGACGACGACCTCCAGCGCCTGTCGTGGGCCGTCGCCATCAGCGACGACTACGAGGACGCCCAGCCGCGGGTGGTGCTCACCCTGGAGGAGGTGGGCCGCCCCGGGGCCGGGCTGATCGCCCACCTGACGCCTCGCATCGCCCGCCGCCTCCGGGTGGCCCTGCGCGACGCCCTGCGGGAGGTCGGCGAGGACCCCGGCCCCTGACCTGCTGGCCGGACGGGTCGCGGGAGTAGGATGGCCGATCCCTCGTTTCCGTCTGGGAGGACGATGGCGCCCCATCCCGACCTCGCCGCCGAGCAGGCCCACATCGACCGTGCCTACGAGCGGCTGGAGGCCTCCCGCGAGGAGGCCACCCGTCTCCGATCGATGGTGGAGGTCGGTCGCGGCGGCACCGAGCAGGCCCGCTGGGAGCGGGAGATGATCGAGGAGAACATCGCCAACCGGCTGGCCGCCCTCCAGCTCGGCGATGCCAGCCTCGTGTTCGGTCGCATCGACCGCACCCAGGCGGACGGCGGCGACACCTTCTACATCGGCCGGGTGGCGGTGGCCGACGACGACCACCAGCCGCTCGTCGTGGACTGGCGGGCCCCGGTGGCCGAGCCGTTCTACCGGGCCACCGGTCGCTCCCCGATGGGCCTGGTCCGTCGCCGGCACTTCGCCACCCGCGGGCGCCAGCTGCTGGCCATCGAGGACGAGCTGTTCGGCGAGTCGGCCGGGCTCCTCGGCGGGGCCCTGTCGATCGACGACGAGGGGCGGGAGATCCGCGGGCAGAGCACGCTCATCGCGGCGCTAGAGGAGGCCCGCACCGGCCGGCTGACCGACATCGTCGCCACGATCCAGGGCGAGCAGGACGAGATCATCCGGGCCGAGCTGCCCGGCGTGCTCGTCGTCCAGGGCGGCCCCGGCACCGGCAAGACCGTCGTCGCCCTCCACCGGGCGGCCTACCTGCTCTACACCCACCGGTTCCCGCTCGAGGGCCAGGGCGTGCTCGTCGTGGGCCCCAACCGGCTGTTCCTGGGCTACATCGAGCAGGTGCTGCCCAGCCTCGGGGAGGCCGGCGTGGAGCTGGCCGTGCTGGCCGACCTGCTCGACGGCGCCACCGAGCTGCGGGTCGACGGGC
The DNA here is from genome assembly GCA_035303865.1 of Acidimicrobiales bacterium. Classification (GTDB taxonomy): domain Bacteria; phylum Actinomycetota; class Acidimicrobiia; order Acidimicrobiales; family VFJN01; genus VFJN01. Next base: position 15,791 of record DATGRC010000228.1, read on the forward strand.
GCGACGAGCCGGCCGCCGCCCGCGTGAAGGGCGACCTGCGCATGGCCAAGGTCCTGGCCAAGGCGGTGCAGGACCGGCAGCGGCCGCTGCGGGAGCCGATGCGGGTGGGCTACGGGCTCCAGACGCTCACGCTCACGCCGAAGCAGAGCCGGGCGATCGTCGCCGACGCCAAGCGCCGGTTCCGCGTCCACAACGCCGGCCGCCGCCACGTCGAGAACAGCGTGTTCGCCACCCTGGCCGACAGCGCTCGGGTGCCGGTCGAGGCCGGGGAGGTGCGCCAGCGCCTCCGCCACGCCCCCGAGGTCCGCGAGGCGCTCGAGCGGATGTGGCCGGTCCTCACCCCGGCCGAGCTCCTCCACGACCTGTTCGGCTCCCACGCGCTCATCGACCTCGCCGCCGGGGACCTCCTCGACGAGCAGGAGAAGCTGGCCCTCTACCGCAAGCGGTCCGAGTCCCCGAAGGACGTCGTCTGGACGGTCGACGACGTGGCGCTCCTCGACGAGGCGCGGGCGCTGCTCGGCCCGAAGCCCCGCCGGCGCCGCGCCGGCGACGACGAGCTCCGCACCTACGGCCACATCGTCGTGGACGAGGCCCAGGACCTGTCGCCGATGCAGCTGCGGATGCTGAGCCGGCGCTCCCTCAACGGCTCGATGACCGTGGTGGGCGACATCGCCCAGTCCAGCGGCGCCTGGGCCCACGCCAGCTGGGACGAGATCCTCGAGCACCTGCCGGACCGCCGTCCCGCCCGCAAGGTGGAGCTCACGCTCGGCTACCGGCTGCCGGGGCCGAACATGGACCTCGCCGCCCGGGTGCTGCGCGTCGCCGCTCCCGAGCTCACCCCGCCCCGCTCGGTCCGCCAGACCGGCCACGAGCCCCGCTTCGTGGAGGCGCCGGCCGGTCGTCTCGGCGCCACCGCGCTCGAGCAGGCGCTCGTCGAGCGCGACGCCGTCGACCCGGGCAGCGTCGCCGTCATCGTGCCGGACTCCGCCCTCGGCGCGGTGGTGGCCGCCTTCGAGGCGGCGGAGGTCCCGTTCGGCCGGGCCGTGCGCCACGGCCTCGACGAGCAGATCACGATCGTGCCGGTCAGCCTCGTAAAGGGCCTCGAGCTCGACGCCTCGGTCGTCGTAGAGCCGGCCGCCATCTTGGAGGAGGAGGTGCAGGGGGCCCGGGCGCTCTACGTCGCCCTCACGCGCGCCACCAAGCGCCTCGTGCTCGTGCACGAGCGGCCGCTGCCCGACGTCCTCCGCCCCTGACCCCGCCGAGCCTGACTCTGGACATTCCCGGCACCTGTGCGCAATTGTTAGGCGCCCTGAACGTCTACGACCCGTCTGGAGGGTCTTGAATGCGCGCACGGAACCTGCTGGTCCCCCTGCTCGGCCTGTCGCTCCTCGCCGCCGCCTGCGGTGACGACGACGACACGAGCACCAGCGAGACCACCGAACCCCAGACCACGAGCACCACCGAGGAGGGCGACGAGGGCTCCCTCGAGGGCGGCTCGCTCGTCATCTACTCCGGCCGGAGCGAGGAGCTCGTCGGCCCGCTCGTCGAGCGGTTCGAGGAGGAGACGGGCATCTCCGTCGAGATCCGCTACGGCGACACCGCCGAGATGGCGGCCCAGATCCTCGAGGAGGGCAGCAACTCCCCGGCCGACGTCTACTACGGCCAGGACGCCGGCGCCCTCGGCGCCCTCGCCAACGAGGGGCGCCTCGTCGAGCTGTCCGACGACGTGCTCTCCCTCGTCCCCGACGGCCTGAAGGACGACGAGGGCCGCTGGGTCGGCACCTCCGCCCGGGCCCGGGTCGTCGTCTACAACACCGAGAAGCTGAGCGAGGACGACCTGCCCGACTCGATCCTCGACTTCACCGACCCCGAGTGGAGCGGCCGCCTGGGCTGGGCGCCCACCAACGGCTCGTTCCAGGCCTTCGTCACCGCGCTGCGGGTGCTCGAGGGCGAAGACGGGGCCCGGGCGTGGCTCGAGGGCATCCAGGCCAACCGCCCCAAGGTGTTCGAGGGCAACAGCGCCATCGTGGAGGCGGTGGCCGCCGGCGAGATCGACGCCGGGTTCGTGAACCACTACTACCTCTACCGGTACCTGGCCGAGGACCCGGACTACCCGGCCGCCAACAAGATCTTCGGCGGCGGGGACCCGGGCGGCCTCGTGAACGTGGCCGGCGCCGGCATCGTCGACACGGCCACGAACACCGCCGAGGCCCAGGCCTTCATCGACTTCCTGCTCACCGAGGCGTCGCAGACCTACTTCGCCGAGGAGACCTTCGAGATCCCGGTCGTGGCCGGCGTCTCGCCCGTCGAGGGCGTCCCGACCATCGACGAGCTGACCCTCCCCGAGATCGACCTCAACCAGCTCGACGACCTGGCCGGCACGCTCGCGCTGCTGACCGACCTCGGCATCGTCTGAGCCAGCGCCGGCCCGAGGTTTCGCCGCCCGCACGGCGCCTCGGGCAATCTGACCTGGTGCAGGAGACCGCGACGCCGGACCGGCGCGCCGCCTGGCGCGCCGGTCCGGCGCGTCCGACCCGGGGCATGCCGCTCCTCGCCGTGGCCGGCGTGGTGGTGGCCGCGGTCGCCCTCCTGCCCCTCGGGTACCTGCTCGTGCGGTCCTCCGAGCTGGGCTGGGACCGCGTCGTCGAGGTGGCCACCTCCGCCCGCACCCGCGGCCTGCTGTGGCGGACCGGGCTGCTGGCGGTCAGCGTGACCGCCACGTCGTGCCTCATCGCCGTGCCGCTGGCCTGGCTGACCGTGCGGACCGACCTGCCGCTGCGCCGGTTCTGGGTGATCGCCACCGCGCTGCCGCTGGCCATCCCCACCTACGTCGGCAGCTACGCCTTCATCGGCGCCCTCGGGCCGCGGGGGATCCTCCAGGGCTGGCTCGAGCCCCTCGGCGTGGAGGCGCTCCCGGAGATCTACGGCTTCCCGGGCGCGTGGCTCGTCCTCACGCTGTTCACCTATCCCTACGTGCTGCTCACCGTGCGAGCCGCGGTGCGGCGCCTCGACCCCACGCTCGAGGAGGCCAGCCGCACCCTCGGCCACGGGCGGTGGGCCACGTTCTGGCGCGTCGTGCTGCCCCAGCTGCGCCCCTCGATCACCGCGGGCTCGCTGCTCGTCGCGCTCTACACCCTGTCGGACTTCGGCGCCGTCTCGATGCTGCGCTTCGACAGCTTCACCCGAGCCATCTTCGTGCAGTACCGGGCGTCGCTCGACCGGTCGATGGCCGCCGTGCTCGGCCTCGTCCTCGTGGCCGTCACGCTCGTCGTGCTCTCCGGCGAGGGCCTGGCCCGCCGCTCCGAGGGCTACCACCGCCTCCACAGCGGCGGCGTCCGAGCGGCGCCGATCACCCCGCTCGGGCGGTGGCGCTGGCCCGTCTTCGGGCTGCTGTGCCTCCTGCTCCTCGTCGCCCTCGTCGTCCCCCTCGGCGTGATCCTCACCTGGCTGCTGCGGGGCATGAGCGCGGGGGAGCCGCTGCGGCTCACCACCACCCTGATCGCCAACAGCCTGCGGGCGTCCGCGGCCGGGGCGGTGGCCACCGTGGTGGCCGCGTGGCCGGTGGCGGTGCTGTCGGTGCGCCGCGGGGGCTGGCTGGCCCGGCTGGTGGAGGGCGCCTGCTGGCTCGGGCACTCGCTGCCGGGCGTGGTCGTGGCGCTGTCGCTCGTGTTCTTCGGGGCTCGGATGGCGCCGTCGCTCTACCAGACGCACTGGATGCTCACGCTCGCCTACGTGGTGCTCTTCCTCCCGCAGGCCCTCGGCGCCATGCGGGCGTCCCTGCTGCAGATCAACCCCCGCCTCGAAGAGGCGTCCCGGATGCTCGGGCACGGCTCGGTGGCCACGCTGCGCCGGGTGGTGCTCCCGCTCGCCCGTCCCGGGGTCCTCGCCGGTGGCGCGCTCGTGTTCCTCACCTGCATGAAGGAGCTGCCGGCCACCCTGCTGCTGGCACCCACCGGGTACCCCACGCTGGCCACCCAGGTGTGGAACGCCACGTCGGAGGCGTTCTTCGCCCGGGCCGCCGCCCCAGCGCTCGCGCTCGTGCTCCTGTCGTCGCTGCCGATGGCCGTGCTCGTCCTGCGCGAGCGGGAGCGGTAGCCCGCCCTTCTGCCCGGCCGGCCCGCGCCGGCCTGGGGCCGTTCGCAGCGCCGACGGTACGCTGTGAAGCGTGCTGCACGACGAGGGCGGCGTCATCGACGTCCAGGGGATCCACAAGCGCTTCGGGCGCCAGGAGGTCCTGCGCGGCGTCGACCTGCACGTGGCCCCCGGCACGATCGTCGCCCTGCTCGGGCCGAGCGGCTGCGGCAAGACGACGCTCCTGCGCACGATCGCCGGGCTCGAGCGGCCCGACGCGGGCACCGTCGCCGTCGGCGGCAGCGTCCTCGTCGGCCCCGGGGTCTGGGTGCCGGCCGAGCGGCGCCGCATCGGCATGGTCTTCCAGGACTGGGCGCTGTTCCCGCACCTCGACGTGGCCGGCAACGTCGGCTACGGGCTGCCCCGCAAGGAGCGCACCCCCGAGCGGATCGAGGCCGCGCTGGAGCTCGTCGGGCTCGGCGGCCTCGGCCGGCGCTCGCCCGGCACGCTCTCCGGCGGCCAGCAGCAGCGCGTCGCCCTGGCCCGCGCCCTCGCCCCCGAGCCCCGGGTCCTGCTCCTCGACGAGCCGTTCTCGAACCTCGACACCGCCCTGCGGGTCCAGGTCCGCACCGAGGTGCACCACCTGCTCGCCCAGCTGGGCATCACCACGGTCTTCGTCACCCACGACCAGGAGGAGGCGTTCGTCCTCGGCGACGAGGTGGCGGTGATGGCCGGCGGCGAGATCGTCCAGCAGGCCCCGCCCTCCGAGCTGTACGACGCGCCGGCCACGCCGTGGGTGGCTGACTTCGTGGGCGGCGCCAACCTCGTGCCCGGCGAGGCCGACGGCGCCACCGCCTCCACCCCGCTCGGCCCGGTGCCGCTGCGGGAGTCGGTCACGGGCCCGGTGACCGTGCTCGTGCGCCCCGAGCAGCTCCACCTCGTGCCCGGCCAGGGCTCGGCCACGATCGAGCTCGTCGAGTTCTACGGGCACGACACGCTCTACTTCGTCCGCGGCGCCGACGGCACGCTCGTGCGGGTCCGCACCACGGCGGCGCCCACGCTGCGCCGCGGCGACGTGGTGGGCCTGGCCTACGCCGGGGAGCCGGCGGTCGGCTACCCGGGCGCAGCGGAGCCGGTCTCGGTCTGAGCCCCCTCGGCGGGCCCGCCGCCGACGCTCAGGTGGTGACGAGGATGCGCTGGCTGGCGAAGGCGCCGATGCCCACCGCTCGACCGTCGATCTCGACGGTGGTGGTGCCGTCGGGGGACAGCGCGGTGATCGTGCCCTCGCTGCCCGGCATCATCTCCGACTCCTCGAGGAACTCGAGCAGCCCCGGCTCGAACTCGAGCTCCTCGGGGATGCGGTTCACCGTGAAGGTGTCGCCCACCTCGAGCTCGGAGAGCGCCTTCGTGTCGGGCTCCACGTAACCCGTCCCCGGGATCGGGTTGCCGTGCGGGCAGGTGGTGGGCTCGCCGAGCACCCGCACGAGCGCCTCCTCCACCTCGTCGGAGATCACGTGCTCCCACTTGCCGGCCTCCTTGTGGGCGAACGCCCACGACAGGCCGAGGACGTCGGTGAGCAGCCGCTCGGCCAGCCGGTGCCGGCGGACGACCCGCTCGGCCAGGCGGTCGCCGGCCGGGGTCAGGCGGATCTCGTTGCGCTCCACCGTGACGAGCCCCTCGGCCTCCATGCGCCGCACCATCTCCGACACGGCCGGCCGCGACACCTGGAGGCGCTCGGCGATGCGAGCCTGGATGACCTCCACCCCGTCCTCGCGGAGCTCGAAGACCGCCATGCAGTACTCCTCGAACGCCGGGTGGAACTCGGGGGTGACGTACTCGGCCATGGCTCGGGAGGCTACCGCCGAAAACCCCGGTCGGGGCCGGGCCTCAGGCGTGGAGGACGAGGTCGACGAGGGCGAGGTCCGGGCTCGACTTGGTGGCCGCCTCGGGCGGCTCGCCGCACACGAGGACCGGCACCAGCCGGTCCACGATCACCCGGCCCGTGGCCGACCCGCCGGGCCAGCGCAGGGTCACCGTGGCAGCCTGCCCGTCGTCGTCGACGACCTCCTCCACGGCGGTGACGGTCTCGTCGAGCCAGCGCCAGCCGACGGCGTGGAAGACGGCCCGCTCCACCACCTGGGCGAAGGGGGACAGGGCGCTCGTGCCCCGGTCGTGCTCGGCCAGGGGCGGGAGCGGCCCGCGGCGGTGCACCACCTGGTCGAGCAGCTCGGGCTCGGCGTAGGCCCACGCCCGCCCGTCGGGGAGGGTGATGGCGGTGGGGGCGAAGCGGTGCCCGCCGGTGTGCGAGCAGCGCCACGTCCGCACGTCGCTCCAGCGGTCGGCCAGCTCGAGGTGCAGCAGCGTCCCCCACCGGCCGCAGCAGGGGTCGCGCCGCCCGTGGGCGCAGACCAGCACCTCGGGCGGGGCGAGCCCGACGGCCGAGGGCCGGTCGCGATGGTCGGCGTCCGGCTCGGCGAGCAGGTCGTCGAGCAGCGCGGGCAGGTCCCGCTCGGGGACCAGGTGGTCCGTCCCGACGAAGCGGTTCGTCCCGGTGCGCCGCCAGTGCACGACCGTGCGGTGCCCGGCCCGGCGGCCGGCGCGGTCCTCGGGGGCGACGGCCATGATGCGCACGCCCGGGGCCGAGCGCCCGGCGAGCAGCGGCAGCTCGCTGACGTCGTCGGGCCAGGGGAGGGGGTGCTCCACCAGGACGAGCACGTCGAAGCGGGTGGCCGAGCCGATCGGGTCGACGCCTTGGGCCTGCGTCCACGGCGCGCAGCGCAGGGTGAGCTCGTCGTCGGGCTCGGCGCTCGTCATGGCGCTCAGGCTATGGTGCGGTCCTGCACCCTCCTCGGAGGGCGCCACAACCAGTGCACGAGCAGGGGAAGCCCGGTCGAAGTCCGGCACTGACCCGCAGCCGTAGGTCACCACCTCCGGGTGGTGGCGAGTCGGAATGCCTGCTCGAGGCACAGCTCCATCAACCGTCGAGGTCTGCGGATCGGGAGCTCGGAAGCACTCGGGGTGCCGTGTGCGGTCGGGCATGTCCGAGGGCCTCGACCTCACCGAAAGGCCCGGCCATGTCCCCCTCCACCCGCTCCCGCGTCCGGCAGACCGCCACCGCGCTGCTGGTGCTCCTCGCGCTCGGCCTCGGCGCCGCGCCCGTCTCGCCGGCGGCGGCGGCCCCGGCCGCGCCCGCTGCAGGTGACGATCCCGTGCCGGCGGTCGACGCCGCCCTCGACTGGCTGGCCGCCGAGGTCGTGGCCAGCGACGGGATGCTGCAGGTCGTCTACGGCGACGTCGCCTACGACGACGCCGGCCTCACCCTCGACGCCGTCCTCGCGCTGGCCGCCGGCGGCCGGGGCGACAGCGCCGCCGTCGCCGCCGCCCGCGGCGCCCTCGAAGCCGCCCTCGACGACTACGTCACCGGCTTCGCCGGCGGCGATGCCCGCTCCGCCGGGGCGGTCGCCAAGACCCTCCTCGCCGAGCTGGTCCTCGGCGTCGACGTGAGCCCCGCCTACGACCTCGAGGCCGACCTCCGCTCGCTCATGGCGACCGAGGGCGAGCACACCGGCCGCTTCCAGGACCGCGAGGGCTTCGGCGACTTCTCGAACGGCCTCGGCCAGGCCTTCGCCGTCCTGGCGCTGGCCCGCACCGACGGCGAGGTGCCCGCCCCGGCGGTCAGCTACCTCCTCGCCCAGCAGTGCGCCGACGGGTCCTTCCGCCTCTACTACGACGAGGGCAGCACCTGCGCCGACCCGGCCGAGGGCGACCCCGACGCCACCGCCCTCGCCGTCATGGCCCTCCTCGAGGTGCCCGGCGGCGACGAGGTGGCCACCGCCGTCGAGGCCGCCGTCGCCCACCTGCTCGCCCAGCAGGGCTCCGACGGCGGCGTCACCGGCACCGGCGCCGAGAACGCCAACACCACCGGCCTGGCCGCCGCCGCCCTGCGGGCCGCCGGGCAGACGGCGGCGGCCGACGCCGCCGCCGCCTTCGTGCGCTCCCTGCAGTGGACGGTCTGCGGCGCCGACCTCGG
>DATGRC010000229.1:0-3821 GCA_035303865.1 Acidimicrobiales bacterium
GACGGCGTGACGCGGGCGCTGGTGCAGCTGGCCGTCGCCTTCGTGCTCTACGCCCTGTGGCGGGCCATCCGCTTCGGCCGGCCCGTGCTCGAGCCCCAGCCCGTCGAGATCGCCGGCTCGGAGCTGGTGGCCGCCACCGGGCGCCTCCTGTCCCGCACCCGCGCCCCGAGCGCGGTCGCCGACGCCGTCCGCGAGGACCTGCGACGCCGCCTCCGGGCCCGCTTCGGGGTCGGGCCCCACGCCGACCACCAGGCCCTCGCCGCCGTCGTGGCCGCGCGCACCGGCCTCCCCGAGGACACGGTGCGGGCCGCCCTCGACGACCGACCAGTGACCACCGACGACGAGCTCGTCGCCCTCGTGGGAGCCGTCGCCGCCCTCGACCAGGAGGTCCACCGTTGACCGACGCCCCCACGTCCGACCCCCGCGCCGCGATCACGGCCGTCCGCCAGGAGGTGGGCAAGGTCGTCGTCGGCCAGGACGGCACCCTCTCCGGTCTCGTCACCGCCCTGCTCGTCGGCGGGCACGTGCTGCTCGAAGGCGTCCCCGGCGTGGCCAAGACCCTGATCGCCAAGGCGCTCGCCGCCGCGCTCCACCTCGACTTCACCCGGGTGCAGTTCACCCCGGACCTGATGCCCTCCGACGTGACCGGCCAGCTCATCTACCGCAGCGGCCAGGACGGCGCGGCCGGCCGGTTCGAGTTCCGCGAGGGCCCGGTCTTCACGAACCTGCTGCTCGCCGACGAGATCAACCGCACCCCGCCGAAGACCCAGGCGGCGCTGCTCGAGGCGATGGAGGAGCGGCAGGTCACCGTCGAGGGCCAGGCCCGGCCGCTGCCCGACCCGTTCATGGTCGTCGCCACCCAGAACCCGGTGGAGTACGAGGGCACCTACCCGCTGCCAGAGGCGCAGCTCGACCGGTTCCTCCTCAAGCTCGTGGTCGGCTACCCGTCGGCCGAGCAGGAGCAGGAGATCCTCCAGCGCCACCACGAGGGCCTCGATCCCCACGACGTGGCCACCGTCGTGCGCCCGGTGGCCACCGCCGCCGACCTCGCCGCGGCCCGGGCCGAGGTGGACCGGGTCACGGTCGACCCGCAGGTCCTCGGGTACCTCGTCGCCCTCGCCCAGGCCACCCGGGAGTCGCCGTCGCTGTCGCTCGGCGTGTCTCCCCGGGGCACGGCGATGCTCCTGCACGTGGCCAAGGCCTGGGCCTGGCTGGTGGGCCGCCCGTTCCTGACGCCCGACGAGGTGAAGGCCATGGCCAAGCCCACGCTGCGCCACCGCGTCCAGGTCCGCCCCGAGGTCGAGCTCGAGGGGGTCACCGCCGACGCCGTGCTCGACGGCATCCTCGCCACGGTCCCCGTCCCCCGGTGAGCGCGCCCCGGTGACCGTCCCGGTGCCCACCCGCCGGCTCGCCGCGGTCGCGGCGGTGGCCTCGCTCGTCGCGCTGGCCCTGCCGGTGGAGGGGATCCTCGTCCCCCTGCTCGTCGTCGACGGGCTGCTGATCGTCGCCGCGCTGGTCGACGCGCGGCTGGCCGTCGACCCGAGCGCGCTGGAGATCGAGCGGGACCTGCCCGGGGTGCTCGTGCTGCGCAGCCGGGGCGAGGTGACCTGGCGGGTCCGCAACCCCACCGAGCGGCCGCTGCGCGTGGCGCTCGCCGACCAGCTGGCGCCGTCGCTGCGGGCCACCGACCGCCGGGTTCGGGGCACCGTCCCGCCCCGCTCCCGGCTCGTCGGGCGGGCCGAGCTGCACCCGTCGCGCCGCGGCCGCTTCGAGGTCGTCGACCTCGTCGTGCGGGTCGACGGCCCGCTCGGCCTCGGGGCCCGGCAGCGGACGCTGCGCCGGCCCGCCGTGCTGCAGGTCCACCCGGTGTTCGCCAGCCGGGCCGAGGCCGAGCTGCGCATCACCCGGGCCCGGATCCTCGAGGTCGGGCTGCGCTCGGCGAAGGGCCGGGGTGGTGGCACCGAGTTCGACCAGCTCCGGGAGTACGGGATCGACGACGAGGTGCGTCGGATCGACTGGGCCGCCACCGCCCGGGCGGGCAAGGCGATGGTTCGCACCTACCGCGCCGAGCGGAACCAGACCGTGCTCCTCCTGCTCGACAACGGGCGGGCCATGGCCGGGCAGGTGGCGGGCGTGCCCCGTGTGGAGCACGCCATGGACGCGGTGATGTGCCTCACCACCGTGGCCTCCCGCCTCGGCGACCGATGCGGGCTCGTCGTGTTCGACCGGCAGGTCCAGTCGGTCTTGCCGCCTCGGGCCGGGCGGGACCAGCTCGGGCGGGTGGCCGAGGCCATGTACGCCCTCGAGCCGGTGCTCGCCGAGAGCGACTACCGAGGCGCCTTCACCGAGGCGCTCGCCCGCTTCAAGCGGCGCTCGCTCATCGTGCTGTTCACCGACCTCGTCGAGCAGGCCGTCGGCGAGTCCCTGCTCCCGGCGCTGCCCCTCCTCGTGCGCCACCACGTGGTGGTCATCGCCGCCGTGCGCGACCCCGACGTGGTCGGGTGGGCCACCACGGCCCCCGACGGCCCCGACGAGGCCTACCGGGCCGCCGCCGCCACCGCCGCCCTCGCCGAACGGGACCGCACGATCGCCCGCCTCCGGGGCCTCGGCGCGGTCGTCGTCGACGCGCCCGCCGGCGAGCTCGCTCCCAAGCTCGCCGACAGCTACCTGGACCTCAAGGCCACCGGCACCCTCTGAGCGGCCACCGGCGACGTCCACGACGTGGGCTACGGCCTCGCCGTCACGATCGACGTCCCCGGTGCCGGCCCCATCCAGCTCTACCAGCCCCGCTACACCCCGCCCTACGTCCGCTGACCGACACACGGGGCGGGGCCGAGCGGGGCTAGTCCTCGATGAGGTCTCGGCCCTCGGCTCGGAGGCGGGCGAGGTTGTCGAGCATGCCCTGCAGGACCTCGGGCGGGTGGCCCTCCCAATCCTCGACCTCGCCCACGATCCGCATCGGGTGGCGGGTGCGGAAGGACCGGGTGACGTTGCCGGGAAAGCGCTTGTCGGTGACGTTGGGGTCGTCCTCGAAGGGTCCGGTGGGCTCCACGACGTAGATGCGCCCGCGGCTCGCGCCGGCTCTGAGCGCCACGGCCAGCTCGGCGCCCCAGACGGCAGGCTCGAGCAGGGCGGCGAAGTACACGTGGTTCGCCACCCGGCCGTCGTGGTAGTTCGAGCCGTGCCCGGGCACCAGCTCGTCGCCGACGTGGAGCTCGGCGGCGGTCCCGTGGAAGAACGGGCCCTCCACGTGGTCGCAGCGTTCGTAGGTCACGGGGACGTGCTCGGTGTGGGCAGCCGCGGCGATGGCCTCGGCGATGGATGCCGTGGGGTCTGCTCGCTGGTGGTCCATCGCTCCTCCTGGTGGTCTGGCCGGCGCTCGGCCGACCGAGTCTGCCGTCCGCGAGGACGCAGGTGGGGGCGTCCCGCCCGACCGTCAGCTCGACGAGCCGGGACCGGCCGCCATCAGCGGACGCACGTCCTCGAACGCGGACGGCCCCTCATCGAGCTCCAGGCGGGCGGCGAGGGTCTCGCCCTCGATGTCCACGTTCGGGATGAGCCGATCGAGCCAGCGGGGGAGCCGCCACGCGCGCTCGCCGAGCAGGGCGAGCACAGCCGGAACGATCGTCATGCGCACCACGAAGGCGTCGGCCAGCACGCCGGCGGCGAGGGCGAAGCCGATCATCTTCACGTTGGGGTCGTCGCTCAGCACGAACGCCGAGAACACCGCGACCATGATGAGCCCGGCGGCCACGATGACCCGGGAGCTGTGGCGCAGGCCCTGGACCACGCCGTCGCGGGCGTCGCCGTTGTGCACGAAG
>DATGRC010000230.1:0-13525 GCA_035303865.1 Acidimicrobiales bacterium
CTCCTTCACGTACGGCGACACCTTCAGCATGTTCTCGATCTCCGAGGGGCTGATGTTCTTGCCGCCGGCGGTGATGATGATGCCCTTCTTGCGGTCGGTGATCTTGAGGAACCCGTCCTCGTCGATCTCGCCGACGTCGCCGGTGTGCAGCCAGCCGTCCTCGTCGATCGTCTCCGCGGTGGCGGCCGGGTCCTTGAAGTAGCCGAGGAAGGTGCCGGGGCCGCGGGTGAGGATCTCGCCGTCGGGGGCGATCTTCACCTCGTTGCCCTCGAGGGGCTTGCCGACCTTGCCGAGCCGGATGTCGTCGGGCGGGGTGATCGTGCCCATCGCCGTGTTTTCGGTCTGGCCGTAGCCCTCCCGCACCGGCACGCCGATCGTCCAGAAGAACTCGAGCACCTGGGGCGCGATCGGGGCGGCGCCGGAGAGCACGCCCTTGATGCGGCTCATGCCGAGCTTCTCCCGCAGCGGCCGGTAGAGGAAGAGCCAGCCGAGGCCGTAGACGACCTTGTCGAGCCCCTGGACCTTCCCGCCCTTCCAGCGCTTGCGGGCGATGCGGGCCCCGACCCGCATCCAGAACCGGTAGTTGGCCCGCTTGAGCCAGCCGGCGTCCTCCATGCGGATCGTGATGCTGGCCATCATCTTCTCCCACACCCGGGGGACCCCGAGGAAGAAGGTGGGCTGCACCTCGCGCAGGTCCTGGGTGAAGGTGTCGCCGCCCTCGCCGAAGTTCACGACGTAGCCGGTGGCGACGGCGTCGATGGCGGAGATGAGCCGCTCGGCGATGTGGCAGAGCGGCAGGTACGACAGCACCTCGGCCTTCGGGTCGACGTCGAACACCTGGCCCGAGGCGTGGGCGGCGGCCTGCAGGTTGCGGTGGCTGAGCATCGCCCCCTTGGGCGGACCGGTGGTGCCGCTCGTGTAGACGATGATCGCCGCCTCGTCGGGCTGCGCGGCGGCCGCGCTGGCCTCCACGTCGAAGTCGGTGCGGCGACCCAGCTCCTCGAGCTCGGCGAGGCTCATGAGCAGGTCGTCGGCCATGTCGACGCCGTGCGTGTCGATCACGACGATCTTGCGCAGGTGCGGGAGGTTGCCCCGCACGGCGAGCGCCTTGTCGACCTGCTCCTCGTCCTCGGCGAAGAGCACCTTCGACTCGGAGTGGTTGAGGAGGTACTCGACCTCCGCCGACGGCGACGTCGGGTAGATCCCCACGCAGATCGCCCGCAGGGCCTGGGTGGCCATGTCGGCGAAGAGCCACTCAGGTCGGTTCTCGGAGTGGACGGCGACGCGGTCGCCGGGCTCCACGCCGAGGGCGTGCAGGCCCCGGGCGATGAGCGTGAGCCGCTCGCCGTAGTCGGCCCAGGTGTAGGGCGCCCAGCGGCCGAGGCGCTTCTCGCGCATCGCCGTGACGTTCGGCGTCTCGCGGGCCCGCCGCAGGACGATGGCGGGCAGCGACTCGAAGCCGGAGGACTCGGGCGCCGACGGGCTGGGACGGTCGATGACGGCGGTCACGCGGCACCTCCGAGGTAGGCCTCGATGACGTTCGGGTCGCTCTGGACCTCGGCCGGCGTGCCGGTGGCGATCGGACGCCCGAAGTCGAGCGCCATCACCCGGTCGGCCAGGTCCATGACCATGTGCATGTCGTGCTCCACGAGGATCATCGACGTGTGGAGCTGCTCGCGGATGTCGATGATGTAGCGGGCCATGTCCTCGGTCTCCTCGAGGTTCATGCCGGCCACCGGCTCGTCGAGGAGCAGGAGCTTCGGCTCCATGCAGAGGGCCCGACCGAGCTCGATCCGCTTCTGCACGCCGTAGGGGAGCATCCCGACCGGGCTGTGCCGGTAGGGGGACAGCTCGAGCAGGTCGATGACCTCCTCCACCGCCTCGCGGTGCTCCTTCTCCTCCCGGCGGGTGCGGCCGAACCACAGGGCCCCGGTGAGGAACCCCGAGCGCATCAGGTGGTGGCGGCCGAGCAGGAGGTTGTCGACCACGTCGAGGTGGACGAACAGGCCGAGGTTCTGGAACGTGCGCCCCATGCCGAGCTCGGCGATGCGGGCAGGCTTCATGCCGATCAGGTCGCGCCCCTCGAGGCGGATCGTCCCCTCCTGCGGGCGGTACACCCCGGACAGGCAGTTGAAGATCGAGGTCTTGCCCGCACCGTTGGGGCCGATCACGGCGAACAGCTCGTCGTGGTGGACGTCGAAGCTCACCCGCTCCAGCGCGGTGACGCCCCCGAAGCGCAGGGTGACGTCGCGGACCTCGAGGAGGGGCGGTGCGGCGGTGGGCTCGCTCATCAGGACCCCCACGTCTTCTTGCGTCGGTACGTCTTCACGTCGCGGAAGGAGCGCCGGCCGACCTCGCCCATGCCCAGGTAGAACTCGCGGATGTCCTTGTCCTCGAGCAGCGCGTGGCCGGGGCCGTCCTTCACGATCCGGCCGTGCTCGAGCACGTAGCCGTGGTGGGCGATCGACAGCGCCATCGTGGCGTTCTGCTCGACGAGCAGCACGCTCGTGCCCTGCTCGTTGACCTGCACGATGATGTCGCGGATCTGCTCGACGACGAGCGGGGCGAGGCCGAGGGACGGCTCGTCGAGCAGCAGGATCTTCGGCTCGGCCATGAGGGCCCGGCCGATGGCCACCATCTGCTGCTCGCCGCCGGAGAGGTAGCCGGCGGTGTCGCGGCGCCGTGACTGCAGCGCCGGGAACAGCTCCATCACCCGGTCGTAGGACTCCTGGACCCCGGCCTTGTCGGTGCGGGTGTACGCACCGGTGCGCAGGTTCTCGTCGACGGTGAGCTCGGCGAAGATCCGCCGGCCCTCCATGACCTGGGCCACCCCGGCGCGCACGATCGACGCCGCGTCGGCCCGGGTGGTGTCCCGCCCGGCGATCGTCACCGAGCCCTTGGTGATGCGGCCGCGGTGGAGGTCGAGCAGGCCGGTGACGGCCCGCAGCAGGGTGGTCTTGCCAGCGCCGTTGGCGCCGAGCAGCGTGACGATCTGGCCTCGGGGCACAGCGATCGACACCCCGCGCAGCACGAGGATCACCTCGTTGTAGACCACCTCCAGGTTGGAGACGGCCAGCGCCGTGTCGGTACGTGGTTCGGCTTGGGTGGTCAGCGTTCCCTCTCCCCCTGTGCACCCATTGCGACGGGACATCTTGGCCGATCCGGAGGTGCCCCGCGTCACACCCGGTGCGGGCCCGCCCGACTTGCCCCCTTTGCCCCCCGGCGGCGCGTCCGTCAGTCGGTGGCCACCGGGGCTTCGGCGAGGGCGGCGACGTCGCCGTCGGGGACCCGGCCGGTCTCGCCCCGCAGCCAGTGGCGGCGGCACAGCAGCTCGTAGGTGACGTCGGCGTCGCCGCCGGTGTCGCCCACCACGACGAGCTCGCCGTCGTAGACCTGGCGGCCGTTCACGAGCCGGGCGTTCTGCGTGGCTCGGGCGCCGCACCAGCACCGGGCCTCCACCTGCAGCTCCTGGCGCTCGTCGGCCAGCTCGAGGAAGCGGGCCGAGCCGGGGAAGAGCCGGCCCCGGAAGTCGGTGAGGAGGCCGAGGGCGTGCACGTCGGCGTCGAGCTCGTCGACCACGCGGGCCAGCTGCTCCACCTGCGCCGGCGTGTAGAACTGCGCCTCGTCGCACACCATGTGGTCGATGCCGCCGTGCTGGTCGGCGTAGGCCCGGGCCAGCTCGAAGAGGTCCAGCTTGGGGCCGACGTCCACGGCGGCGGCGGACACGCCGAGGCGCGACGAGACCCGGGCGCCGTCGCGGTCGAGCTGCGTGCAGAGCAGGCCGCGGAGGCCGCGGCTCGTGAGGTTGTGGTGGATCTGCAGAGCCAGGGTGCTCTTGCCCGACCCCATCGTCCCGAACGAGAAGCGCAGCACGGCCATGCGGCGAAACTACACCCCTGTCACTTGGCCTGCCCGGGCGCCGCGCCCGACGCCGATGGTGGGCTCGGGCGATCGAGCGGGTAGGGTGCTCCGGCGCCAGCAGTGCTGGCGGGCCGTGTCGAGCTGGCTCGAGACAGCCACCTCCACGGAGCAGCCCCCCGCTGCTGCCTGCGTCCCGTCGATCGGGGCGCGCACGAACGAGAGAAGAACCCCCCTGATGAGCACCACCTTCGCCGACCTCGGCGTCCCCGCCGCCCTGTGCGCGCGCCTCGACGAGCTCGGCATCGCCGCGCCCTTCCCCGTGCAGGCCGCCACCCTCCCCGACGCCCTCGCCGGCCGCGACGTGTGCGGCAAGGCCCCCACCGGCTCCGGCAAGACGATCGCCTTCGGCCTGCCCGTCCTGGCCCGCGTCGGCCGGGCCCGCGCTCGCCGCCCCCGTGCCCTCGTGCTGGTCCCCACCCGGGAGCTGGCCACGCAGGTGCAGGACCAGCTCCAGCAGCTGGCCGCCGGCAGCGGCACCACCGTCGTCGCCGTCTACGGCGGCGCCGGCATGCAGCGCCAGATGCAGGTGCTCGGCTCGGGCGCCGAGGTGGTCGTCGCCACCCCCGGCCGGCTCAAGGACCTGATCGATCGCGGCTCGCTGAAGCTCGACGAGGTCGACATCGTCGTCGTCGACGAGGCTGACCGCATGGCCGACATGGGCTTCCTGCCCGAGGTGCGCCGCCTCCTCGACCAGGTCCGCCCCGACCGGCAGACGCTCCTGTTCTCGGCCACGCTCGACGGCGACGTCGACGTGCTGATCCAGCGCTACCAGCGCGACCCGGCCCGCCACGAGGCCCAGTCGACCGAGGTCCGCGGCGAGGTGACCCACCGGTTCTGGAAGGTCACCCACGGCGAGCGCCAGGCCGTCACCGCGTCGATCGTGGAGCGCTCCTGGCCGGCCGTCGTGTTCACCCGCACCCGCCACGGCGCCGAGCGCCTGGCCAAGCAGCTGAAGAAGCTCGGCGTCCCCGCCGAGGCCATCCACGGCGACCGCAGCCAGAGCCAGCGCGAGCGAGCCCTCGGCGCCTTCGGGCGCGGCGACGTGCACGTGCTGGTCGCCACCGACGTGGCCGCCCGCGGCATCCACGTGGACGGGGTGGCCTGCGTGGTCCACTACGACCCGCCGGCCACCGACAAGGACTACGTCCACCGCTCCGGCCGCACCGGCCGGGCCGGCGCCGACGGCGTGGCCATCACGCTCGTCACGCCGGAGAAGGAGAAGGACGTGCGGCGCCTCCAGCGCGAGCTGCGCCGCCGCGAGCCCATCGAGGTGGCCACCGCCGCCACCGCGGCCGAGGTTCTCGAGGCCACCGCGCCCCAGCCGATCGATCGGGGCGACGGCCTCGACGGCGTCCCCCGCTTCGAGCAGGCTCGAGCCGACCGGTCACGTCCCACCCGCGGTCGCGCGGGTCGCGGCAGCGACGGCGGCCGCGAGCGCACCAGCGGCCAGAGGAAGCGCCGCGACGTGCCCGCCCGGGACCGCTCGGCCCGCGCCGAGCGCGCCCCCGGCGGGAGCAGCCGCCGCACCCACCGCAAGGGCGCCGACCCCCGCTCGTTCAGCGACGACGAGTGGGTGCCCCGCCAGGACCAGCCGTCCGGCCGGCCCGCCAAGCCGGGCAAGCCGGGCCGCACCTCGCCCCCCCGATCCTCCACCTCCTCCCGCAGCGGGAAGCCCACCTCGGCTCGTCCCGCTCGCAACGGTCAGGAGCGCGCCGGCAGCCCGGTGCGCTCCGGTCGCCCCGGCAGCAAGCCCGGCCGACGACCCGCCGGTGCCGGAGCCGCCCGCAAGGGCCGCCCCGCCGGCGGCAACGCACGCCGCGCCCGCTGACCCGGGGGACCACCCCCATCGCCCGTGCTGCGCCGCGCCCTGCGGCGGCGCAGCGCGGGGCAGGTGGCTGAGGCGACGCGGCCGGCGGCCGTGCGCCGCCGCAGGGGCGATCGGCGCGGGGCGCGGGACCCGGCCTACGAGCGGGGCCTGACGCCCGGGCGCAGCGCCCGGACCGCGTCGATGGGGTCGGCCGCTGACGGGTCCTTGTCGGGCCGGTAGCCCTTGACGCGGGCGAAGCGCAGCGCCACCCCGCCCGGGTAGCGGGTGCTCGCCTGCACGCCGTCGAGCGCCACCTCCACCACGAGCTCGGGGCGGACGTGCACGACGATGCCGTCGCGCCGAACCTCGCGGGCGAGCAGAGCCTCGGTCTGCCAGGCCAGCAGCTCGTCGGTGAGCCCCTTGAACGTCTTGCCGACCATGACGAAGCCCCCGGCGGGGTCGCGGGCGCCCAGCCACAGGTTGGACAGCCACCCCCGCCGCCGGCCGTGGCCCCACTCCGCCGCCAGGACGACGAGGTCGAGCGTGTGGACCGGCTTCACCTTGCGCCAGGCGCCGCCGCGGCGGCCCGCCTCGTAGGTGGAGTCGAGCGCCTTGACCATCACGCCCTCGTGCCCCTCGGCCAGCGCCTCCTCGAGGGCGGCCGCCGCGGCGGCCGGATCGTCGGTGACGGTGCGGGGCACGACGAGCGCCCCGGCCACGGCGTCGAGGTGCACCTGGCGGGCGGAGAGCGGAGCGTCGACAAGGTCCGTGCCGTCGCGGTGGAGCACGTCGAAGAAGCGCACGAGCAGGCCGTCGGCGGCCCCCGGCTGCTCCCGGCCGAACGCGCTCATCGTGTCCTGGAAGGCCTGCGGGCGGGCGTCGTCGTCGACGCCGAGGACCTCGCCGTCGAGCACCACCTGCTCGGCCGGCATGGCCCGCACCGCCGCCGCCACGCCCGGCAGGCGGCCGGTCACGTCGTTCAGGTTGCGGGTGTAGATGCGCACCTCGTCGCCGGCGCGGTGGACCTGCACCCGGGCGCCGTCGAGCTTCCACTCGACCGAGGCGGGGCCGGTGTGCTCGATGGCGGCCGCCAGGCCCTCGGCGGTGGCGGCGAGCATCGGCTCGACCGGGTGGAGCACGGTGAGGCCGACGGCCTCGAGGGCGGGGGCGCCGCCGCCGAGGGCGAGGGCCGCGGTGCGGCCGAGGTCACCGGAGAGCATCGCCGCTCGGCGCACGAGCGGGAGCGGCACCGCGGCGGCGGCCGCCACCGCGTCGGTCATGATCCCGGCCAGCGCGCCTTGCCGCAGCTCGCGGACGAGGAGGCGGCGCACGAAGTCGCCCTCCTCGGCGGTGGCTCGAGCGAAGAGGTCGGCCAGCAGGGCGTGCCGGGCGGCCACCGAGCCGGGCCCGGCGGCGCGGGCCAGCGCCGTCAGTGCGGCGTCCAGCTCGAGGATCGTGACGCTGGGCGCCGCCGCGGGGGTGGCGTCGATCCCGTAGGCGGTGCGCCACCCCACCCCGATGCGGCCCTGGCGGGGCCGGCCGACGAGGAAGCCCACGGCCGGCTCCACCTCGTCGGGGGCGAGGCGGCGGAGCAGGTCGGCCAGGGCCGCCACCTTGGCCTTGCGGGACCGGGTGGCGGCCACCGCCGCGGAGGTGGCGACCACGTCGGCGAGGAGGACCGCTGGGCCGCTCGTCATGGGCTCCATCGTGCCCGGCCCGGGGCCGCAGGGCCGCTGGGTTCCGGGCTCCGCCGCTCGCCGCCGGCGGGCGTCACTCCCCGGTGAACACGGGGGTGCGCTTCTCGAGGAACGCCTTGGGGCCCTCGCGGGCGTCCTTGCTGGCCATGACCTCCATGCCGAGCTCCTGCTCGCGGGGGTAGGCCTCGGCCTCGGTGAGCTCGAGCGTCTCGAGGACCGACGCCTTGATGTTGCGCACGGCGAGCGGCCCGTTGGCGGCGAGGCGCTCGGCCAGCCCGCGGGCTCGCGCGAGCGCGCCGCCGTCGGGCGTGAGGTGCCCGACGAGGCCGATCTCGTAGGCCCGCCGCCCGCTGATCGGCTCGCCGGTGAGGAGCATGTCCATGGCGACCGTGTAGGGGATCTGCCGGGGGAGGCGCACGGTGGAGCCCCCCATCGGGAAGAGGCCCCGCTGGACCTCGCTCACCGCCAGCTGGGCGCCCTCGGCCGCCACCCGGATGTCGAAGGCCTGGAGGATCTCCATCCCGCCCGCGTAGCAGGACCCCTCGACGGCGGCCACGATCGGCTTCTTCACGTAGTGGTCCTTCAGGAACGCCTTGTAGATGATCCCGTAGTCCTCCTGGACGCGGGCCTCGAACTCGTCGGCCGGAGGCTCGCCGGCGAGGAGCGCGCCCACGAGGCGATCGAGGTCCGCCCCGCCCGAGAAGTTGCCGCCGGCGCCGGTGAGGATCCCCACCCGCAGCTCGGGGTCGTCGTCGAGCAGCTGCCACGCGTCCCAGAGGCGGCAGAGCATCTCCGGGTTGAAGGCGTTGCGCTTGGCCGGGCGGTTGAGGGTGATCGTGAGGATCGGACCGTCACGGTCGAGGAGGACGGCGGGCTCGGTCGCAGGATCTGACATGGCGTCAGATCCTAGGGGGCGGCGCGGCCTACGATCCGGAGGTGCGCTTCACCTACGCCGAGGCGATGACCGATCCGGCCCACTACGGGCCGCTGGCGCAGGCGGCGGAGGCCGCCGGGTTCGACGGGTTCCTCGTGCCGGACAGCATCTGCTACCCGGCCGAGTCGGACGCTCGCTACCCGTACACGCCCGACGGCGACCGCGGCTTCCTCGAGGACAAGCCGTTCCTCGAGCCGTTCTCGCTGATCCCCGCGCTCGGCGCGGTGACCGAGCGGATCCGCTTCGTGGTGTCGGTGCTGAAGCTGACGGTGCGGCACCCGGTGCTCGTGGCCAAGCAGGCGGCGTCGACCGCCGTGCTCACCGGCGACCGCCTGGTGCTCGGCGTGGGGACGAGCCCGTGGCCGGAGGACTACGAGGTGTGCGGCGTGCCGTTCGAGCGGCGGGGCCGGCGGGCCGACGAGAGCCTCGACGTCATCCGGGGCCTGCTCACCGGCGAGTGGTTCGAGCACCACGGCGAGGTCTACGACGTGCCCCGCATCAAGCAGTGCCCGGTGCCGGCCCGCCCGCTGCCGATCCTGGTGGGCGGCCACGCCGAGCCGGCGCTGCGCCGGGCCGCGCAGCGCGGGGACGGCTGGATCCACGGCGGCGGCACCGACGAGCTCGAGCCGCTCGTGGCCCGCGTGCTCGAGCTGCGCCGGGAGGCCGGGCGGGAGGCGGACCCCTTCGAGGTGCACGTGATCTCGATGGACGCCTACTCCCCGGCCGGGATCGAGCGGCTGGCGGCGATGGGCGTGACCGACGTGATCGTGGGGTTCCGGTGGGCGTACCAGCGCGGGCCCGACACCGAGCCGCTGGCCGCCAAGGTGGCGGCGCTGCAGCGCTACGCCGACGAGGTCATCGCCCGCGTCCGCTGAGCCTCGGCCCAGGCGAGGCGCCGGTCAGCCGGTGGGCGGGCTGCTGACGACGGTGGCGATGGCGACGAAGTGGCACACGACGGCGGCCACCACGAGGACGTGCCACACCTCGTGGTACCCGAAGACCCGGGGGAAGGGGTCGGGCCACCGCGTGGCGAGGAAGATGGCGCCGATCGTGAAGAGGAGGCCGCCGGCGGCGATGAGGGCCAGCTGGGCGACGCTGAGCTGCTCGACCAGCTGCGGGCCGGCGAGCACCGAGAGCCAGCCCAGGACGATGTACAGGGCGCCCCGGGCGATGCGCACGCCGCGGCCGCTCAGGAAGGCGAGCACGAAGCCGGCCGCAGCGCCGGCCCACACGGTGACGAGCAGCGCCCAGGCCAGCCACCCGCGCAGCGCGAGGACGCACAGCGGCGTATAGCTGCCGGCGATCATCACGAAGATCGTCCCGTGGTCGAGGCGCTGCATGAGCCGGCGCTTGGCGTCGCACCACCGGCCCCGGTGGTACGAGCCGCTCACCCCGAAGAGGGCGACGAGCCCGCTGCCGTACACGAAGGCGGCGGCCTGCCCGCGCGGCGTGTCGGCCACGCCCACCACGACGGCGGCGGCCGGCAGGGCCAGGAAGAAGCAGACGAGGTGGAGCCACCCCCGCAGCAGCGGCTTGGGGACCGCCACGGGCCCGGCCACGGCCGACCCCGGATCGAGGTCGGCACCGACCCGCTCAGAAGACATCATCCCCACGCTACCCATCCCGACCCCCCGCCATCCCACACGAGATCTGTGCGCGCTTCCGTGCGCCTACGGCCGGAAACCGCACACAGATCTCGTGACGGGCGGTCCGGGGGGTCAGGCGTTGTCCTCGTTGTAGCGGTCGAGGGCGGCCTGGATCTCCTGGTGGGCCTTGGTGACGACGTCCTCCACCGAGGCGCCCTGGAGGACGAGGCGGTCGAGCGAGTTCTTGATGGCCGCCGTGTAGTCGGCGTAGGGGCCGATCTGGGGGCCGGGGCGCTGCGGGTCGACCTGGAGGAGCTGGTCGTAGCCGGTCTTGAGCAGCCGGCCCGCCATGTCGTCCTGCCAGTAGGCGACGACGTCGGGGTGGGCGGCCGCCGTCTGGGTGGTGGGCAGGTAGGAGCCCACGAGGTGCCAGGCCACCTGGCTCTCGGTCTCCCACATGAACTTCATGAACTCCCAGGCCGCCGCCTGCTGCTCGGCCGGGACGGTGTTAGTCATGAAGAACGCGCCGCCGGAGATCCGCACCTGGCCGGGCTTCTCGAGGCCCGGGAACGGCCCGTTGGCCGGGGCGATGCCCGAGAGGTCGACCTCGCCGGTCTCCACGCCGACCGAGTCGGCGTTGCCGCCGAGCACGGCCTTGATCGTGGTCGCCGCGGTGCTCGTCTCGATGACCATCGAGGACTGCTGCTGGGCGACGGCGAGGTACTGGTTGATCTGGCCTGACGTGGCGGAGTGGCCCTGGAGGAGCCCGTCGTCGGCCATCTCCTTGATCCAGGTGTAGACCTCGCGGGTCACCTCGTTGTCGAAGGTGGACTCGTCGGCGAGGCCCTCACGCCCGTTGTCCTTGTTCATGACGCTGCCGCCGGCGCCGTTGATCCAGGACTCGACGAACCAGGAGTTGAGGACGAGCGCGAGCGGCGCCTCCACGCCGGAGGCCTTGAGCGCCTCGGCCGCCTCCCGCAGCTCAGCGAGGGTCTCGGGCGGGTCCTCGGGGTCGAGGCCGGCCTTGATGAAGTGGTTGGCGTTGTAGTACAGGACCGGCTCGCTCACGTTCGTGTAGCCGGGCCAGTACACGCCCTCGGAGGTGTAGTAGTTGCGCACCGCCGGGAGCTGACCGGGGTCGAAGCCGTCGGCCTCCTCGCACGCCTGGGCGGGGAGGATCACGCCGCTGTCGACCATCTGCCGGAGGGTGGTGTCCTCGAGGTAGACGATGGCGGGGAGCTGGCGGCTCGGGATGGCGGCGACGAACTTGCGCAGGACCTCCTCGTAGGACACGCCCTGGTTGCGGACCCGGACGACGACCCGGTCCTGGCTGGCGTTGAACTCCTCGGCCAGCGCGTTGAGGTTGTTCTCCGACTCGGCGCCCAGGCCGTGCCACAGGTCGATCTCGACCGGCGCGGTGGCGCTGTCGAGCGCGTCGACGGGGCAGTCCGGCAGCGCGACGGTCTCGGTGCCGCCGTCGACGCCGCCGTCGGTGCCCACGGTGGTGTCGGGCCCGCTGCCCTCGTCGCGCACGCCGCAGGCGGCGACGAGGCCGGCCAGCGCCAGGAGGGCGAGGAGCCGGATCGGGCGGGGACGGGTGCGGGACATGGGACCTCCTGGGTCAGCCCTTGACGGCGCCCGCGGTGAGGCCGCGGACGATGTGGCGCTGGAACAGCACCAGGACGATGACGATCGGCACCGCCGCGATGACGGCGCCGGCGACGGGCACGTTGGACTGCTCGATGCGGCTGGTCAAGCCGCGCAGCGCGATCTGGATCGTGGCCCAGTGCTCGGTGTCGGTGATGACGGCCCGGGGCCACAGGTACTGGTTGAACGCGCCGATGAACGAGATGACGGTGAACGAGGCGATCACCGGCCGGGTGAGCGGCACGGCGAAGCGGACGAGGAACTGCAGGTGCCCCCAGCCCTCGAGCCGGGTGGCGTCGCGGATCTCGTCGGGGATGCCGAGGAACCCCTGCCGGATGAGGAACGTGCCGAACGCGGCGGCGGCGAAGGGCAGGACGAGGCCCTGGTAGCTGTCGAACCAGCCGAGCGAGCGCATCGTCTGCACGTTGGGGAGCAGGGTCACCTCGAGCGGCAGCAGCAGCGTGGCCATGAACAGCGCGAACACGAGCCGCTTGAACGGGAAGCGCAGGAACGCGAAGGCGTAGGCGGCAAGCACCGAGGTGGTGACCTGCAGCCCGGTGATGAGCACGGTCACGACGAGGCTGCGCAGCATCGCCGTGCCGAGGTTGCCGCGCTCCCACGCCTGGGTGAACCCGTCCCAGCGCACCCCCTGGGGCGTGAGCACCGAGGACGTGAAGGCCTTCGCCGGGTCGGAGATGGCCCGCACGATGAGGAAGTAGACGGGGGCGAGGACGATCAGCGACAGGAAGGTGAGCGCCACGTACCAGCCGGCGGCCCGCCACGGCCCGATCCGCTGACCGACCCGGCCCGGCGGCACCGGTGGGGTGGCGTCGAGGAGGTCGACGTCGCCGACCAGCTCGGGGACGTCGGTGCGGTCAGCGGCCATAGTGCACCCGCCGCTCGAGGAGGAGGAACTGGGCGAGGGTGACCACGAAGGTCACCCCGAAGAGCCCGACCGACAGCACCGCGCCCTCGCCGAGGCGGTCGGGGGCCTGACGCTGGAAGATCTTGTAGACGAGCGTCTCGGTGGAGCGGGCCGGGCCGCCGTTGGTGAGGAACTCGATCGGGGCGAACGCCTGCAGGGCGAAGATCACGAGCACCACGACGAGGAACATCAGCACCGGCGACAGCATCGGCAGGGTGATGCGGAAGAAGCGCCGCACCGGTCCGTAGCCGTCGAGGGTGGCGGCCTCCTCGATCTCGGTGGGGATGGCCTGGAGCCCGGCGAGCACGATCACGAAGGACAGGCCCAGGTTCTGCCAGATCGACGAGAGGGCCACGCCGAACAGGGCGGTGCGGGGGTTCTCGAGGATGGCCTGCTCGCCGAAGCCGGGGACCCCGCCCTGGTACACGCCGATCTGCTGGTTGATGAGGACGAGGAAGACCACCGACGCCACCGCGGTGGAGGTGGCGATCGTGGAGGAGAAGATCGCCTGGAACACCTTGATGCCCCGCAGGCGCCGGTTGGCGGCCACCGCGAGGAGCGTGCCGAGCAGCAGCCCGAGGGGCACGGTGAAGATCACGTACTGGACGCTGTGCCAGAGGCCGTCTCGGAACTCCTCGCCGGTGAGGACGTCGCGGTACTGCTCCCAGCCCACGTAGCGCAGGTTCGTGCCCGCCGCGTTGTTCCGGTACAGGCCCCGCAGGACGAGCTGCTGGAACGGGTAGAAGGAGAACGCCACGAAGATCGCCAGCGACGGGGCGAGGAAGGCGAGCGCGATGAGCGTCTCGCGCAGGCGCCCCGTGTCGGCGACCTTCGCCTCGCGGTCGTCGCCGAGGCGGCCCCGCAGGCGCGCCGTGAGGGCGGTCACGGCGGGCCCGCTCCGTCGAGCCGGCGACCGGTGGCCACGTCGAACAGGTGGGTGGCGCCGCTGGCCGAGAAGCGCACCTCGCTGCCGGCGGCGGGCGGGGAGACGTCGCTGGCCAGGCGGGC
>DATGRC010000231.1:0-4566 GCA_035303865.1 Acidimicrobiales bacterium
GCACCGTCGGCGGAGGCTGGCGGCGAGGCGGGGGTCGCGGGCGGCGCCATCGTCTGCGGGGCAGCGTCGCGCTTGTAGTCGGCGAAGAACTCCTGCCAGCTCTCGCTCACCGAGGTCGGGTCGGCGAGGTACTGCTCGTGCATCTCGTCGACGAGCCAGGCGTTGGGCCCGAGGGCACCGGAACCGAGCGAGACCGGGGTTGAGTCATCAGCCATACAGGCCCGAGGTTACCGGGCCGGGCATCCACCACCGTCCGGCCCGATCGCAGTAGATCTGGGGTCACCCGCCTGACGGCAAGGGAGGCGCTCATGGGAGCAGCAAGGGAGCTCGACGGCAGCGGCGGCGTGCCGCTTCCCCACCTCAAGGCCCTCGTCGGCACCGAGGTCCGAGCCCTCACCCCCGCCGGGGCGGTGGAGGGCACGCTGCTGTCGTGCACGCAGCGCTCGGCGTGGATCGTGGCCGGCGACGTCGACCACCTCGTCGCCCTCCCCCACCTGCGCGCCATCCACCGCCTCTAGCGGGTCCGTCGCGCCCGCCCCGGGACTGGGGCACTCCGGGGAAACCCCGCTAGCGTCGAACGGCCATGTCTACGCCGAACGCCCAGTACATCTTCACGATGCACAAGCTCTCCCGGTTCTACCCGCCGGACCGGGAGGTCCTGAAGGACATCACCCTCTCCTTCTACCCGGGGGCCAAGATCGGCGTGATCGGCCCGAACGGCGCCGGCAAGTCCTCGCTGCTGCGGATCATGGCCGGCCTCGACGACGGCTACACCGGCGAGGCCCGCCTCACCCCCGGCTTCACCGTCGGCATGCTCGAGCAGGAGCCGAAGCTCGACCCCAGCAAGGACGTGCGGGGCAACGTCATGGACGGCGTGGCCGAGGTGAAGGCGCTCCTCGAGCGCTACGACCAGGTCCTCGCCAAGTACGCCGATCCCGACGCCGACTACGAGAAGATCGGGGCCGAGCAGGCCGAGCTCGAGGCGAAGATCCAGGCCACCGGGGCCGACGACATCGACCGCCAGGTCGAGATCGCCATGGACGCGCTGCGCCTGCCCCCCGGCGACGCCGACGTGACCACCCTCTCCGGCGGCGAGGCCCGCCGGGTGGCGCTGTGCCGGCTCCTGCTGTCCCACCCCGACCTGCTGCTGCTCGACGAGCCCACCAACCACCTCGACGCCGAGTCGGTGGCGTGGCTCGAGCAGACGCTGAAGCGCTATACGGGCACCGTCGTGGCCATCACCCACGACCGCTACTTCCTCGACAACGTGGCGCAGTGGATCCTCGAGCTCGAGTTCGGCCGGGGCCGCCCGTTCGAGGGCAACTACTCGCAGTGGCTCGAGGCGAAGAAGGCCCGCCTGGCCGTGGAGGAGAAGCAGGAGTCGGCCCGCCAGCGCACCCTGCAGCGCGAGCTCGAGTGGGTGCGCATGGCCCCCAAGGCCCGCCAGGCCAAGGGCAAGGCCCGCCTCGCCGCCTATGAGAAGCTGCGGGCGGAAGCCGAGGCCATGGCCAAGGGCCCCGACAAGCTGGCCATCCAGCTGCCGCCGGGCCGCCGGCTCGGCGACGTCGTGATCGAGGCCGACCACGTCACCAAGGGCTTCGGGGACCGGCTCCTCATCGAGGACCTGAGCTTCAAGCTCCCGCCGGCCGGCATCGTCGGCGTCATCGGGCCCAACGGCGCCGGCAAGACGACGCTGTTCAAGATGATCACCGGCCAGGAGCAGCCCGACTCGGGCACGATCCGCATCGGCGAGACCGTCGACCTGGCCTACGTGGACCAGACCCGCGACACGCTCGACCCGAGCAACACGGTCTACGAGGAGATCACCGGCGGCCTCGACATGGTGAAGCTGGGCGACCGCGAGGTGAACGGCCGCTCCTACGTGTCGAAGTTCAACTTCAAGGGCTCCGACCAGCAGAAGATCGTCGGCCAGCTCTCCGGCGGTGAGCGCAACCGGGTGCTGCTCGCCAAGATGCTGAAGCAGGGCGCCAACGTGCTGCTCCTCGACGAGCCCACCAACGACCTCGACGTGGACACCCTCCGCGCGCTGGAGGAGGCCCTCGAGGCGTTCCCCGGCTGCGCCGTGGTGATCAGCCACGACCGCTGGTTCCTCGACCGCATCGCCACCCACATCCTCGCCTTCGAGGGCGACAGCCAGGTGCGCTGGTTCGAGGGCAACTTCACCGACTACGAGGAGTGGCGGCGCCGCGAGCTCGGCGTCGACGTCGACCAGCCCCACCGCATCAAGTACAAGCCGCTCGCCCGCTGACCCGCGGGCGGCGGCTCAGCCGCCCGCGGGCGCGTGGTCCGCGGCGTCGTCGAGGCGGCCGTCGCTGATGTGGACGGTGCGGTCCGCGTAGTGGGTGATCCGCTCGTCGTGGGTGACGATGATCGCGGCGGTGCCGCGCGCCTTCATCTCGTCGCGGATCAGGCTCACGACCTGGTCGCCGAGCTTCGAGTCGAGCGCTGAGGTCGGCTCGTCGAAGAGGACGAGCTCGGGGTCGTTCATGAGCGCCCGCCCGATCGCGACGCGCTGCTTCTGACCGCCGGAGAGCTGACCCGGGAGCGCGTTCGCCTTGTCGGCCAGGCCCAGCTCCTCGAGGAGCTGGTCGGCCCGCTCCCGGGCGCGCCGGCCCGAGCGCCCGCTCAGCTCGTCGATGACGAGCAGGTTCTCGCGGGCGGTGAGGAACGGCACGAGGTTCACCGTCTGGAAGACGAAGCCCACCGACTCCCGGCGGAAGGCGGTGAGCTCCTTGCCGGAGAGGTCGCTGATCCGCTCGCCCCCCACCTCCACCTCGCCCTCGGTGGGGGTGAGAAGGGCGCCGGCGATCGAGCACAGCGTGGTCTTGCCGGACCCTGACGGGCCGACGAGCGCCACGATCTCGTCGCTGCGCAGGGTGAGGGTCACGTGGTCGAGGGCGACGACCTCGTCGTCGCCGGCGGGGTACACCTTGCGCACGCCCTGCATCCGCAGGGCCGGGGCCTGGCTCATCCGGAGCTCCTGGTCGAGGGTTCGGTCACTGGGCACCGCCGATCGCCGCCGCGGGGTCGACCCGCAGCACCCGCCGCAGCGAGAAGGCCACGCCGACCACGGCGGCGAAGAAGAGCGCGCCCACGCTGGAGGCGAGCCGCGAGGGCAGCGCGTCGAAGGGCAGGCTGCCGGCGGGCAGCAGCGCGTCGAGCAGCAGCGCGGCGGCCACGCCGACCGCCGACGCCAGCGCGATGACGACGACCGCCTGCAGGAGCACGCCGGCGAAGAGGCTGCCGGTGCCGGCGCCCAGGGCCTTGAGCACGCCGTAGAGGCCGGTGCGCTCCACCGTGATCAGCGCGAAGAACAGGGCGACGACGACGATGGCGATCACGACGGTGACGCCGATGATCTGCTGGAACGTGGAGCGCTGCTGGGCCACGCCGGGCAGGGCGTCGATGGCGCCGGCGATCGTGTAGGCGTCGGTGACGCCGCCGGTGGCCTCATCGATCGCCTCGACCAGCTCGTGGGGAGACCGGTCGCCGCCCACCTGGACCACGAGGGCCTGCACGGCGCCGCCGTCGAGCCGGCCGCCAGGGCGGTTCTCGGCCAGCACGGCCCGCCAGGTGTCGAGCGACGCCCAGAGGGTGGCCTGTCCGGCGTACTGGGCGTCGCTGATGAAGCCGACCACCTCGACCTCGGTCCGGGCCGGCCCGAGGCGGAGCACATCGCCCTCCTCGACGCCCTCCCGTCGCAGCGCGTCGTCGGCGAAGGCCTGCCCCGGCTTGGGCCCGCCGTCGGGCAGGCCCTCGGGGGCCACCTCGTAGCCGAAGAGCACGACCGGCACGAGGTCGCGGGGCCCGCGCCCGTCGAGTCGGGCCCCGAGCTGCACGTTCCCGAGGCCGCCCACCCGCTCGACGCCGTCCACCTCGGCCACCACGTCGCGGACCTCGGGCGAGAGCCGGCTGCGCACGAACGACCCCTCCGCCCCGTCGGCGAACACCACCGCGTCGCCCGGCTGCTGGCGCAGGGCGCCGGTGGACTGCGCCTCGAGCCCGTCGAGGAGGCCGCCGAGGAACATCAGCAGCACCGCGATCAGGGTGAGGATGAGCGTGGCCACGGCGAACCGGCCGGGCTGCCGTCGCAGCTCCCGCAGGGCCAGCTTCACCGTGCCCCTCCCCCGGTCGTGGCCTCGATCGGGTCGATGCGCAGGACCCGGCGGGCGGCGACGAGGGCGCTGAGCAGCCCGAGCCCCAGGATCGCCGCGGACCACACGACCACCGCCGAGGGGTCGAAGCGCAGGGCGATCGAGCCCACCTCCATCTGGGACAGCGGGGTGTAGAGCGCGATCCCGAGGACGAGCCCGGCCCCCACCACGAGGACCACCTGGGCCACGAGCGACCGCACCAGCGCGCCGGCCGACGCGCCGATGGCCCGCAGGAGCGTGAGCGAGGCGGACTTCTGGAACACGACGATGAGGAAGAAGAGCCCGGTGACGAGCGGCACCACGAGGCCGTAGAGCAGGAAGATCACCTGGAAGGACTGGCGGACCTGGGCCACGCCGGGCGTCTCGTCGGCGGCCTGCGAGCGGGTGAGGG
>DATGRC010000232.1:0-22267 GCA_035303865.1 Acidimicrobiales bacterium
GACCGCCAACCCGGCCGATCGTGGCCGGTCGACCGGGGTGGCACCGGTCACCTCCTACAATCCTCGCCCGATGACCTCCCTCACGCGCCTCGGCGCCGACGAGCTGCGGGCCGCCGTCGACGGCTTCCGAGATGCGCTGACCGCGCACAAGGAGAGCATCAACCGGCTCAACGTCTACCCGGTCCCCGACGGCGACACCGGCACCAACATGGCGCTCACCCTCACCGCCGTGACCGACGAGGTGGATGCGGCCGCCGGCGACCTCGCCGCGGTGTGCAAGGCGATCAGCCACGGGTCGCTGATGGGCGCCCGGGGCAACTCCGGGGTGATCCTCTCCCAGATCCTGCGCGGCATGGCCGGCACCATCGCGGAGTCGGGCGGCCTCGACGCAGCCAGCCTGGCCGCGGCGCTGAAGGCGGCGTCCGACGCGGCCTACGAGGCCGTGATGCGCCCGGTGGAGGGCACGATCCTCACCGTCGTGCGCGAGGCGTCCGAGGCGGCGGTGGCCGCCGCGCAGGACGGCGCCGCGCTCGTCGACGTGCTCGAGGCGGCCAAGGCCCAGGGCGCCGACGCCCTCGCCCGCACGCCCGATATGCTCCCGGTGCTGAAGGAGGCGGGCGTGGTCGACGCCGGCGGCACCGGGCTGCTGCTCCTCTTCGACGCGCTGCTCCACCAGGTCGACGGTCGGGCCATGCCCGAGCCGGTGCTGGTCGACGCCCCGGTCGCCGCGCCCACGATCCCCGACCACCCCGAGCACGGCGACGTCAGCGAGCTGCGCTACGAGGTCATGTACTTCCTCGAGGCCCCCGACGAGGCCATCCCGGCCTTCAAGGACGTGTGGGCCGGCCTCGGCGACTCGATCGTCGTCGTCGGCGGCGACGGGATCTGGAACTGCCACATCCACACCGACGACATCGGGGGCGCCATCGAGGCGGCCATCGACATCGGCCGTCCCAGCAAGATCCGCGTCACCGACCTCCTGGAGGAGGTCGAGGAGGAGCGCTGGGTGCGGGAGGCGGCCGCCAAGGGCGCGATCGACGAGACGCCCCCGCACCTGCTGGAGCCGGTGACCTGCGCGGTCGTCGCGGTGGCCACCGGCGACGGGATCCGGCGCATCTTCCACTCGCTCGGCGTGCAGGGGATCGTCACCGGCGGCCAGTCGATGAACCCCTCCACGGCCGAGCTCATCGAGGCCGTCGAGGCGGTCCCCGCGGACCACGTCGTGATCCTGCCGAACAACAAGAACATCATCCCGGTGGCCGAGCAGGTCGACGCCCACACCGACAAGACGATCCTCGTCGTCCCCACCAAGAGCATCACCGAGGGTTTCGCCGCGCTCCTCGCCTACGACCCCGAGAGCGAGGGGCCCCGCAACGCCGAGGAGATGGCGGCCGCCGCCGCCAACGTGCTCGCCGCGGAGGTCACCCAGGCGGTGCGGGACTCGGTCTGGGAGGGCGGCCGGATCTCCACCGGCGACTGGCTCGGCGTGGCCCGCGACGGCATCAAGGCGGTCGAGCCCGACCTGGCCGCGGCCGCCACCGCGCTGCTCGACCGGCTCGTCACCGACCGCCACGAGATCGTGACGATCATCGAGGGCGAGGGCGCCACCGCCGGCACCACCCGGCAGATCACCGAGTGGCTCGACGAGCACCGCCCCGGCGTGGAGGCCGAGGTCCACAACGGCGGGCAGCCGCTCTACCCGTACCTGTTCGGGATCGAGTAGCCGCTCGCGCCGTGGCCCCACGCCGCCTGCGCTCGCTCGCCGAGACCCCCGTCACCCGTCTCAGCGGGGTGGGGCCGGAGCGGGCCAAGGCCCTGGCCAGCATCGAGGTCGAGACGATCCTCGACCTGCTCACGCACTACCCCCGCCGCTACCTCGACAAGACCCGGCAGTCCTCGATCCGCGACGCCGAGGTGGACGAGCAGCTCTGGGTGTTCGGGCGGGTCGTGTCGGCCAGCACCGTCCAGGGGCGGGGGAGGGGCCGGGCCCGGACCGAGCTGCGCATCACCGACGGCTCCGGCTACCTGCGGGTCACGTTCTTCAACCAGCCTTGGCGGGCCCGCCAGCTGCCGCAGGGCACCGAGGCGATGTTCTTCGGGAAGGTCACGCAGTTCCGGGGCCAGAAGCAGCTGGCCAACCCCGAGGTGGACCTGCTCGACCACGAGGACCGCCTCGAGATCACCCCCGTCTACCCGCAGTCCGACAAGCTGCGCCTCTACTCCCGGGACTTCCGGGGATGGGTCCGGGAGTCGCTGCGCCGGGCCGGGGAGCTCGTCGAGCCGCTGCCCGCCTGGCTGCTCGACGAGCACGACCTCGTCGACCGCACCGCCGCCTTCCACGGCATCCACGTGCCCGAGTCGATGGCCGAGGCGCAGCAGGCCCGGCGCCGCCTCGTGCTCGACGAGCTGCTCCGCATCCAGCTGGCGCTCGTGATCCGCAAGCGCCGCATCGAGGAGACGAGCCAGGGCATCGCCCACGACACCTCGGGTGAGCTCGTCGGGCGCTTCCTCGACGCGCTGCCGTTCTCGCTCACCGGTGACCAGCAGCGGGTGATCGCCGAGATCACCGCCGACCTGGCCCGACCGATCCCGATGCACCGCCTCCTCCAGGGCGACGTGGGGGCGGGCAAGACCGTCGTCGCCGTCGCCACGCTCCTCACCGCCGTGCAGGGCGGCCACCAGGGTGCGCTCATGGCGCCCACCGAGGTCCTGGCCGAGCAGCACCTCGCGTCGATCCGCCCGCTCCTCGCCGACGTCACCGTGCCCGACGGGGGCGCGTCGCTGTTCGGGGAGCGGCCCCTCACGATCGAGCTGCTCACCAACCGGGTGACCGGCAAGGAGCGCCAGCGGGTGCTGGCCCAGCTCGAGGCGGGTGAGGTGGACCTCGTCGTCGGCACCCACGCCCTCATCCAGGAGGGCGTGCGGTTCCGCTCCCTCGGCGCCGTCGTCATCGACGAGCAGCACCGCTTCGGCGTCGAGCAGCGGGCTGCGCTGCGCGACAAGGCGGGTGGGGGCGCGGTGCCCGACGTGCTCGTCATGACGGCCACCCCGATCCCCCGCACCGCGGCGATGACCGTCTACGGCGACCTCGACGTGTCGGTGCTCGGCGAGAAGCCGGCCGGCCGGCAGCGGATCGTCACCACCTGGGCCCGCGGCCCCGAGGAGGAGGCCGCGGTGTGGGCGCGGGTCCGAGAGGAGGTGGCGGCCGGGCGCCAGGCCTACGTGGTGTGCCCCCTCATCGGCGAGAGCGAGAAGCTCGAGGCCGCCTCGGCGGAGGACACCTTCGAGCGGCTCCAGGCCGACGAGCTGTCCGGCCTGCGGCTCGGTCTGCTTCACGGCCGCCTGTCCACGGCCGACAAGGAGGCGGCGATGGCCGCCTTCCGCGACGGGCACACCCAGGTGCTCGTGGCCACCACGGTGATCGAGGTGGGAGTGGACGTCCCGAACGCCACGGTCATGGTCGTGCTCGACGCCGACCGCTTCGGCATCGCCCAGCTCCACCAGCTGCGGGGTCGGGTGGGCCGGGGCTCAGCCGCGTCGTACTGCTACCTGGTCACCGGAGCAGGCGGCGCTGCGGGCGACGAGGAGGAGCGGGCCGAGGGCAACGCCCGGCTCGAGGCGCTGGTGCGCACCGACGACGGCTTCGAGCTGGCCGAGGCCGACCTCGAGATCCGCGGCGAGGGCACGATCTTCGCTGACCGCCAGAAGGGCCGCAGCGACCTGAAGCTGGCGTCGCTGCGCCGCGACCGCAAGGTGGTCGACGCCGCCCGCCGGGCTGCCGAGCGCATCGTCGCCGAGGACCCCACGCTGGCCGAGCACCCCGAGCTGGCCGACGAGCTCCGCCTCTTCCTCGACGAGGAGGAAGAGGCCTTCCTCTTCAAGAGCTGAGCGATCAGGTCACGGGGAGGTGAGGTCCTCGAGGTCCTGGCGGACCTGGGCCAGCTCCGCCTCCAGGTCGGCGACGCGCTGGCGGAGCCGCTCGTTCTCGTCCCGGAGGCGCTGGAGCTCGGGGGTCTCACCGGCGGCCGCCGTGGTCGCGGCGTGGGGCGAGGCGGCCGGCGGCTGACCCAGCAGGTGCACCCACCGGGCCTCCTTCTGGCCGGGCCGGCGCTCCAGCTCCCGCACGAGGGGACGGGTCCGTCCGGCCAGCGCGGCGAGGACGGCGTCGACCTCGTCCACCGAGGCGAAGGGGTGGAGGCGCTCCGAGCGGGAGCGCAGCTCGCCCGGGGTCTGCGGGCCCCGCAGCAGCAGAAGGGTCAGCACGGCCCGCTCGGCGTCGTCGAGGTGCAGGACCTCGTCGAGCACCTGGCGGTACTTCGGCTGCCGGGCCCCGTGGCTGGGGTGGATCACTCGGGTGAGGCCCATCGCCCGCAGCTCGGTGAGGGCCTCGGTGACCTCGGTGTCGGACAGCTGCATCACCGGGACCCGGCCCGAGGACTGGTTGCAGGCCGAGCGCAGCCCGTTGAGCGTCATCGGGTACGTGTCCGGGACCGTGCGCTCCTTCTCGAGCAGCGCGCCCAGCACGCGCTGCTGCACGGGATCGAGGTCGATCTCGGTCGTCGCCTCCATGGCCGCACCCTACGTCCGCCCGGGGTTGCGCCGCGCCGGGCCCGCGGCCGTGCGTACCATGGCGCGATGACCGCGCTCGTGATCACCCTCGCCTCGATCGTGGCGGCAGCGGCGGCCGTCCGGTCCACCTGGTCGCCCTGCGGCCTGTCGATGCTCTCCACGATCACGCCCATCGGCGAGCGGGCCCGCAGCTACCGGTGGGGGGCCAGCGCCGCCTGGTTCATCGCCGGCGCGGTGCTCGGCGGCGCCACCCTCGCGGCCGGCGCGGCGCTGCTGGCCCTGGGCGTCGGCGCGCTCGACCTGTCGGCGGAGGCGCGGGTCGGGGTGGCCGCCGTGCTCACCGCCGTCACGCTCGCGTCGGACCTGAACCTCGGCGGCTTCCGTCTGCCGGCCCACACCCGCCAGGTCAACGAGACCTGGCTCGACCAGTTCCGCTCGTGGGTGTACGCTGGCGGGTTCGGCTGGCAGATCGGCGTCGGCCTGGCCACCTACATCACCACCGCCGCCGTCTACCTGATGATCGCCCTCGCCGCCCTCACCGCCTTGCCGGCGGCGGCCTTCGCCATCGTCACCGGCTTCGGCTTCGTGCGGGGCCTGGCCGTGCTGCTCGGCAAGGGCCTCACCACCCCGCAGAAGATGATGGCCCTGCACCGCCGACTCGAGGAGCTCCTGCCCGCCGCCCAGCGGGCCGTGGTGGCCATCCAGGCGCTCGTGCTCGCCGTCGCCGCCGGCGCCGCCTGGGGTCCCGCCCCGGCGGCGCTGCTCGCCGTGGTCGGTGCCGCCGCCCTGGCCCGCCGGCCCCGCCCGGCGGTGCACCCCACCCAGCGGACCGCCGCCGCCTGATCAGCCGGGCGCCGGTCGCTCCGGTGCGGCGTCAGAGCGGCTCCGGGGCGGGCGCGACCTCCCCAGGCGGGCCGGAGGCGGGCGTGCGCGCCTCCCGGCGGGTCTGGCGCAGCGCCCGCACGGCGTCCACGGCGAGCAGCGTCAGCGCCGTCCAGACCAGGACGAAGCCAGCCAGGCGCTCCGGGGGCAGCGGCTCGTCGAGCACCACCACACCGATGAGCAGCTGCATCGTCGGGGTCAGGTACATGAGCAGGCCGACGAGCGACAGCGGGATCCGCCGAGCCGCCGTGCCGAAGAGCAGGAGCGGCACCGCCGTGACGAGCCCGAGGCTCAGGAGCACGAGGTCCCGCCCCACCGGCCCGGCGAGGAAGGCGGCGTCGCCGCGCACCTGCAGAGCGACCATGGCCCCCGCCGCGGGCAGCAGGAGGATCGACGTCTCCACGGCCAGCGACGTCGTGGCGTCGACCGGCACGGACTTCTTCAGGAACCCGTAGGTGGCGAAGGAGGCGGCCAGCACGAGGGCGATCCAGGGCATCCGGCCGTAGGCGGCGGTGAGCACCACCACGGCCGCGGCCCCGAAGCCGAGCGCCCAGCGCTGCAGGTGGCGGAGGCGCTCGCCGAGCACGACCACGCCGAGGGCCACGGTGAGGAGCGGGTTGACGTAGTACCCGAGGGCCGCCTCCACGACGTTCCCGCTGTTCACCGCCCAGATGTAGACGAGCCAGTTCACGGCGATCGCCGCGGCGGCCAGCGTGAGGCGCAGCATCCCCCGCGACGCGGCACGCACCGGGGCGAACCAGCGGCGGTCACGGCGCAGGAGCAGCAGCGCGGCCACGACGACGAACGACCACACGATGCGATGCAGCAGGATCTCGCCGGCCGGCACCTCTTCCACCAGGCGGAACACGAGGGGGAACATCCCCCACAGCGCATAGGCGCTGGCGCCCGCCACCACCCCGAGGCGGGCCTCGGCGGCGGCGGGTCCGCCGTCGTGGCCGCTCACCAGGGACCGGGGCTCGGCGAAGGAGCGGGCCCGGTGGGGTCGTCGTCGGCCAGGTCCTCCTCGGCCACCTCGAGGTACCACATGTCGTTGCAGTCCCGGCACCGGTAGGTGACCACGTCGCCCACCGACCAGCCCAGCTCAGGGGGCTCGATCGGCATGCGGTGGCAGGTGCCGCCGCAGTCCACGCACACGATCGAGTCGGCGACGGCCATGGGGTCAGTGTGCCGCCGCCACCTCGCGGATCCCCAACGCGTACCGCTCCGCCAGGCGCGCCGCCTCGGCCGCCATGGCGTCGCGCACCTCGGGCGGGCCCAGCACCTCGAGCGAGCTGCCGAAGGGGAGCAGCTGGTGCACGGCGATCGGCAGCGGCTCGCAGCGCACCGTGGTCTCGCGCCAGCCGTCCGGGTCCACCGGGCCGGCCTGCTCGATCGCCTCCCGGGCCGCGCCCGGGTCGACCGCGTCCCGCAGCCGCCACAGCACCTCGGCGCGGAGTCGCACCCGCACCGGGACGGTGGCCCACGACTCGAAGAACGCGGTGGACGACGCCGCCCAGTGGGCGGCGAGGTCGAAGTCGTCGGGGCGGGCGGCCGGCTGGCCGAGCGGCCGGACGCCCACCACCCGGCTGACCCGGAACGTGCGGGGTTCGCGGGCCCGCCCGGAGAGGGCGACGAGGTACCAGACGCCGGCCTTGAGGACGAGCCCGAGGGGATCGAGGGTCCGGGTGACGGTGCCGTCGCGCTTGTCGTAGCGGATCTCCACCCGCTCCTCCTCCCACACGGCCCGGCTCAGCGCGGCCAGGTGGGGGACCGGCTCCTCGCGGGCGAACCAGCCCGGCGCGTCGAGGTGGAAGCGCTCCCGCATCCGCACGGCCCGGCTGCGCAGCTCGGGCGGCAGGGCGGCGTCGACCTTCAGCTGGGCGGCGGCCAGCACCGTGCCGAGCCCCAGCTCCGAGGCCGCGCCGGGCAGCCCGGACAGGGCGAGCGCCTCCGCCTCCTCGGCGGTGAGCCCGGTCAGCCGGGTGCGGTAGCCGTCGACGAGGCGCACCCCGCCGCCGGGGCCGGCCTCGGTGTAGATCGGCACGCCGGCGCTGCTCAGCGCCTCGACGTCGCGGTAGATCGTGCGCACCGACACCTCCAGCTCCTCGGCGAGGCGGGCGGCGGTGGTCTTCCCGTTCGTCTGGAGGATCAGCAGCAGCTGGACGAGGCGACTGGCTCGCATGGCGCCACCGTAGGCACCCATCCCTGACACGGAGCGTCAGGGATGGGCCGGATCTGCGGGCCCGACCCTGACAGCACCTGTCCAGGAGGACCGGCATCGTGGTGGCCATGGCCACCTTCGACGACCTCAGGACCGCCGCGCCGACCATCGCCGACCGCTTCGCCGACAAGCTCGCCGCCACGGGCCTCGGCTTCGTCGCCACCACCCGCCGGGACGGCTGGCCCCGCGTGAGCCCGATGGAGGTGTCGATCATCGGTGGGCGCCTCTACGTGGGCAGCATGCCCGGCGCCGTGAAGGCGAAGGACCTCCAGCGCGACCCCCGCTGCTGCCTGATCACCACGCTGGCCGACCGCGACGACCGATCCGGCGAGGTGAAGCTGTTCTGCCGGGCCCGGGAGGTCGACGGGGGCGAGGAGTGGGATCGCGTCCGCGCCACCTGGCGGGAGGCGATGGACCTCGACATCGGGGAGCCCGGCGTCTCCCACGTCTTCGAGCTCGACATCGACGCCGCCGCCTTCCAGCGCGTGGAGGACGACGAGTGGCGGACCACGTCGTGGCGCGCCGGCGGACGGCTGCGGGAGCGGACCCGCCGCGGGCCGCTCGGCGAGGAGCCGGTGGAGCTCCCCGTCGCCTGACCGCCGACGGTGGCCAGGGCGCCTACCGGCGACGCTCGGCCTGGTGCTGCACGAAGCGGTCGAGGCCCTCCTGGAACCCCTCGGCGAAGATCGTGTCCTTGCCGAAGTCGTCCTCCAGGGCCAGGGCCTCCTCGAGCTCCCGGCCGAGCCCGGCGTAGACGCTGGCCCGATCGTTCACCACCGCCCGCCACGGGAACGACGCGATCTGCCCGGCCAGCGCCACTGCCTCGGCCAGGGCCCGGCCGTCGTCCACCACCCGGGTCAGGAAGCCGATCCGCTCCGCCTCCTCGGCGTCGATCTCCCGGCCGGTGAGGATCAGGTCGAGGGCCCGGCCGAGCCCGACGATCTGGGGGAGCCGGTAGGTGCCGCCGTCGATCAGCGGGACGCCCCAGCGCCGCTCGAGGCAGCCGAAGCGGGCCGAGCGCCCGGCGACGCGCAGGTCGCACCACGCCGCCAGCTCGACGCCACCGGCCACGCACCACCCCTCGATCGCCGCGATCACCGGCTTCGACAGCTGCAGCCGGGTGGGGCCCAGCGGGCCGCTGGGTCGCAGCTTCGGCAGGTCCCGCAGGTTGGCGCCGGCCGAGAACGCCGCCTCGTCGCCGGTGAGGACGGCCACCTTGGCGTCGGGGTCGGCGTCGAAGGCGAGGAAGTCGTCGTGCAGGCGCTGGGCCGTCTCGGAGTTGATCGCGTTGCGCACGTGGGGCTGGTCGATGCGCACCACCACCACGCCGTCGGGGAGGTCGAGCTCGGACATGCCAGGACCGTACGCGGCGCCGGGGGCCCGACGCGGGCCCGGTAGCGTCGCCGCGTGCGCGTGATCGCAGGGACCGCCCGCGGCCGGCGGCTCAGCGCCCCGGAGGGCACCACCACCCGTCCCACCCCCGACCGGGTGCGGGAGTCCACGTTCAACGCGCTCGGCAGCCTCGGTGCCGTGGTCGACGCCCGGGTCCTCGACCTGTTCGCCGGCAGCGGCGCCATGGGGATCGAGGCGCTGTCTCGCGGCGCGGCCGCCGCCACCTTCGTCGACGAGGACCGCCGCGCCGCTCGCGCCATCGCCGCCAACCTCGCGGCGTGCGACCTCGCCGACCGGGCCACCATCGTCACCAGCCCGGTCGAGCGGTTCCTCGCCGGCGTGGGGGACGAGCGCTGGGACCTCGCGGTCTGCGACCCGCCGTACGCCTGGACGGCCGAGCAGTGGCACGGGCTGCTGCGCGCCCTCCCGGCCGACCTGGCCGTCCTCGAGTCCGATCGGCCTGTCGAGCCGCCCCCGGGGTGGGTGGTGCTGCGGGCCAAGCGGTACGGCAGCACGCACGTCGTCATCGTCGAGCGCGACGGCCCCTGACCGCCGGCCCGCCGCCGAGTTGGTGAGGCCCAGCCCGGGCGGCGGTAGGTTGGCGCGGATGACCAAGGTCCTCTACCCGGGCTCCTTCGACCCCCTGCACAACGGGCACCTCGACGTGATCGAGGTGGCCGCCACGCACTTCGACGAGGTCGTCGTGGCCAGCGTCCGCAACCCCCA
Organism: Acidimicrobiales bacterium; assembly: GCA_035303865.1. Classification (GTDB taxonomy): domain Bacteria; phylum Actinomycetota; class Acidimicrobiia; order Acidimicrobiales; family VFJN01; genus VFJN01. Next base: position 9,791 of record DATGRC010000232.1, read on the forward strand.
GAAGACCGGTGGGCTGTTCGACCTCGAGGACCGGCAGGCGATGATCGTCGAGTCCGTCGCCCACCTCGGGAACGTGAGCGTCACCTCGTTCTCGAGCCTCACCGTCGACCTGGCCCGCGAGCTGGGCTGCGACTTCATCGTCAAGGGCCTGCGGGTCGTGGCCGACTTCGAGTCCGAGCTGATGATGGCCCGCATGAACAAGGCGGTGGCGGGCATCGACACCCTGTTCATCCCCGCCGGTCCGGACAACTCCTTCCTCGCCTCGAACCTGCTGCGCGAGATCGCCCGCTTCGGCGGGGACGTCTCCGCCATGGTCCCCGAGCCCGTCGCCAAGCGCCTCCGCGAGAAGTACGGATCCTGATGGACGACCACGACGACCTCGACTTCGACCTCCCCGAGCCGGAGGCGCCCCGTCCGCGGCACCCCGGGACCGACGCCGAGCAGATGCTGCGCCGCCTCCACGACCTCGTCGCGTCGGCCCGGCCGATGCCGCTGTCCACGTCGGTGATGATCAACCGCGACGAGGTGCTCGAGATGCTCGACGAGGCCATCGAGCGCCTCCCCGAGGAGCTGCGGGCCGCCCGCTGGCTGCTCAAGGAGCGGGAGGACTACCTCGCCAAGGTGAAGCGCGAGGGGGAGGAGATCCTCGAGCAGGCCCGCAGCCGGGCCGAGCGCATGGTCCAGCGCACCGAGGTGGTCAAGGCCAGCGAGGCCCGGGCCCGCCGGATCATCGAAGCCGCCCAGGCCGAGGCCAACCGCCTCAAGCACGAGTGCGAGGACTACTGCGACCACAAGCTGGCCAGCTTCGAGATCGTCCTCGAGCGGACGCTGAAGATGGTCGCCGCCGGCCGCGAGAAGCTCCAGGGGGTCGGTGCCGCCAGCGGATCGGTGCCCGCCGTCCGGCCCGAGGACGAGCCCCCGCGAGAGCAGGGCCCCGCTGTGTTCGACCAGGACCTAGGGTAGGGCGTGGCCCGCTCCGTCCTGCGGATCGCGGTCCTCGAGCTCCGGCGCCGGCCGGGCAACCAGCGGCAGGTCCAGGTCAGCGCCCCGCTGCCCGGGCTGGCCATCACCTCCGCCGGCGTCCCCGACGACGCGGCGGTCGACGTCGACGTGACCCTCGAGGCCATCGACGGCGGCGTCACCGTGAAGGGCACGGTCACCGCCCCGTGGGAGGGCCAGTGCCGCCGCTGCCTCGAGCCGGTCACCGGCACGATCGAGACCCCCGTCCAGGAGGTCTTCGAGGTCCGCCCCACCGAGGGCGAGACCTACCCGATCGACGGCGACGAGGTGGACCTCGAGCCGGTCGTGCGCGACGCCGTCCTCCTCGCGCTGCCGCTCGCCCCGCTCTGCGGCGAGACCTGCGCCGGCCCGGACCCCGAGTCCTTCCCCACGGGCCCGGCCGGCGAGCGCCGGCTCGAGGAGCAGGAGGCGGAGGAGGAGCCCGCCGGCGACCCCCGCTGGGCCGCCCTGCGCGAGCTCCGCCTCGACGACGACTGAGCCCGCCGCCCACCCTCCCCTGACCGCCCCCGATCCAGGAGACCCGAGCGTGACCGATCCCGTCGACCCCCACGACCCGGGCTCCGACCCCGCCCCGCTGCCGCCCCCGCCGCCTCGCCCCGCGGGCGCCGCACCCGAGCCGCCGCCTGCGCCGCCGTCGCCCTCGGCGTCACCCCCGCCTGCGCCTGCGGCGCCCGCACCCGCGCCGCCCTCGCCATCGGCGCCGCCCGCAGCGCCCGCACCCGCCGCGCCGCCGCCGGCATCCGCGGGGCCCGTCCCGCCGCCCGCGGCCCCACCCGGTGCCGGTCCCGCCGCCGGCGAGGGGCCCACGGGCGCGGCCGCCGAGCGCAAGGCCCCGCTCCTGTCGTGGCTGGCGCTGCTCGCCATCGTGCTCTCGGTGCTCGTCGAGGAGCACGGCACCTCCACCTGGGAGCAGCAGGAGCTGTGGAGCGCGTTCGCCATCGCCACCACCGCGCTCACCGTGGTGCCGAGCATCAAGGGCAGCGTCAAGCTGGACGACCGCGGGGCCTGGCGAGTGGCCGCCGCCGGGCTGGCCGGCCTGGGCGGGTACTGGCTCCTGCTCGTGCTGCCGCGCATCGCTGCCAACACGAGCTTCCTCGCCACCGTCGCCCTGGTCGCCGCGGGGGCCGCCACCTGGTCCGCGCCGGGCCGGCCCCCGCTCGACGAGCGGTGAGCCGCCGCCTCGGCGCCGGGCGCCGTCGGGAGCTCGTCGCCGGCCTGCTGGCGCTCGTCGTGCTCGGCCTCGGCTGGCGCACCAGCACCCACCTCAGCCCGGGTCGGGTGCAGACCTCGATCAGCTGGTACGACGGCACGCTCGACACGCACTACGTCCCGGGCACCGTCGACCTGGTCGTGCGCCACGGCGCCGAGGAGCCCGTCCGCGTGCTCCTCGTGCCAGCCGGGGTGCTGCTGCTGTGGTCGGCCCTCGGCGCCCGACCGGCCCGGTGGGCTCGCCCCGCGGCGGCGAGCGCCCTGCTCGTCGCCGCCGCGCTGGCGCTGGCCGAGGCCGGCGTCGCGCCCACCGCGGCCGTCCTCGTCGCCGCCGCGCTCGCCACGTCCCGGGCGTGGCCCGCGCTCGGGGGGCGGCTCCGGCGAGCGGTCGGCGTCGTGCTCGGCGCCGGGCCGGGGGAGCGGGGCTCACCGAGCGGTTCGACGCCTCCGGCGAGCCCCGGATAGAGTCTCCCGGCTGCGTTGCCGCTGGCGTCCGCGCGCCAGCCCGTCTGATCGCCACCCTGAGGAACACCCCCCATGGCCGTCCCCAAGAAGAAGACCTCCAAGGCCAAGAGCCGCTCCCGCCGGGCCTCCGCCTGGCGGCTCGAGCGCCCGTCGCGCAGCCTCTGCCCCCGTTGCGGTGCCACCAAGATCCCCCACGTGGTGTGCGGCAACTGCGGCTGGTACCGCGGCCGGCAGGCCATCGACGTCGACTGATCCGGTGACGGACGCCCCCGCTGGCGGCCGCCTCGGGACCACCGCCTAGGAGCGCTGTCGATGCTGCCGGTTGCGTTGGATGCGATGGGTGGGGACCGGGCGCCGGAGGAGATCGTCGCCGGCGCCCACCGCGCCGTCGAGGAGCTCGGCGTGCCCGTGGCCCTCGTGGGCCAGCCCGAGGTGCTTGAGCCCCTGGCCGGCGACCTCGAGGTCATCCCCGCCTCCGAGGTGATCGGGATGAGCGACGACCCCGGCGCCTCGGTGCGCCGCAAGAAGGACTCGTCGCTCGTGCGGGCCGCCGAGGCCGTCCGCGACGGCCGGGCGTCGGCCATGATCTCGGCCGGCAACACCGGGGCCACGATGGCCTCCGCCCTGCTGCGCATGGGGCGCATCAAGGGCGTCTCCCGACCGGCCATCGCCACCCCGATCCCGGTGCCCGGCGAGCAGCCCACCGTCCTGCTCGACGCCGGCGCCAACGCCGAGTGCCAGCCCGAGTGGCTCCTGCAGTTCGCCCAGATGGGCGCGGTGTTCGCCCGCGAGCGCTACGGCATCGACACGCCGCGGGTGGGGCTCCTGTCGATCGGGGAGGAGGCCAGCAAGGGCACCCCCCTCGTCAAGGAGACCCACGAGCTGCTGTCGTCGTCGGAGGCCCTCGCCGCCGCCGGCGCCACCTTCGTGGGCAACGTCGAGGGCCGGGACGTGATGACCCCCGACGTCGACGTCGTGGTCACCGACGGCTTCACCGGCAACGTCGTGCTGAAGACCCTCGAGGGCGGCATGAAGGCCCTCATCAAGGCCATCCTCGAGGCGTTCGGGAGCAGCCCCGAGACCCAGGCCGCCAGCGAGGTGCTCCTCCCGGCGCTCCTGCCGCTCTACGAGACCCTCGACCCCGACAGCACCGGCGGCGCCATGCTGCTCGGCGTCGACGGGCTGTGCCTCATCTCGCACGGGTCGAGCTCGGCCACCGCCATCGTCAACGCCGTGCGGGTGGCCAAGGAGCTGCTCGACCACGACATCGTCGAGCGCCTCCGCGCCGCGATCTGACGGCCCCCGAGCGACGCGACGCTTCACAAGCGCACGAAGTTCGCGTCCGGCTAGAGTCGACCCGCCCCCGTCCACCGTTGCGCGCAGGAGCGATCGTGCCCGCTGAGACCCACGTCGAACGAGGACAGCCCATGGACCGCCAAGAGGTGTTCGAGCTCATCCGCGACCGACTCGCGGACATCCTGGAGGTGGAGCCCTCCACCATCACCGAGGGCGCGAGCTTCGCCGACGACCTGGAGGCCGACTCGCTCGCGCTCATCGAGCTGGTGGAGGCCCTCGAGGAGGAGCTCGCCGAGCGCAGCGTCGGCTTCCGCATCGACGACGAGGACCTCGAGGACCTCAAGACGGTGCGCGACGCCGTCGACTACGTCACCTCCCGCCTCTGAGGATCCCGCCATCTCCCTGCCCGTCCCCAACCTGGACCGACTCGTCAGCCGGCTCGGCCTCGACCTCGACGCCGACGTCCTGGCACCGGCGCTCGTGCATCGATCGTGGTGCGCCGAGCACCCGGGCCACCCCTCGAACGAGCGGCTCGAGTTCCTCGGGGACGCCGTGCTGGGCCTGATCGTCACCGACTGCCTCTACCGGGCCCACCCCGACCTCGAGGAGGGCGCCCTCACCGACCTCCGCAAGACGGTGGTCAACTCGGTGACCCTCGCCGAGGTGGCCGAGGGCCTCGGGGTGGGGGAGCACCTCCTCCTCGGCAAGGGGGAGGAGCTCTCCGGCGGGCGGGAGAAGCCGTCGATCCTGGCCGACGCGATGGAGGCGATCATCGGCGCGGCCTACCTCGACCAGGGCCTCGAGGGCGCCACCGCCCTCGTGCTCGAGGTGCTCGGCGACCGCATCGCCTCCGCCCAGGCCGACGGCGCGGACCACAAGAGCCGCCTCCAGGAGCTGGCCGCCCACCGGTTCAGCTCCGTCCCGCGCTACGAGGTCGAGACCACCGGGCCGGACCACGCGCGCACGTTCTACGTCACCGTCACGATCGACGGTGAGACCCACGGGACCGGCGTGGGTCGATCCAAGAAGCAGGCCGAGCAGGCAGCGGCGCGGGCCGCAGTCGACCGCCTCGGTGGCCCCGACGACGACCTGAGGGAGAACGACCATGGCTGAGCTGCCCGAGCTGGAGACGATGCGCCGGGGGCTCGAGAAGGAGTCCGTCGGCAAGCGCTTCAAGGCCCCCGATGTGGCGACCACCAAGGTGCTCCGCAGCGGGACCACCAAGAAGGCCTTCCAGAGCCGCCTCGAGGGCGCCAAGGTGAAGTCGGTCGACCGCAAGGGCCGCCACCTCGTCGCCAACCTCGACAGCGGCGACGTGCTCGTCCTCGACCTCGGCAGCGCCGGCCACCTCGAGAAGGCGACCCCCAAGTCCACCGCCCCGAAGGAGACGGTCATCGCCCTGAACTTCACCCAGGGCAGCCCGATCCGCGTGATCGACCCCGCCGGCGACGTCGAGGCCACCGTCGTCGCCGCCGAGGACCTCGCCACCGAGGTGCCCGAGACGGCGGCCGGCGGGCTCGACCCGGTGGCCGACGCCGTGTCGTGGACGGCCTTCGCCCGGCTCATCCTCGCCCGGTCGATGCGGCTGAAGACGATGCTCATGGACCCCGAGGTCGTCGCCGGCATCGGGCCGATCTACAGCGACGAGATCCTCTACGAGGCCGGGCTGCGCCACGACCGGATCTCCAACGAGCTGTCGAGCCAGGAGATCCGCCGGCTGTTCCGGGCCCTGGTGGAGACGCTCCACGAGGCGGTCAAGCACCGGGGGACCAGCCTGGAGGACGCGCCGTTCGTCGACATCTACGGCAAGCCCGGCGAGTACCAGGAGCAGCTCCGGGTGTACGGCCGCGAGGGCGAGCCGTGTCGCCGGTGCCGGGCCCCCATCGTGAAGCTCCGCTTCTCCAACAAGCCCGTGTACCTGTGCGAGGCCTGCCAGGTCTGACCCTCCCCGACGGCGGTCCGGCTCGCCGCCCGACGTGCGCGATCGCGGCCTGACCCGCCACTAGCGTTCGGAGACAGATGTTCCTCAAGACGCTCTCGCTCAAGGGCTTCAAGTCCTTCGCGGACTCGACCACCCTCGAGCTCGAACCGGGGGTCACGGTCGTCGTCGGGCCGAACGGCTCCGGCAAGTCGAACGTGGTGGACGCCATCGCCTGGGTGCTCGGCGCCCAGGCCCCCTCCGCGGTGCGCAGCCAGAAGATGGACGACGTCATCTTCGCCGGCACCACCAAGCGCCCCGCGCTCGGCCGGGCAGAGGTGGCGCTCACGATCGACAACTCCGCCGGGCTGCTGCCGATCGACTTCACCGAGGTGACGATCACCCGCACGCTCTTCCGCACCGGGGAGAGCGAGTACGCGATCAACGGCGTGCCCTGCCGGATGCTCGACATCCAGGAGCTGCTGTCCGACACCGGCGTCGGTCGCCAGCAGCACGTGATCGTCAGCCAGGGCCAGATCGACGCCGTCCTGAACGCCCGCCCCGAGGAGCGCCGCCTCGTCATCGAGGAGGCGGCCGGCGTCCTGAAGTACCGCAAGCGCAAGGAGAAGGCCGAGCGCCGCCTCGCCGCCACCGAGGGGAACCTCACCCGCCTCACCGACCTGCTGCGGGAGGTGCGCCGCCAGCTCCGCCCGCTCGAGCGCCAGGCCGACGCCGCTCGCCGCCACGGCGCCGTCGTGGCCGAGCTGCGGGCGCTGCGGATCTTCCTCGCCGGCCGAGAGCTGACCACGCTGCGGCGCCGTCTCGCCGACGGGGCCGCCGCCCGCGCCGAGCTGACCAACGAGGAGACGCTCCTGCGCCGCCGGCTGGCCGAGCTCGACACCGCCGTGCTGGCCGCCGAGGCCGACCTCGGCCAGATCGGCGGCGACGACCTCGGCGACGCCCTCGTGCGCTACGAGGCCCTGCGGGAGCGGGCCCGGGGCCTGGCCGCGGTGCTCGCCGAGCGGCGGCGGGGCATCGACCGCGAGCGCAGCGCGTTCGTCGACCAGGCCGTCGTGGCCACGCTCGAGGCCGACGCCGCCCGCCTGGCCCGCGAGCTCGAGGAGCTCGACGCGGAGCGGGCCGCCCTCACCCCGATGGCCGAGGAGCTGGCCCTGGCCGAGCAGGCGCTCGCCGAGGCCCGAGCCGCCTACGAGGAGCGCTGGGCCGACGGCGTCCCCGCCCCGTCGGGCCGGGCGGCCGAGGCCCGCGGCGAGCTCGCTGCGCTGCGCAAGGGCGTGGAGCGCGCCGAGGTGGAGCTGGCCCGGTCGCGCACCCGGCTGGCGTCGCTCGAGGAGAAGCTCGAGCGGGTCGGCGCCGAGACCGCCCGCCTCACCGCCGAGGCCGCCGAGGCGGAGGCCGCGCAGGGCCCGCTCCTCGAGCGGCTCCAGGTCGCCGAGGCCGAGCGGGTCGAGGCCGAGGCCCGCGTCGGCGAGGCGGAGGCGGCGCTGCGGGCCGCCGACGCCGATCGCCACGCCTGGGCCGCCCGGGCCGAGGCGCTGAGCCTCGCCCTCGACCAGGCGCGGGCGCGCGCCGGGGCGGAGCGGCTGGCCTCGGTGGAGGGCGTCGTCGGCACGCTGCTCGACCTCGTCGACATCGACGAGGGCTGGGAGGCCGCCGTGGAGGCCGCCGCCGGCGAGGCGCTCGCCGCCGTCGTCGTCGATGGCGTGGACGCGGCCCGGTCCGCCATCGACGCGCTGGAGCGAGACGACGTCGGCGGCGCCGTGCTCGCCCTCGGCGCCACCCGGCCCGCCCGCACCGCCCCGCCGGTCGGGGAGCCGGTCCGGCGCCACGTGCGCGCCACCCGCCCCGACGTCGAGGCGCTGCTCGACGCCCTGCTCGGCCACGCCGTCGTCGTCGATGGTGGGTGGGGGGCCGCCGTCGACGCCAGCCTGGCCCACCCCGACGCGGTGGTCGTCACCCGCGCCGGCGGACGGTTCGGGATCAGCGGCTGGCGGGTGGGCACGGCGTCCACCGGCGCCACCGGTGCCGCCCTCGAGGAGGCCCGGGAGCGGGCCGAGGCGGCCGCCGCCCAGGCCCAGCACGCCGAGGCCAGCCTCCACGGCGCCCGCTCGCTCCTCGACGAGGCCCGCCACCGCGAGGGCGAGCTGTCGCGCCAGCTCGACGAGGTCGACGCCCGGCGCTCGGGTGCCACCGCGGCCCTCGAGCGCCTCGCCGCCGAGCAGGCCGACGCCGCCGAGGAAGCCGACGGCCTGCGCACGCACGCCGCCGAGCTGACCGAGCGCCTCGACCGGGACCGGGCCCGCGTGGCAGAGCTCGAGGTGTCGCTCCCGGTGCTGGAGGCCGAGGAGGCCGAGAGCGCCGAGCAGGCCAAGGCGATGGCGGCGGCCAAGGCGCAGCTCGACGAGCGGGCGGCCGAGGTGGGCGCCGCCCGGGCCGACCTCGAGGTGCGCCGCGCCGGCCTCGCCGACCGCGAGCAGTTCCTGCGCACCCGCCTCACCGAGGTGGAGCAGCGCCTCGAGGGCACCAAGGAGGCCCGCCGCGAGGCCGAGGTCCGCCGGGTGGAGCTCGACGCCAAGCAGCGGGCCCTCGACGCGCTCGCCGCGCTCGTCGGCGACCGCCTCGCCGTGATCGAGACCGAGCTGGACGGGCTGCGGGAGCGCCGACGGCGCCAGAGCGAGGCCCAGCGCTCCGCCGCCGCCCGCCTCGACGGCCTCCGCCAGGAGCGCCAGGAGGCCGAGCGCAAGCTCGAGGAGCTGCGCGAGCGGGCCCGTCGAGCGGAGCTCGACGAGGCCGAGGTCAAGCTGCGGCTCGAGACCGCGGTCGAGACCGTCCGCCGGGACCTCGACGTCGAGCCCGAGGTGGCGATGGCTGCCGAGCCGCCCGAGCTCGATGAGCGCACCACCCCCGCCGCCCGGGTCCGCGAGCTCGAGCGGGACCTGCGGCTCATGGGCCCGATCAACCCGCTGGCCCTGCAGGAGTACGAGGCCCTCCAGGAGCGCCACCAGTTCCTCCAGGAGCAGCTCGACGACGTGAAGTCGTCGCGCCGGGACCTGGCCAAGGTCATCAAGGCGATCGACGACGAGATCGTCGAGGTGTTCGCCGCCGCCTTCGCCGACGTGTCCCAGAACTTCGAGCAGCTCTTCCAGACGCTGTTCCCGGGCGGCACCGGCCGGCTCCGGCTGACCGACCCCGACAACCTGCTCGAGACCGGCATCGAGGTGGAGGCCAAGCCGTCGGGCAAGAACGTGCGGAAGCTGTCGCTGCTCTCCGGCGGCGAGCGCAGCCTCACCGCGCTGGCCTTCCTCTTCGCCGTCTTCCGCAGCCGCCCGTCGCCGTTCTACGTGATGGACGAGGTCGAGGCCGCGCTCGACGACATGAACCTGCACCGGTTCCTCGACCTCGTGCACGAGTTCCGCCAGGAGGCGCAGCTGATCATCGTGAGCCACCAGAAGCGCACGATGGAGGCCGCCGACATCCTCTACGGCGTCACGATGCAGCCCGGCGGCTCGTCGAAGGTTGTCAGCGAGAAGGTCACCGCGTCCACCTGACACAAGATCTGTGCGGGTTCTCGTGCGCGAAGCGCACGGAACCGCGCACAGATCTCGTCATCGGTCAGCACTCGGCGTCGAGGTAGCGCTCGAGGCGGGTGGCGGCCTCCACGTAGTCGGTCTGGGCGGCGCGGTAGGCGCGCACGTCCACGTCGGGGCCGTAGCCGGCGTCGGCCAGAAGGGCGTCGAGGCGCTCCACCGCGTCCTGGTAGTCGCCGGCCACCGCCCGCACGTCCTCGGGGGCCACCTCCGCCAGCTCCGTCGCCCGCTCCCGCAGGGCGCCGAAGGCCGCCTCCATCTCCGCCTCGGTGGCCGAGGCGCCGAGCACCGCGAAGGGATCGTTCTCGGCGAGGCGGTCGAGGCGCTCGCAGAACAGCGCTGGATCCGCGCTCGGCCCGCCGTCGCCGCACCCGGCGGTGCCGACGGCCGCGGCGGCGACCAGCGCGAGCGCGACGAGGCGGCGCATGGGGGACGAACCTACGCGCCGGGCGCGGGTGGGGGAGCACCCTGGCCGGGCCTCTAACCTGCGGGACGCCATGGAGATCCTCCTCATCGTCCTCGCCATCGTCGTCGTGCTAGGCGGCACGGCCTGGTTCGTCACCCAGCGCCGCGGCGGCGCCACCACCCTCGAGCCGCCGCCCGCCCCGAAGGAGGCGGCGCCCCCGGCCGAGCCGCCGGTCCTCGAGGGCGACGCCGACGTCGCCGCCCCCGCCCCGCCGGTGGTGGACGAGGCCGCGCCCGTCGTCGAGGAGGAGGCGCCGCCCGCGGTCGAGGCGGAGGCCTCGCCCGTCGTCGAGGAGGCGCCGCCGGCCCGGCCGTCGTTCCGCGAGCGGCTCAGCAAGGCCCGGTCGACGATCGCCGGCTACATGGGCTCGGTCCTGTCCCGGGACAAGATCGACGAGGACACCTGGGACGAGCTCGAGGAGGCCCTCATCCGGGCCGACGTGGGCGTCGCCACCACCACCGACGTGCTCGACCGGCTCCGGGCCACCGTGAAGGAGCAGTCGATCACGGACCCCGAGATCCTCCTCGAGGCGCTCAAGGCCCAGCTCAAGGCCGACCTGGCCGAGGGCGACCGCACCCTGCGCTACGAGCCCGGGGCCCCCAACGTGTGGCTGTTCGTCGGCGTCAACGGCGTCGGCAAGACCACCACGATCGGCAAGGTGGCCAAGCGCCAGATCGCCGAGGGCCGCTCGGTGGTCATGGCCGCCGGCGATACCTTCCGGGCCGCGGCCGCCGAGCAGCTCGGCACCTGGGCCGAGCGGACCGGCGCCGACCTCGTGCGCGGCGACGAGGGCGGGGACCCGAGCGCCGTGATCTTCGACGCCGTGCAGCGGGCCGCCGCCCGCGGCAGGGACCTCGTGCTGGCCGACACCGCCGGTCGGCTCCACACCAAGGTCAACCTGATGGAGGAGCTGCGCAAGGTGCGACGGGTGGCCGGCCGCGAGCCGGGCCGGGTCACCGAGGTGCTGCTCGTGCTCGACGCCACCACCGGCCAGAACGGGCTCGTCCAGGCCCAGCAGTTCACCGAGGCCGTCGAGGTCACCGGCGTGGTCCTCACCAAGCTCGACGGCTCGGCCAAGGGCGGCATCGCGCTGGCCATCCAGTCGACCCTCGGGATCCCGATCAAGCTGGTCGGCCTGGGCGAGACCGCCGACGACCTCGTCGAGTTCGACCCCGACGAGTTCGTCGACGCCCTCTTCGCCCGCTGACCGGACGACGTCAGTCGCGGCCCATCCAGGTGCAGAGGCAGGCCTCGTTGCCCTCGGGGTCGGCGAGGACCCAGAACGCGGGGGCGTGGGCGTCGCTGACGAGGCGGCCGCCGGCGGCCAGCGCCGCGTCGATGGCGGCCTCGACCCGGTCGTGAGGCACCCGCACGTCCACGTGGATGCGGTTCCGCTCGGTGCGGGGCTCGTCCAGCTGCTGGAACCACACCACCGGGCCCTGGTCGAGCGGGTCGGACAGGTCGTCGTCCTCGCCTCGCGCCGCCCCCGGCCCGGGCCGGTAGCCGAGCACCGCCTCCCAGAACCGGCGCACGGTCGGGATGTCCAGCGCGTCGATCGCCAGCTCGGGCACCCGCAGGTCGAGCGGCTCGTGGCGGGCGCCGGCGTCGGCGGCCAGCTCGTCGATCCGGCGGGCCAGCGTGACGTCGAGCTCGGTCACCGTGCCCGCGGTGTGGGTCCACAGCGCGAGCAGGACGCGGTCGGGGTAGCGCAGGTCGAGGAGCGGGTGGTGGTCGAGCTCCTCGGCCACCACGGCGATGCGCCCGGCCAGCGCCGCCGCCTCGGTGTAGCCGCCCGCCCGCAGCTGGGTGCGCAGCTGGTGGCCGAGCCAGCGCCAGCCGTCGAGCCCGAGGCCCGCGACGGAGGTGGCGGAGACCGGTTGGGCAGCCATCGCGCCACGCTACGACGACCGCCTCGTCGCTGCTGCCGGACCTGCCGCTGCCCGCGGAGGGCGCACGGGTCTACGATCCGGACATGTTCACCCTCATCCGCCTCGTCTTCCTGCCGGTGCGCCTGGCGCTCGGCAGCCTGAAGCTGGGCGTGAAGGCAGGCTTCGGCACCGGGCGCCTCCTCGGCTACCGCCGCATGCTGGTCTTCGCCGCCGGGGTCGGCGTGGGGCTGCTGCTCGCTCCGACGACGGGTCGGGAGGCTCGGGCCAAGCTGCAGCAGCTGATCGAGGAGCGCCGCGGCGGCGGGCCCACCGACCTCGCCGAGCGGGTCCGCTTCGAGCTGTCGCACTCGCCCCGCACCTGGCACCTGCCCCAGCCCGAGGTGGAGGTCCGGGGGAGCACCGCCGTGCTACGCGGCCAGGTGCCCCACGACACCGGCCGCCAGGACCTCGAGCGGGTGGCGGCGGCGGTGGCCGGCATCGTCGACGTGGACAACCAGGTGGCGGTCGTCGAGCCGGCGGGAACCAACGGGCACCGCTGATCCGTCGTACCTCCGGGAAGGCCCGACGCCGGTGTCGGGTGCGCAAGGAGGAGCGTGATGGCGGACG
>DATGRC010000233.1:0-3655 GCA_035303865.1 Acidimicrobiales bacterium
ACAGCGGCGGGCGGACGGCCGGCCGTTCCTCGGCTGCAGCGCCTTCCCCGCCTGCCGCCGGACCCGGCCGCTCGCCGACCCGGCATGAGCGTGCCTGGGTTCTGAGCGGCCGCCCCTCGGTCACAGGCTGTCCGTACGGTGCTGGTGGAGGCCCGGCGTGGGTCGGGCGAGCGGAGAGGACGGCCTTGGAGCGGATCGACGGCGAGCTGGTGGTGAGCGCCACCGACCTGGTGGGGCACCTCGCCTGCGGGCACCTCACGGTGCTGGACGGGCTGGCCGCCCTCGGACAGCTCCAGCGCCCTGACCGGGAGGATCCCGAGGTGGAGGTCCTGACCCGGCGGGGTCTGGCCCACGAGGCCGCCTACCTCGGGGCGCTGCGGGCCGAGGGCCTCACCGTCGTCGAGATCGCCGCGCCCGACCCGTCGCTGCCGCGCCTCGAGGCACTGCGCCAGCGCGAGGCGGACACGCTCGCCGCCATGGCCGCCGGCGCCGACGTGGTGTTCCAGGCCACGTTCCTCGACGAGACCGGCCCGGTCCGCTGGCGGGGCCACGCGGACTTCCTCCGCAAGGTCGACCGCCCGAGCGGCCGGTGGGCGTGGAGCTACGAGCCGGAGGACACGAAGCTGGCCCGCCAGGTGAAGCCGTCCGCGGTGCTGCAGCTGTGCCACTACGCCGAGCAGGTGGCCCGCCTTCAGGGCAGCGAGCCCGAGGAGGTCCACGTGGTGCTCGGCGGCCAGGCCCGAGCGTCGATCCACCTCGCCGAGGTGGCCGCCTACTACCGCACCACCAAGGCCCGGTTCCTCGCCGCGCTCGCGTCGGAGTCCGAGACCTACCCGGAGCCGGTGGGGCACTGCGCGGTCTGCCGGTGGAGCGAGGTGTGCGAGCGGCAGTGGGAGGACGACGACCACCTCTGCCGCGTCGCCGGGCTCAGCCGCGAGCAGGCCCGCAAGCTCACCGCCGCCGGGGTCCGCACCCTCACCGAGCTGGCCACCGCCGGCGACGACCTCGCCGTGCCCGGCATCGGGCCCGCCACGCTGGTCCGCCTCCGTCGCCAGGCTCGCCTCCAGCACGAGCGCGGCGACGCCCCGCGGCCCCCGGTGGAGCCGATCCTGCCCGTCGAGGCCGACCGGGGCCTCGCCGCGCTGCCCGAGCCCAGCCCCGGCGACCTCTTCTACGACATCGAGGGCGACCCCTACGTCGGTGACGACGGCCTCGAGTACCTGCACGGCATCGGCTGGGTGGAGCCCGACGGCTCCTTCGCCTACCGGGCCTTCTGGGGCCACACCCCCGACGAGGAGCGGCGGGCCTTCGAGGCGCTCGTCGACCTCATCGTCGAGCGCCGCCGCCAGCACCCCGACCTGCACGTGTACCACTACGCCCCCTACGAGCCCACCGCCCTCGGCCGGCTGATGGGCCGCTACGGCACCCGGGAAGACGAGCTCGACGACCTGCTGCGCGGCGAGGTGTTCGTCGACCTCTACCGGGTGGTCCACCAGGGCCTGGCCATCGGGAGCCCGTCGTACTCGCTCAAGAAGATCGAGCCGCTCTACATGCCGCCCCGCACCGCGGAGATCACCGACGCCGGGTCGAGCATCGTCGAGTACGAGCGCTGGCTCCAGACCGGCGACCCGCAGATCCTCGCCGATATCGAGGCGTACAACCGCGACGACGTCGAGTCCACCTGGCGGCTGCGGGACTGGCTGGAGGGGCACCGCCAGGCGTTCGGGGCAGCGGGGGAGGAGGTGCCCCGGCCGGCGGTCAGCGAGATGGCCGAGGACTCGCCCCCGGCCGCCGACGCGCCCGACGAGTTCGAGGAACTGGTCGCCCGGCTCCTCGACGGGCGCCTCGAGCCGCCCACCGACGCGGACGACGACGTCCGGGCCCGCTGGCTCATGGCCCACCTGCTGCGCTGGCACCAGCGGGAGGCCAAGCCCGAGTGGTGGCGCTTCTTCGACCGCGTGCTGCGCTGCGATCTGGATGACCTGCGCCGAGACACCGAGGCGATCGCCGATCTCACCGTGGTCGGCGAGCCCGAGCAGGACAAGCGGTCCTACGTCTGGACCTACGAGTTCGACCCGGACCAGGAGCACAAGCTCAAGCTCGGCTCGAACCCGTGCGACCCTGAGACCGAGCGCATCCGCCAGCGAGGCGGCGAGCCCCTCCCGCGCCCGGGCACGCTCGTCGGCCTCGACCCGGTGGCCGGCACCCTCCAGCTGCGCCGCGGCATGGCCAGCCAGGCACCGCACCCGCGGGCCCTCATCCCGGAGGGCCCCATCAACACCGACGCCCAGCGGGCTGCGCTCCGCCGCCTGGCCGAGGCACTGCTGGCCCACGGCATCGACGGCCCCGGCCCCTACGCCGCCGCCCGCCAGCTCCTCGGCCGCCGCGCACCCCGCCTCGCGGGCACCGCCCCGGGTGCGCCGCTGCGGCGAGCCGACGAGTCGGGCCTCCAGGCCGCGGTGCGCCTCGTCGACGCGCTCGACCGGTCCTGCCTGCCCATCCAGGGCCCTCCGGGGTCCGGCAAGACCTACACGGCCGCCCACGTGATCCTCGCTCGCCTCGCCGCCGGTCGCCGGGTGGGCATCACCGCCAACAGCCACGCCGTCATCACCAACCTGCTCGAAAAGGTCCTCGAGCTCGCTCCCGAGGTGGGGGTGCAGGTTCGGGCCGTCCAGAAGGCCGATGAGGGCGGCGGCCTCGACCACCCCGCCGTGCTCCTGACCGAAAGCAACGAGAAGGTCGGCGCGGAGCTCGACGACGGCGCCAACCTCGTCGCCGGCACCGCCTGGCTCCTCTCACGCCCCGAGATGGACGGCGTGCTCGACACGCTCGTGGTCGACGAGGCCGGCCAGCTGTCCCTCGCCAACGTGCTGGCCGTGGCCGGCGCGACCGACCGCCTCGTCATGGTCGGCGACCCCCGCCAGCTGGCCCAGCCCTCCAAGGGCACCCACCCCGACGGCGCCGGCGTGTCCGGCCTCGAGCACGTGCTCGGCGACCACGACACGATGCCCGACCACCTCGGCCTGTTCCTCGACCGCACCTGGCGGCTCCACCCCGACATCTGCGGGTTCATCTCCGAGCAGGTCTACGAGGGCCGCCTCGAGCCCGAACCGCACTGCGCCACCCGGGCCATCGACGACGGCCCCCTCGTGGGCGGCACCGGCCTGCGCTGGCTACCGGTCGACCACGAGGGCAACCGCACCTCGTCTCCCGAGGAGGCCCACGCCGTCGCCCAGGCGGTGGAGGCGCTGCTCGGCCGAGGCTGGACCGACAAGGGAGGCACCCGCCGGGTCCTCGGCCCCGAGCACGTGCTCGTCGTCGCCCCCTACAACGCCCAGGTCCACCTGCTGGCCCAGCACCTCCCCGACGGCGTGCGCGTCGGCACCGTCGACAAGCTCCAGGGCCAGGAGGCCCCAGTGGTGATCGTGTCCATGACCGCCTCCAGCGCCGACGACGTCCCAAGAGGCACGGAGTTCCTCTACTCCCGCAACCGCATCAACGTCGCCGTCTCGAGAGCCCAAGCCCTCGCCGTGATGGTGGCCAGCCCGAGGCTCCTCGCCGTCACCTGCCGAACGGTCGACCAGATGCGCCTCGCCAACGTGCTGTGCCGCTACGCGGAGGTGTCGGTTGAGGCATGAGGGATGCTGCGGGCGGC
>DATGRC010000234.1:0-3343 GCA_035303865.1 Acidimicrobiales bacterium
GTGTTGCCTTCTAGCGTGAGCCACAGGTCCTCCGGGTGAGGTCGGTGAGTTGTGGAAGACCCACAGCCTCCCCGGAGGGCTCACCTCACCGGTGCATCACCCGACACCATCCCGCCAGGGACAACGTCCCCGGTCACCACACCTAGGTCGCGAGGTCGGCGGCGATGCCCCGCAGGAACCGGCGCAGGTTGCGCTCGAAGCGGGCGTCGTCGGCGCCGGTGCGGACGAACGCGTCCCACAGCCCGACCACCCCGCCGCCGTCGCCGGCGAGGAGCGCCTCGAGCGTGGGGTACCCGCCGGCGGCGACGAGCTCCTCCGCGTAGGCCACGAGGTCGTCCATCGGCGGCTGCCCGGGGCCGAGCGCGCCGCGCTCGTGGAGGCAGTAGCCCATCACGTACTCGTCGACGGCGAGCACGACGTCCACCTTCACGTCGAGGTCGGCGTCGAGCGAGCGCAGGGCGTGGAGCGTCTGGTCGATGTGGCGGACCGAGTTGGGCCCGAACCCCGGATCGAGGTTCAGCTCGAACATCCACGGGTGGCGCCGCATCGCGTCGCGGGTGCGCGTGCCGATCACCACCATCGCCTCCATCCAGTCCTCCGGCAGGGCGGCGAGGTCGGGGACGAGCACCTCGCCCATGACCTCGTCGCCGACGAGCACGAGCAGCTCGTCCTTGTTGCGGACGTAGTGGTAGAGGGTCATCGTCCCCGCACCCAGCTCCTGGGCCAGGCGGCGCATCGAGAGGGCGTCGGCCCCCTCGGCGTCGATGAGCGCCACGGCCGCCCGGGCCAGGTCCTGGCGGGTGAAGCGAGCCTGCCGGCGCCCCGGCGACTCCCGGCGCCACAGCTCGATGGCCTCGAGGCGGTCCGCCCACTCCTGCAGCCGCTCCGCCTTGGCCGCCAGCTTGTCGACCGTGGTGTGGAGCTTCTCCGCCTTGGCGTGAAGCTTCTCCGCCTTGCGAACCGCCTTCTCGGCGAGCTTGTCCGCCACCTCGGCGGCCTTGTCGGAAGAACCCCTTGCCACGTCGTACAGCGTACCGCTACAACTGTTCGTACTATGTACGAGTCAGCAGTACGGCATACGAAAGACGGGTCGGCCGGCGTCACCGCCACCGGCCTCGGGAAGCGCTACGGGGACCTCTGGGCCCTGCGGGGCCTCGACCTCGAGGTCCCCGCCGGCCAGGTGCTCGGCCTCCTCGGGCACAACGGCGCCGGCAAGAGCACCACCATCCAGATCCTGACCACGCTGGCTCGCCCCACCGAGGGCACGGCCGCGGTGGCCGGCTTCGACGTCACCACCGAGGCGGACGAGGTGCGTCGCCGCATCGGCGTGGCCGCCCAGGAGGCCACCGTCGACGGGCTGCTCTCCGCCCGGCTGAACCTCGAGCTCGTCGGCCGGCTGCACGGCCGCTCGAAGGCGCAGGCCCGGGCCCGGGCCGACGAGCTGCTCGAGCTGGTGGGCCTGGCCGACGCCGCCGACCGACTCGTGAAGACGCTCTCCGGCGGGATGCGTCGCCGCCTCGACCTGGCCGCCAGCCTCGTCGCCCGACCCCAGGTGCTGTTCCTCGACGAGCCGACCACCGGGCTCGACCCCCGCAGCCGCACCGACCTGTGGGATCAGCTGCGGAGCCTCGTGCGGGAGGGCACCACGCTCGTCCTCACCACCCAGTACCTCGAGGAGGCCGACCGCCTGGCCGACCACATCGTCCTCCTCGACCACGGCCGGGCCGTCGCCCACGGCACGCCGGCCGAGCTGAAGGCCCGCATCGGCACCGACCGCGTCGACGTCACCGTGCCCGCGGCCGGGCAGCTGCCCGCCGCCGCGGCGGCCATCGCCGGTCTCGTCCAGGGCGAGCCGTCGATCGACGAGGACCGCCTCGTCGTGAGCGCGGCCGTGCGCCCGAGCACCCGGGTCGTGCAGCTCGTCCGCGCCCTCGACGACGCCGGGATCGACGCCACCGACGTCAACCGCCGCCAGGCGACCCTCGACGACGTCTTCCTCACCCTCACCGACCGTCCCTCGACCACCCCCGAGCCCACCGGGAGCGCCGCATGACCACGATCGTCCAGCCCACCCCCGTCGCCCGGACCGTCGCCGCCCCGAGCCGCCCCCTGCTGCGCGAGGCGCTCGTCTTCGCCCGACGGCGCGTCGAGCACATCCGCCAGGTTCCCGAGAAGCTCTTCGACGTCACCGTCCAGCCCCTCATGTTCGTGCTGCTGTTCGCCTACGTCTTCGGCGGCGCGATCGGCGTCGACGGGGGCAGCTACCGCGAGTACCTGGTGGGCGGGATCCTCATCCAGTCGCTCGCCTTCGGCCTCGCCGGGCCGGCGGCGTCGATCGCCACCGACATGACCGAGGGCGTCATCGACCGGTTCCGCTCGCTCCCGATCCGGCGCACCGCCTACCTGGTGGGCCACTGGCTGGCCGAGGTGGCCGGCATGGTCCTGGCCACCGTGCTCCTGCTCGGCGCTGGCCTCGTGGTCGGGTGGCGGGCCCACACCGGGCTCGCCGAGCTCGCGCTGTCGGCGGTGCTCGTCGTGGCCTTCGCCTCGGCGATGGTGTGGGTGGGCACCTACGTCGGGCTCCTCGTCCGGACCCCCGACGCGGTGATGGGCGTGGTGTTCCCGGCGATCTTCCCGCTCACCTTCGTGAGCGGCGCGTTCGTGCCGATCGAGACGCTGCCCAACGTCCTGCAGTGGGTGGCCAGCCTCAACCCGGTCAGCGTGCAGGTGGCCGCCGTGCGGGAGCTGTGGGGCAACCCCGTGGCCCCCTCCCCGAAGGACGTGTGGCCGATGGAGCACCCCGTCGCCGCGGCGTTCCTCTACGTGGCGCTGCTGCTCGTGGCCGCGGTCCCCGCCGCCGTCCGCCGCTTCGAGCGGCGCACCACCGGCTGAGCGGCGCGCTCAGCCCTCCAGCAGCGCGACGAGGTCCGCGTCGATGCGCCGGGCCAGCCGCTCCGCCTCCTCGGGGGTGATCTCGGGGCCGAACACGTCGCGGGCGGGGACCGAGGTCGACGAGACGTCCACCTGGACCGAGACGTCGCCACGGCGGAAGTAGGCGGTGAAGACGGTCTGCTCCACCTGGTACTCGGGCTGCTCCCAGACGATGTCCATGCGGCCGAGCATCGCGTCGTCGCCGAGGTCCTCGAGGTCGCGGATCAGGGCGAGGCGGAACGTGCCCCGGTCCCCGCCGTCGGTCTCGTAGCCGAAGGTGGCGCAGGGCCCGGCGAACGCCTCCCGGAACACGTCGAGGTCCACCTCCTGGCCCGGGGTGTGCTCGGCCACCGCGCCGTAGCTGAGGTACCCCCGCGGGTCGGAGTACGTGGTGGTCGCCCGGACCTCCCCG
>DATGRC010000235.1:0-9282 GCA_035303865.1 Acidimicrobiales bacterium
CGCCTCCCGTCCGAGGGCCCCGAGGTGCTCGTCGGTCCCGGTGAGGGCGCCGGCGTCGTCGACGTCGGCGACGGGATCGCCGCCGCGTTCCGCATCGAGAGCCACAACCACCCGTCGGCCATCGAGCCCTACGAGGGCGCCGCCACCGGCGTCGGCGGGATCCTGCGGGACGTGTTCTCGATGGGCGCTCGTCCGATCGCCCTCATGGACCCGCTGCGCTTCGGCCCGCTCGACGACCCACGCAGCCGCTGGATCGCCGAGGGCGTGGTGTCCGGCGTGTCGGGCTACGGCAACTCCGTCGGCGTGCCCACGGTCGGCGGCGAGACGGTGTTCGACCCGACCTACCAGGACAACCCGCTCGTCAACGTCTTCTGCCTCGGGCTGCTGCCCCACGACCGGCTGGCCCGGGCCCGGGCGTCGGGTCCCGGCAACCTCACCGTGCTGTTCGGGTCTGCCACCGGGCGCGACGGCATCGGCGGGGCCAGCGTCCTGGCCTCGGCCGGGTTCGGCGAGGACGACGACGAGAAGCGCCCCAGCGTGCAGGTCGGCGACCCGTTCGAGGAGAAGCGGCTCATCGAGGCCTGCCTCGAGATCCTCGACGCCGGGCTCGTCGTGGGCATCCAGGACCTCGGCGCGGCGGGGATCACCGGCGCGGCCAGCGAGACGTCGTCGAAGGGCGGCGTGGGGATGGACCTCTGGCTGTCCGAGGTGCACGTCCGCGAGGAGGGCATGGAGCCCTTCGAGATCATGATCAGCGAGAGCCAGGAGCGGATGCTGGCCATCGTCGAGCCGGACAAGCTCGACCGCCTCGTCGCCATCTGCGAGAAGTGGGAGATCGAGGCATCGGTCATCGGCACCGTCACCGGCAGCGGCCGCTTCCGGGTGCTGGACCGCCCCGACGGCGAGGTCCTCGCCGACCTCCCCGCCTCGTCGCTCGACGAGGACGCCCCCGCCTACGACCGGCCCATGGCCGAGCCGGCCGACCGGGCCGAGCGGCGGGCCCGCCGAGCCGCCGACG
Source organism: Acidimicrobiales bacterium (assembly GCA_035303865.1). GTDB lineage: Bacteria > Actinomycetota > Acidimicrobiia > Acidimicrobiales > VFJN01 > VFJN01. The sequence goes on from DATGRC010000235.1 coordinate 1,019, forward strand.
CGCTCGCCGCGCCGAGCGACGCGGGGGCCGACCTGCTCGACCTGCTCCTCGACCCGTCGTGGGTGTACCGCCAGTACGACCACCAGCTGTTCCTCAACACCGTGGTCCCCCCGGGCGGCGACGCCGCCGTGCTGCGGCTCAAGCACCCGCGCACCGGCGAGGACACCGGGCGCGGGCTCGCCCTCACCACCGACGGCAACCACCGGTGGTGCGCGCTCGACCCCCGCCAGGGCACGGCGCTCGTCGTCGCCGAGGCGGTGGCCAACCTGGCCTGCGTCGGGGCCCGCCCGCTCGGCCTCGTCAACTGCCTCAACTTCGGGAACCCCGAGCACCCCGAGGTGATGTGGCAGCTCTCCGAGGCCATCGACGGCATGGCCGAGGCCTGCCGGGTCCTCGACGTGCCCGTCGTGGGCGGCAACGTGAGCCTCTACAACGAGAGCCGCGGCGCGAACATCGACCCCAGCCCCGTCGTCGGCGTCGTGGGCCTCGTCGAGCGGCTCGAGCGCCGGCCCCCGACGCCGGTGCTCGTCGACGGCACCGACGTCGTCGTCCTCGGCGCGGAGCCCCGGAACCTCGACGGGTCCGCGTGGGCCTGGGCGCGCGGGCACCGTGACGGCGAGCCGCCCGCCCTGGACCTCGTCGCCCACACCGACCTCGTCGTGCTCGTGCGCGACCTCGTCGCCCGCGGCCTCGTCGTCGCCGCGCACGACGGCGCCGACGGCCTCGGCGTCGCCCTCGCCGAGATGGCCGCCGCCGGCGGGGTGGGGCTCGAGCTGCCCGAGGGGCTCGACCACACCTGGCTCTTCTCGGAGTCGCCGAGCGTGGTGGTGGTCGGCGTGGCGCCGGAGCACCGCGACCAGGTCCTGGCTGCCGCGTCGGACTCGGGCGTCTCGGCCCGCCTCCTGGGCACCGCCGGCGGCGACCGCCTCGTCGCGCCGGGCCTCGTCGACCTCCGCGTCGACGACCTCACCCGGGCGTGGCGGAACCGCCTCCCCGAGGCGCTCAGCGGCGGCACCGTGCACTGACCGGCCCTCGGGCCGGGGGGCTCAGCGGGCCGGGGCCGGCTCGGTGACGGCGTCGGGCTGGCGCAGCGCCCACGACGGCACCGCGCTCAGGTCCACGGGGCGACGGGCCCCCAGCATCTTGCGGGCCGTGCGGTAGAGGATCCACGCGTCGAGCCGCAGCGTGCGGTGCTCGAGGTAGAAGTCGTCGTACTCTGGCGCGTCCCGGATGAGCCCCCGGCTGGCCTCGCTGACCTGCCAGATCCCGGTGCAGCCCGGGCGCACCGACGTGCGGCGGGTGGCGAAGTCCGGGTCCATCGTGTCGTGCAGGCACCGCATCTCGGGCCGGGGCCCGACGAGGCTCATCCGGCCGATCAGCACGAGCAGCAGCTGCGGGATCTCATCGAGGTGCAGGTTGCGCACGAGCCGGCAGAATGCCGGGACGGCCTTCAGGTCGAGGTGGTGCTTGTCCGTGTAGGCCGGTGCCGTCAGCGGCAGCGTGCGGACCTTGAGGAACCGGAACGGGCGGCCCCGGTGCCCGACCCGCTCCTGCACGAAGATCGGGTTGGCCCGCAGGCTGATCGCGCAGCCGAGGAGGACCAGCAGGAGCACCGGGAGGGTGAGGACGAGCAGCACGGAGGCCACGGCCACGTCGAGCGCGCGCCGCGAGAGCTCGGCCGCCGTCGACCGCTCGCTGTCTGCACCCAGCTCCATCTGACCCCCAGGCGTTCGCTCCACCCGCCTGACACGGGGGGTTCGCCGTCGTCGGGGGGTCTCCTGCCCGGTTCGGGAAGTTCTTCCGGTTCGGGTAGGGGATCGCGCCCCCGGCGTCCAATCCCCGCCCATGCGCACCGTGATCCTCTGCGGGGGCAAGGGCACACGGGCCTACCCGCACACCCTGGAGGTCCCGAAGCCGCTCCTCGAGGTGGCCGAGCGCCCGGTGCTCGCCCACCTCATGGAGATCTACGCCGCCCAGGGCTTCACCGACTTCGTCCTCGCCGCCGGCTACAAGATCGAGATGGTCGAGGCCTTCGCCGAGACCCTCCCGTCGACGTGGACGGTGGAGGTGGCCGACACCGGTTGGGACACCAACACCGGCGGCCGGGTGCGCCAGCTGGCCGACCGCGTCGGCGACGAGTTCTTCCTCACCTACGCCGACGGGCTCGGCAACGTCGACCTCGTCGCGCTGGCCGAGTTCCACCGCTCCCACCCGGGCGCGGCCACGCTCACCACCGTCCCGCTGCCGTCCCAGTACGGCACGATCGACGTGGACGACGACGGGCGCATCCGCTGCTTCAGGGAGAAGCCCCGCCTGCCCGACCACCGCATCAACGCCGGGTTCTTCGTGATGGACGCCCGCGTGGTGGACCTGTGGCCGGACCCGGGCGAGGACCTCGAGCGCGACGTGCTGCCGGGCCTCGGGGCCAAGGGGGAGCTGTTCGCCTTCCACCACCCCGGGTTCTGGAAGTCGATGGACACCTACAAGGACGCCTGCGACCTCACCGCCCTGTGCACGGACCGCACCGGGCCGTGGCTGGACCGGCCCGGCGCCCCGATGTGACCTCCCTCGACCGGCCCGTCCTGCGGGTGGGCATCGTGTCGTGGAACACCGCGCCCCTGCTCGACCGCTGCCTCGCCGCGCTCCCCGCCGCCCTCGACGGCGTGCCCGCGGAGGTCGTCGTGGTCGACAACGACTCGGCCGACGACAGCGCCGCGGTGGCCGCCCGCCACGGGGTCGAGGTGGCCGTCAACCCGGAGAACCGGGGGTACGCGGTGGCCATGAACCAGGCCCTCGCCGGCTCGGCGGCGCCGCTGCTGCTGGCGCTCAACCCCGACACCGAGCCGCCGCCGGGCTCCCTGCGCCGCCTCGTGGACGCGGCCGGGGCGCACCCGGGCGCGGGCGTGGTCGTGCCCCGCCTCGTCGGCCCGGACGGCCGGCACCAGCCCTCCGCCTACCGGGTGCCCGGCGCCCTCGTCCCGCTCGTCGCCGCCCTGTCCACCCGGCGCCTGCGCCAGAGCCGGCTCGGGCAGCGGCTGCTCCTCGAGAGCGGCGTGCCCCACCGGGGCGGTCCGGTCGGCTGGGCCATCGGTGCCGTGCACCTCGTGCGGGCCGCCGCCCTCGGCGGTGAGGCCCCCTACGACGAGCGGTCGTTCATGTACGCCGAGGACCTCGACCTGTGTTGGCGCCTGGCCGACCGGGGCTGGCCGACCGTGCTCGTCGCCGACGTGACGATCCCCCACGTGGGCAACGCCGCCGGCGCCCAGGCGTGGGGCGACGAGCGCTCGCTGCGCTACTGGACGGCCACCTACGACGTGATCGCCCGCCGCCGGTCGCGCGGGCGGGCCCGGGTGGTGGCCGCGGGCTGCGCCGTGGCCGCCGCGGCGTCGCTGGCCCGCATGCGCGCCGGCGCCGCGCTCGGCCGCCCGCACCCGGACCGGGCGCAGGCCGCCGCCGTCCGCCGCCGCGAGCTGGCCCTGCACGCCACCATGGCGCGCCGGGGGGCGCTGCCGCCGCTCCCCGCCGGCCCGGCGGCGCCGGCGCCGCGGGATCAGGGCACGCGGCCGGTGCCGACGAGCACCTGACCGCGCTGGCGCCGGTCGTAGATCGCCTCGATCGCGCCGAGCGCCCGCCGCAGCGTCGGTCGGGGCGTGAGCACGACCTCCCCGCCTCGCTCGTGCGGGGTGACGAGGGGGCGCATCCAGCGCCGGTACCGCCCGAGGCCGAGGTCCCGCAGGACCGTCCCGATCCCGGCCTCCTCCCAGAGGAACCCGAGGGAGCGGGTGCGGACGTCCTCGAGCCCGGCCCGGCGCATCGTGGAGGCCAGCGTGGCCGGCTCGTAGTGCCCGATGTGCTCGAGCGGGCGCAGGCCGATCCAGCGGTCCCGGTGCCGGAGCCGGTCGACGCTGGCGAAGTTCGGCACCTCGACCATGACGAGCCCGCCCGGGCGGGCCCAGCGGGCGATCAGCTCGAGGAACGACACGGCATCGGCCATGTGCTCGACGACGTGGAACGCGGTGACGAGGTCGAAGCTGCGCTCGGGCAGGCCGGACTCCTGCAGCAGGGCGCAGCGCACGTCGAGGCCCCGGGCCGCGCACGCGGCGGCGGACTCGGCCACCGGCTCCACACCCACCGCCGCCCAGCCGCGGGCTGCGGCGGCCACGAGGGCGTCGCCGGTGCCGCAGCCGACGTCGAGCATCCGCCCGGCCGGCTGGCCGAGGGCGGCCTCGGCCACCGCCATGCGCCGGTGCCCGCAGTGGACCAGGAAGCGCTGGAACGTGGGGTCGAGCGTGTTGGGGGGACCGAAGTCGGTCCCGTCGGTGAGGTAGCCGTCCACGTAGACGGCGTCGGGGTCGGCGTACTCGGGGGCGTGGACGAGCCGGCAGGTGGTGCAGCGACGCAGCTCGTGGGCGCCCACCCGGAGCGGCTCGCTGCCGGCGCGGCGGCACCCGGGGCAGCGCTCGACCGGCAGGACCGGCAGCGCGCGGGCGGCGTCGGCCGTCACGGGGCCTCGCCCTCGGCGGCCGGGGCCACGACGATGCCGTCCGGGCCCGCCAGCGCGCCCGGCAGCGCGGCGCCGCCCACGACCGGGGCGGCGGCCTCGGGCGTCGCCGGGGCTGCGGCGTGGCTGGAGCGGGAGAAGCGGGTCTTGACCCGCAGCGCCGGCTGCTCGACGACCCGGTGGATGGCGACGGTGATGGCGAGGGCCAGCGCGTTGGCCACCGCCACCCGCACCACGTTGCGGCCCTCGCCGGGCACGGCCCGCAGCACCGCCACGAACACCGGGACGTGCACGAGGTACAGGGCGTAGGAGAGCCGGCCCAGCCAGCGCACCGGGCGCAGCGACAGGGCCCGGGCGGCGAGCCCCTCGCCGTGGACGACGCCGAGCACGAGCGCGGCCGAGGTCACCACCATCACCGGTGCCCAGAACCGGTAGTAGGCCACCTCGAACGGGGAGGCCACGAGGGTGGCCAGCACCCAGACCGCGAGGGCGACGAGGCCGAGGCGGGGGCGGGGCCGGTCCGAGATCAGGCCGTGGTGCACGGCCACGGCGAGCAGCGCCCCGACGAGCGGCTGGTCGAGGCGGGCGTCGGTCCGGTAGTAGACGGAGCTCCACACGCCGTCGTGGATGCCGATGAGCGCGGCCCGCCACAGGGAGAAGGCGACGACCACGGCGGCGAGCACCCCCACCATCAGGCGGGGCCGGTTCCGGGTAGCGGCGATCAGCCCGACCAGGGCCAGCGGCCACACGATGTAGAACTGCTCCTCGATGGCCAGCGACCAGCTCTGGCCGAACCACTCCGTGAGGAACGGGTCCTCGCCGATCACGAAGTTCGAGCTGTAGGTCAGCACCCGGAACACGGTGCGGGCCAGGTCCCGCACCCCCGCCTCGGGCGAGAGCACCACGTACACGGCGAAGAGGCCGAGCACGGCGAGCACCGCCGGCAGCAGGCGCAGGGCCCGCCGGATGTAGAAGAGCTTGAACGAGTACTGCCGGTGCCGGGCCCGCTCCTCCAGCAGCAGCATCGTGATCAGGAAGCCCGACAGGGCGAAGAACACGTCGACGGCGAGGAACGCGCCCGGCAGCACCCGCTCCCCGTAGGCGCCGTACCAGTCGACCAGGTAGGTCATCGAGTGGAACACCACGACGAGCGCGATGCCGAGCCCCCGGATGCCGTCGAGGGCCGGTCGGGTCCCGAGCCGGAACCCCGTCGCGGCGGCGGTCCCGGCGCTCGTGTCGCTCATCTGCGCGTCGCCTCCCCCCGGTCCCCGGCGGCCCGGATGCTACCGACCCTCACCCTTCGTGACCGTCCGTCCCGTTCCTGCCTGCTCGTCCCGCTCACCGCGCCACCGCCAGCTCGAGCGCCTCGCACCAGCGGGCCCCCATCGCCGACCAGCTGAAGTCCTGGGCCCGGATCAGCGAGCGCGCCCGCATCCGGGCGGCCACCTCGGGATCGGTGAGGACAGGGTGCAGGGCCGCGGCCAGGGCCGCCGCGGTGGGCTCGCACACCACGCCGGCGCCGTCGACCACCTCCGGCAGGGCGCCGGCGTCGGCCACGACGACCGGCGCACCGCAGGCCATCGCCTCGGCCACCGCCATCCCGAACCCCTCCATCAGGCTGGGCAGGCAGAACGCGGCGGCCCCGCCCATCAGCGCCGCCACCGACGCGTCGTCCACGCCCGCGAGGTTCACGACCGGCTCGTCCGTGCCCGGGATCGGTGCGGTGGCGGCCGCCTCGAGGTCGGCCTGCTCGGCTCGGTCCGGGGCCGGGCCGGCGACGAGGACGAGCCGGTGCGGGAGCCCGCGGCGCACGAGCTCGGCCATGGCGTCGCGCAGCGCGGCCAGGTTCTTGCGGGGGTGCAGCGTGGACACGAACAGCACGTAGGGGGCGCGGCCGTCGCCGCCGGCGGCGTCGATGAGCGCCTCGGCGCCGGGCCGGCCCGGGCGGTACACGGCGTGGTCCACCCCGTTGTGGGCCACCACCACCCGGTCCTCGGGCACGCCGTACTCGCGCACGATCTGGCCGGCCGAGGCGTGCGACACCGTCAGCACCACCGAGGCCGCCGCGGCGGCCGCCGCCGACGGGGCCTCGTACTGCTCGAGGAACCCCGGCTCGAACAGCGGGCGCAGCTCGGGGGCCGACCAGGCCGCCTCGTGGAGGTGGGCCACCACCGGGGCCGCGGCGTCGATCGGACCCTGGTGCCCGTCGGTGAGCCACACGTCGACTCGGCGGCGCAGCCGTCCGAGCCGCCGGCCGGGGTCGTCCACCACCACCGTGGCGGAGCGGCCGACGACCGCGAGGCCGTTGCGCCAGATGCGCCCGGCCGAGCTCTGCGGCGGGTACCGCCGGATCACCTCCGGCACGCCCACCCGGAGGCGGGCCCGCCTCACCGCTCGCCCGCCCCGGTGAACGCGTCGGCGCCCGCCGCCCCCGGCCCGAGCGTGAGCGGCCGGTGGGGGAAGTCGTAGCCGTCGAGCGACACCGCCGCCCCCAGGTCGGCGAAGCCCTGCACCCCGTAGCGGGGCGGCACGTAGAGCAGGAGCGGCGCCCGGTTCTGGCCGAGCACCCGCCGGCCCTCCGGGTCGGTGACGAGCAGGTGGAGCCGGAACGTGCCGCCGGCGCCGAGCGCCGGGCGGAACCGCACCTCGGCGGCGGCGACGTCGCCGGCCCGGTAGCTGCGGTGCCGGTGGCCCATCGGGGCGTCGTACTGGTAGGCCAGCTGGCCGTCCTCCGACATCACCCGGAACACGAGCCGCGGGTCGTCGACCGCGGCGTCGAAGCGGACCCGCCCCACCACCCGCAGCTCATCGTCCTGCTCGGCCCGGGCCACCGCGACGTCGCCGCGGCGGACCTCGGCGTCGACGGTGACGGGCTCGTCGGGCTCGGCGCCGTCCGCGGCCGCCATCCCGAGCGCGAGGAGCCGGTGGTGCTCCTCGATGGCCTGCTCGCTCGGTCCGTCGAAGACGAGGCGGCCGCCCTGGACGAGGAGCGCTCGGGGGCAGAGCAGCCCGATGGCGTGCATCGAGTGGGAGACGAGCACGATCGTCGTGCCCCGGGCGCTCAGCTCGCGCATCCGGTCGAAGCACTTGAGCTGGAAGGCGACGTCGCCGACGGCGAGGACCTCGTCGACGAGGAGCACGTCGGGGTCGACGTGGACGGCGACCGAGAAGCCCAGCCGCATGAACATCCCCGACGAGTAGAACTTCACCGGCGTGTCGATGCGGTCCCGCAGCTCGGCGAAGTCGACGATCTCGTCGAAGCGGGCCTCCACCTCGGCCCGGGTGAGGCCGAGCAGCATCCCGTTGACGTAGACGTTCTCCCGGCCGGTGAGCTCCTGGTGGAAGCCCACGCCCACGCTGATGAGCGGAGCCACCCGCCCCCGCACGGTGACCCGGCCGGTGCTGGGCTCGCTGACCCCGGCCATCATCCGCAGCAGCGTGCTCTTGCCGGCGCCGTTGTGGCCGAGCAGGCCCACGGTCTCACCGGGCTCGACCCGCAGGTCGAGGTCCCGCACCGCCCAGAGGTGGCGGACGGCCCGGCGGCGGCTCGGGCGCAGCGCCTGCACGAGCGAGCGCTCGGCCAGCCGGTAGCGCTTGCCGACGCCGTCCAGCTCGATGGCCGGGAGGGGAGCGGAGGGAGCGGTCACAGCAGGTCGACGAAGCGGCGGTCGTGGCGGCGGTGGACCTCGGCCGCGACGACGAGGAGGGCCACGGCGGCCGCGATCGCCACGGCCGCCGACCGGGTGGGCAGCGCCCCGCCGAG
>DATGRC010000236.1:0-6398 GCA_035303865.1 Acidimicrobiales bacterium
ATGTCGGCTCATCGCATCCTGGGGCTGAAGCAGGTCCCAAGGGTTGGGCTGTTCGCCCATTAAAGCGGTACGCGAGCTGGGTTTAGAACGTCGTGAGACAGTTCGGTCCCTATCCGCTGCAGCCGGAGGAAACTTGAGGAAGGCTGTCCCTAGTACGAGAGGACCGGGACGGACGCAGCTCTCGTGTGCCAGTTGTCCTGCCAAGGGCACGGCTGGTTAGCGACCTGCGGAAGGGATAAGTGCTGAAAGCATCTAAGTACGAAGCCCGTTCCAAGATGAGGTTTCCCACTGGGTCAACCAGGTAAGGCCCGTGACAGACCATCACGTTGATAGGCCGGAGGTGTACGCACAGCAATGTGTTCAGCCGACCGGTACTAATCGGCCGAGGGCTTGGATCGACAATGACGTTCGTGCTCGCTATGGAGTTCTCCAAGGAGCTGCGCCACCCGTCGGGTGGCTGCGCCTTTGGCAACAGGTTTCGGTGGCCATAGCGGAGGGGATCCACCCGTTCCCATTCCGAACACGGAAGTTAAGCCCTCCAGCGCCGATGGTACTTGGGCCGAGAGGCCCTGGGAGAGTAGGACGCCGCCGAGCTCGCACGTGCGAAGGCCCCCGCTGCGCAAGCGGGGGCCTTCGTCGTTTTCGACCCCTGTTCCCACCCCGATAGGCTCGTCCCCTCATGCCTGGACCCGACTCCTCCGACCCTGGCCGCCGAGGCCGCTCCGGTCGCCCGCCCCGCTCCGGGGCCGGCGGTGGCGACGCGCGCCGCAAGGGCGGTTCGGGCGGGCAGCCCCGGCGCGGCGATGACCGGCGAGGTCGCGGCGCCAGCGGCAGCGACGGCGCCCCGCCTCGCCGCGGCCGCGGCGACGGGCCCAGCCCGCGCGGGGACGGTCGCCCCGGCGGTCCGCGGCGCGAGGGCCCCGGCCCGCGGTCCGGGAGGTCCGGCCGGGGCGCGGCGGACGGCGCGCGCTCGGCGGGGGCCGGGCGCGGCGGTGGAGGCGGCGCCGGCGGGTCGCGCCGGGGCGGACCCGAGGATCGCCCGGCGAGCGAGATGCCGTGGGCCAAGCGAGCCGCGGCGCGCGCCGCCGACGACGCGAAGGGGCAGCGGGCCGGCTGGGGCGGGGTGGCCCGCCGGGGCGCCGGTCGCCTGCGCGACGAGGGACGGGGCCGCGGCGCCTCCGAGGCCTTCCGGGAAGCGGCCGGGCGCGAGGACTGGGAGCCCGAGGTGTGGATCGACGAGGGCTCGGTGCGCGACCAGGCCGCCGGCGCCGTCGACCGGGGCCGCTCGTCGGCCCGCCGGAGCGCATCGCCGGCGGACGAGGGCGGCCTCGACGTCGACCCGTCGCTGCGGCGGGCCGTGCCCCCGGCCCGGCTCGAGCGCTTCGAGCAGCGGATGAAGGAGGCGTCTCGGGCGTTCCGGCGCGAGCGCTTCGACGAGGCCCGCCGCATCCTGCGGCCCCTGGCCGAGGCGGCCCCCACCGCGGAGTCGGTGCGGGAGCTGCTCGGGCTCACCTACTACCGCCTGGGCCGGTGGAAGCAGGCCATCGCCGAGCTCGAGGCCTTCACCGAGCTGGCCGGCACCACCGAGCAGCACCCGGTGATCGCCGACTGCTACCGGGCGCTGGGCCGCCACGCCAAGGTCGAGGAGGCCTGGGAGGACCTCAAGAAGGCGTCGCCGAGCGCCGCGCTCGTGGCCGAGGGCCGGATCGTGTACGCCGGCTCCCTCGCCGATCAGGGTCGTCTGGCCGACGCCATCGCCGTGCTCGAGGCGTCCAAGCCGCCGAGCCGGCGACCCCAGGAGCACCACCTGCGGGTCACCTACGCGCTGGCCGACCTCTACGAGCGGGCCGGCGACGTGCCCCGGGCCCGCCAGCTCTTCCAGATCGTCGCCGCCAACGACCCCGAGCTGGGCGACGTGACGGCCCGCCTCCGCGCCCTCGGCGGCTGAGCCCGGTGCGGGCTGTCGCACCCTCCCCGTAGGGTCAGGGTGCTTCCCCCGGACCCACCCGCCTCGCACCAGGAGGCACCGATGTCCCGCCCGCACCCCGCCACGAACGTCTGCGTCCTGGCCGGAACCGTCCATCGCGCCCCCGAGGTGCGCACGCTGCGCTCCGGGGAGCAGGTCGCCCACCTCGAGGTGCGCGTCGCGCCGCCCGACGGACCGGCCGAGGTGGTCCCGGTGGCGGTGGCCGACCCGTCCGCCGCCGTGCGCGAGCTGGCGCCCGGCACCCCCGTGGTCCTCCAGGGCCGGGTCCGGCGACGCTTCTTCCGCACCGGCGGCGCCACCCAGAGCCGCACCGAGGTGGCGGCCACCGCCGTCGTCCCGGCCCGGCGTCGGGCCCAGGCGCGCCGCCTGCTCGACGCGGCCGCCGCGAACCTCGCCGCCAGCTGACGGTCCGGGCGAGGGGCGCCGGTTGCCCATGCCGTCGAGGGGTGAGCGAAGATGGGACGGCACCCCCTCTCTCACCACAGATGGAGAAGCACATGAACGAGGCCATGCTGGAGAAGGTCAGGAACGGCCGGGGCTTCATCGCCGCGCTCGACCAGAGCGGCGGGAGCACCCCGAAGGCCCTGCGCCTCTACGGGATCGCGGAGGACGAGTACTCGGGTGAGGACGAGATGTTCGACCTCATCCACGAGATGCGCTCGCGGATCATGACCAGCCCGGCCTTCACCGGCGAGCGAATCGTCGGCGCCATCCTCTTCGAGCAGACGATGGACCGGCAGGTCGCCGGGCGCGACACCGCCGAGTACCTGTGGGAGGAGAAGCAGGTCGTCCCGTTCCTGAAGGTGGACAAGGGCCTCGCCGAGGAGGCCGACGGCGTCCAGCTGATGAAGCCGATCCCGGACCTCGACGAGCTCCTCGAGCGAGCCAAGGCCAAGAAGGTGTTCGGCACGAAGATGCGCTCGGTCATCAAGCTGGCGGACGAGAAGGGCGTGGCCGCCAACGTCGACCAGCAGTTCGAGATCGGCCGGCAGATCCTGGCCGCGGGGCTCGTCCCGATCCTCGAGCCCGAGGTGGACATCAAGAGCCCGCAGAAGGCGGAGGCCGAGCAGCTGCTGAAGGCGGCGATCCTGCGCAACCTCGACCAGCTCCCCGAGGGCAAGCAGGTGATGCTGAAGCTGACCCTGCCCACGGTCGACGGCTTCTACGGCGACCTCGTCGCCCACCCGAAGATCCTGCGGGTGGTGGCCCTCTCCGGCGGCTACACCCGGGAGGAGGCCAACGAGCGCCTGGCCCGCAACAAGGGCGTGATCGCCAGCTTCTCCCGCGCGTTCACGGAGGGGCTCACCGCCCAGCAGAGCGACGAGGAGTTCAACGCCACCCTCGACGCCTCCGTGAAGAGCATCTACGAGGCCTCCATCACCTGAGCCGAGGCGGCCGGTGCCGCCGGCGGCGCGGAACCCCGCGCCGCCGGCGGTACAGTCCCCGGGAGGCGGCGAGGAGACGCCGCCGCGACAGCACCACGGGGAGGACAGCGTTGTCCGACACCGCCGAGCGCACCAGCGCTCCAGCACCTCAGCGGCTTGACCGCGTCATCATCCGCTTCGCGGGCGACTCCGGCGACGGGATGCAGCTCACCGGTGACCGGTTCACCAGCGCGAGCGCCGTCTTCGGCAACGACCTCGCGACCCTGCCGGACTTCCCGGCGGAGATCCGCGCCCCGGCCGGCACCCTGGCCGGGGTGTCGGCGTTCCAGGTCCACATCTCGGACCACGCCATCACCACCCCGGGCGACGCGCCGAACGTCCTCGTCGCCATGAACCCCGCCGCGCTGCGCAACGAGCTGCCGCGCCTCGAGCCGGGCAGCACGGTGATCGTGAACGTGGACGCGTTCGAGGCGCGGAACCTGGCCAAGGCCGGCTACGACGCCAACCCGCTCGAGGACGGCTCGCTCGAGGCGTACAAGGTCTACGAGATCCCGATGACCTCGCTCACCCAGCGAGCCGTGGAGCACCTCGGCGTGAAGCCGCGCGACGCGGAGCGCTCGAAGAACTTCTTCGCGCTCGGGCTGGTGTCGTGGATGTACACCCGCCCGGTGGAGACCACGATCAGGTGGATCGAGGAGCGCTTCGCCGCCAAGCCGCAGGTGCGCGACGCCAACCTGGCCGCGTTCCGGGCCGGCCACGCCTTCGGCGAGACGGCCGAGCTGTTCGACCACCCCTTCGAGGTGCGCCCGGCCGCCCAGCCGCCGGGCACCTACACGAACATCAACGGCAACACCGCGCTGGCCTGGGGCCTCGTGGCCGCCAGCCAGCTCTCCGGGCTGCCGCTGTTCCTCGGGTCGTACCCGATCACCCCGGCCTCGGACATCCTCCACGAGCTGTCCAAGCACAAGCGCTTCGGGGTCCGCACCCTGCAGGCCGAGGACGAGATCGCCGGCATCGGCGCGGCGATCGGCGCGGCCTACGGCGGTCACCTCGCCGTCACCACCACGAGCGGCCCGGGCATGGCGCTCAAGGCCGAGGCGATGGGCCTCGCCGTGAGCCTCGAGCTGCCGCTCGTGATCGTCGACATCCAGCGAGGCGGGCCCTCCACCGGGCTGCCCACCAAGACCGAGCAGGCGGACCTGCTCATGGCCTACTACGGCCGCCACGGCGAGTCGCCGCTGCCGATCGTGGCCCCCCACAGCCCGGCCGAGTGCTTCCACGCGGCCATCGAGGCGGCCCGCATCGCGCTCAAGTACCGCACGCCGGTGGTGCTGCTCTCCGACGGGTACCTCGCCAACGGCACGGAGCCTTGGCGCATCCCGGACGTGGCCGACCTGCCCGACATCTCCACCACCTTCGCCACCGAGCCGAACCACACCACCCCCGACGGCACCGGCGTGTTCTGGCCCTACAAGCGGGACCCGCAGACCCTCGCCCGCGACATCGCCGTGCCCGGCACCCCCGGGCTGATGCACCGCATCGGCGGCCTCGAGAAGGCGGACGGCTCCGGCAACGTCAGCTACGACCCCGGCAACCACGAGCGGATGGTCCACCTGCGGGCCGAGAAGGTGGCCGGGATCGCCAGGGACATCCCTGACGCCCAGGTGGAGGGCGACGTCGACGACGCCGAGCTGCTCTTCGTGGGGTGGGGCTCCACCTGGGGCGCCATCGACGGCGCGATGGGGCGGCTGCGCTCGCGGGGCCGGCGGGTGGCGATGGTGCACCTCCGCCACCTGAACCCCCTGCCGCCCAACCTCGGCGAGATCCTGGCCCGCTACCCGCTCGTCGTTGCACCGGAGATGAACCTGGGCCAGCTGTCCCGCCTGCTGCGGGCCGAGTACCTCGTGGACGTCCGCTCGATCACCAAGGTCCGGGGCGTCCCGTTCACCGCCGGCGAGCTGGAAGACGCCGCCCTCGACCTCCTGGGAGGAGCCCGATGACCGCCGTCGAGGTCCCCGTCACCACCCGCAAGGACTGGGCCAGCGACCAGGAGGTCCGCTGGTGCCCCGGCTGCGGCGACTACTCGATCCTCGCCGCCATCCAGCTCCTCATGCCCGACCTCGGGGTGCGGCGCGAGGACACGGTGTTCGTGTCGGGCATCGGCTGCGCCGCCCGCTTCCCGTACTACATGAACACCTACGGGATGCACTCGATCCACGGGCGGGCCCCGGCCATCGCCACCGGCCTGGCCATGGCTCGGCCCGACCTGCACGTGTGGGTGGTGTCCGGCGACGGCGACGCCCTGTCGATCGGCGGGAACCACCTGATCCACGCGCTGCGCCGGAACATCAACATCACGATCCTGATGTTCAACAACCAGATCTACGGGCTGACCAAGGGGCAGTACTCGCCCACCAGCGAGGTGGGCAAGGTCACCAAGTCGACGCCCTTCGGCAGCCTCGACCACCCCTTCAACCCGGTGAGCGTCGCCATCGGGGCCGAGGCCACCTTCGTGGCCCGCACCCACGACATGGACCGGCGCCACATGATGGAGGTCATCCGGCGGGCCCACGAGCACCGCGGGGCCTCGCTGGTCGAGATCTACCAGAACTGCAACGTGTTCAACGACGGGGCGTTCGAGCAGATCACCGGCAAGGCGCACCGCGAAGACATGCTCATCCCGCTGCGCCACGGCGAGCCCATCCGCTTCGGGCCCGACGGCTCCCGGGGCGTCGTCATCGACAGCCAGCGGGGCGCCCACCTGGTCGACGTGGCCGACGTGGGCGAGGACGCGCTGCTGGTGCACGACGAGACCCGCGACGACCCCAGCGTGGCCTTCATGCTGTCGCGCCTGGCCCGGGGCCCGCACGAGCCGACCCCCATCGGCGTGTTCCGCGACGTGGTGCGCCCCGCCTACGGCGAGGGCGTCGAGGCCCAGATCACCGCGGCCCGCGACGAGCGGGGCCCCGGCGACCTGGCCGACCTGCTGCGCTCCGGCGCCACCTGGGACGTCGGCTGACACCCGC
>DATGRC010000237.1:0-5240 GCA_035303865.1 Acidimicrobiales bacterium
TGCCAGCGAAGACGACCGACGGGAGGCGGGGGAATGGGACGCTTCATCGGCCGCAGGCCGGACGAGACGCCGCGCATCGCGCGCCGCGTCGCCACGCACCTCAACCCTGGCGAGCAGGTGCTCGCCGGGGTCTACCTGCAACGACCAGGCACCCGGTCAGCGGCCATGGGCGGGGGCAGCTCCGCGGCCGTCACCGGGGCCATCGGCGGCCACGCCTTCGGCGTGGCGGGCGAGGACGACCACGACCGGCGGCGCCTGGGCTCGTGGATCGAGCAGTGCGCGGCGCTCGGCGTGGACGAGCCGGCCGCCAAGCGCACGATCTACGCCGCGCTGGTGGTGACCGACGCCCGAACCGCCTCGGCCTAGCGGCTCGGCGCTCAGCCGGCGCCGGCGTCGCCGTGGCGGGGGCGGCACTCGCCGCCGACCTCGACGGTGGCGCCCTCGGTGATCCCGAGGGCCGGCAGGTCGCCCTGGAAGACCTCGATCGCGTACCGGTACGGTCCGCCCGGCGGGTAGGTGGGGCAGGTGGCCTCGGTGTCGGGGCAGGGCTCCATGTCCGCGGTGGACACGATGTCGCCGTCGGCGGTGATCCACGCGATCGACAGCGGCGTCGGCGTGTTGCGCATCCAGAACGCGTTCTCGACGTCGCGGTCGTAGCCGAAGACCATCCCGTCGTAGCCCTGGAGGTCGGTCACGCCCATCAGCCCCTGGGCTCGCTGGGCGCCGTCGAGCGCGGCGAGCAGGCACCACGACAGCCAGTCGCCGCCGCCGGCGGGGCGGACCCGCACGGCCACCTCGCCGAACCCGGGCAGCGGCACCCGGTCAGGGTCCCCGGGCCGGCCCTCGTCGTCGGGCGCGGTGGTCGACGGCGCCGTCGAGCTCGGTGGGTCCTCGGTGGACGGCCCCGCCTCGCCGTCGGTGGCGGGAGCCGCGGCCTCCGCCGTCGTCGAGGCGCTCGCGCCGTCGTCGTCCCCCGAGCCGCAGGCGGCCACGAGGAGGGTCAGGACGGCGACGCCGCCGAGGGCAGCGAGCCGGCCGCGGGTGGATCGGGCCAGGGCCATCGCCCGCCATGTTCGCAGCCCCGCCCCCGCCCCGTCGTCGACCCCAACCCGGGCGAGGCAATGCGACCCGCGACGGCGGGCCTGAGGCACCCAGACCCGCATGTGGGACGAATTCCCTCAGGCCCGCTCGAGCGGGACGCATTGCCTCGGGCAGGTGGGGTCAGCAGCAGGTGCCGGCGGCGGTGGCCGGGTCGGCGGGGAGGGGCTCGACGCCGCAGGCGTCAGGGCCGCAGACGTCGACGGTGCGGAGGGCGCCGGCGGGCGCGTCGCTGTCGGCGAGCACGGTGTAGATCTCCCAGGGCGCGCCGTCGGGGTCGTCCACCCACACCTTGTCCTGCAGCGCGTAGCAGCAGGCCACGTGCTCCTCCGTCACGGTGTCCAGCCCCTGGCCGGCGAGACGGGCCTGCGCGGCGGTGACCTCCTCGGTGGAGGCGACCTCCACGCCCAGGTGGTTGAGCGATCCCGCGTCGGCGGGGTTCTCGATGAGGACGAGCTTCAGCGGCGGGGCGTCGACGGCGAAGCTGGCGTAGCCCTCGCGGCGCTTGGCCGGCTCGGTGTCGAACAGCTTCGAGTAGAAGGCGACGGCGGCGTCGACGTCGGAGACGTTGAGGGCGAGCTGGACACGGGCCATGTGGGGGCCTCCCCGGTAACGTATGGACGTTCGTCGATGGATCGACGGGCCGGACTGTATCGACAGGCGTCGATGGATGCCAGGAGGTTGGCCATGGGATCTGCGGTCGCTGCGCTCCCCGAGGGGTGCTGCGCCCCGCTGGTGTCGTCGGCCCTGTCGCCGGAGGGCGCCGAGGCGCTGGCCGAGGCGTTCAAGGCGCTCGCCGACCCGGTCCGGCTGCAGCTGCTGTCGCTGATCGCGGCCGCACCCGACCGCACGGCGTGCTCGTGCGACCTGGAGGGCCCGGTCGGCCGGTCGCAGTCCACCGTGTCCCACCACCTGTCGGTCCTCGCCGAGGCCGGCCTCATCACCAAGGAGAAGGTCGGCCGGTGGGTGAGCTGCTCGATCGTCCCCGAGCGCCTCGCCCAGCTCCGCGACGTCCTCAGCCCCTGAGCCGCACCGACGCCCTCACCGGCCCAGCCGGGCGAGGCAATGGGTCCCACGCCAGCGGGCGCGAGGCAATCGGTCCCGCATGTGGGTCGCATTGCCTCGGGCCCGGCCGAGCGGGACGCATTGCCTCGGGCTAGGGCTCGTCGGGGCGGTGGCCGTAGAGGCCGAGGGTCTCGGCCACCTCGGCGGTGAGGTGGTAGCTCTCGTCAGGGCCGGGGAAGGCGCCGGCGCGCACGTCGGCCGCGTAGGCGGCGATCGCCTCGACTGAGATGGCCTTCACGTCGGCGTAGCGGCGCACGAACTTCGGCAGGATCCGGTCCTCGATGCCGAGGACGTCGTGGTAGACGAGCACCTGGCCGTCGCAGCCCGGGCCGGCGCCGATGCCGATCGTGGGGACGTCCACGGCGTCGGTGACCATGCGGGCCACCTCGTCGGGCACGCCCTCGAGCACGATCGAGAAGCAGCCGGCCGACTCGAGGGCCTTGGCGTCGTCGACGAGGGCGAGGGCGGCGTCGTGCTGGCGGCCCTGCACCTTGAAGCCGCCCATGGCGTGGACCGACTGGGGGGTGAGCCCGATGTGGCCCATCACCGGGATCTCGGCGTCGACGATCGCCTCCACCATCGGGATGCGCTTGCGGCCGCCCTCGAGCTTCACCGCCTGGGCGCCGGCACGGACGAGGGCGGCGGCGTTGCCGATCGCGTCCACCGGGGTGGTGTGGTAGCTCATCCAGGGCAGGTCGGCCACGACGAGCGGCTTCTTCGCCTCCCGGTCGGGCGCCGAGGTGGCGAGCCCCCGGGCGACGGCCGCGGTGTGGTGGGCCAGGTCCTCGACCGACACCTGGAGGGTGTCGTCGTAGCCGAGGACGACCATGGCGACCGAGTCCCCCACGAGGATCAGGTCGACCCCGGCCTCGTCCGCGATGCGGGCACCGGGGGCGTCGTAGGCCGTGACCATGACGAGCGGGGCGGCGCCGTCTCGGACCTTCCGGGACCGGACGGCGGGCGCGGTGAGCGACGAGCGCATGGTGGTTACCTCCTCGACCGTCCAGCGCCTGGGTGGCTGCCGGCGGCACCGCCCAGCGTACGGGCCGACCCCCGCCGCGCCGCAACCCGGGGCCGCGGGGGCCGTGGCCGGATCAGCCCACCGCGCTGGTGGGCTGATCCATCACCAGCCAGGCGCCGTAGCCGCCGATGAGGTCGGACACGTCGGCGAAGCCGGCCGAGCGCAGCAGGCTGGCGGCGATCGAGGAGCGGTACCCGCCGGCGCAGTAGACGACGGTGGGCACGTGCCGGTCGAGCTCGGCGAGGTGGTCGCGCAGGTGGGCCAGCGGGATGTGCTCGGCGCCATCGATCCGGCCCAGCTTCACCTCGCCGGGGTTGCGGACGTCGATCAGCGCCATCGCCTGGCCGCGGTCTCGGGCCTCGCGCAGCGCGACGGCGGTGAGCTGGCTGGCCCGGTCCACCCGGTCGGGGTTGGCCACCATCGCCGCCTCGAGATCGGTGAGCGCCCCGACCACCCGATCGTAGCCGATGCGGCCCATGCGGAGCTTCGCCTCGGCCACGGCCGCCTCGTCGCCCACGAGCAGCACCGGCTGGTCGGGACCGACGACGGTGCCGACGTACTCGGCGAAGCGCCCGCTGATGCCGATGTTCACCGAGCCCCGCAGGTGGCCCTTGGCGAACACGTCCGGCTCGCGGGTGTCGATGACGACGGCGCCGGCGGCCTGCTCGTCGAGCAGCTGGTCGAGGGTGACCGGTGCCGGGGCGTCGCCCTCGTCGAGGAGGGCGCGGTCCTTGCGGTTCAGGATGGCGTCGTAGGGGAAGTACTCGGGCGCGGCGGGCTGGTCGGCGGTGACGAGGTCGACGAACTCGTCGGGGGTCATCGGCTGCACGGCGTAGTTGGTGCGGCGCTGCTCGCCGATCGTGGACTGCGTCTCGGTGGACAGGTTCTTGCCGCACGCCGACCCGGCGCCGTGGGCCGGGAACACCCGCGTCGCATCGGGCAGGGTGAGCAGCTTCTCGTGGAGCGACCGGTGCAGGTCGCGGGCCAGCTCGTCGGCGGTGAACCCGATCGAGCCGAGCAGGTCGGGCCGGCCGACGTCGCCGATGAACAGCGTGTCGCCGGTGAGGACCCCGTAGGGGACCTCGTCGTCGGGGTGCTCGTAGACGACGATGCTGATCGACTCGGGCGTGTGGCCCGGCGTGGCCCGGATCTCGAGGGTGACCTCGCCGAGCGAGATGCGCTCGCCGTCGCGCAGCTTGCGGCTCGGGAACTCGGTCTCGGCCACCTCCCCGAAGCCGATCTCGGCGCCGGTGGCGGCGGCCAGCTCGAGGTGGCCGGAGAGGAAGTCGGCGTGGAAGTGGGTCTCGATGACGAGCTCGATCGTGAGCCCGTTGGCCGCCGCGTCGTCGAGGTACTCCTGCACGTCGCGGCGGGGGTCGACCACCACGGCCCGGCCGGTGGTGGTGTCCCCGATCAGGTAGGACGCCTGGGACAGGCAGTCGAGGTAGTACTGCGTGAAGTGCATGGCTCCTCCTAGGAGTGCGGCGCTCGGAGCGTCGGGGTGGGCTGGGTGAGCTGGGAGACGACCTCGCGCACGTCGCACGCCGCGCCCCGGTTGTACGGGAGCTTGGCGAGCAGCAGCGCCATCCCGCAGGTGTTGGTGAGCGCGGAGAAGACGAGCCCGGCGCCGACGAGGCCGGCGACGACGACGAGCGCGGGCACGAAGAGGCTGGCGACCACGGACAGCACGACGAGCGAGCCGGCGACGCCCCGGACCTGGCGCTCGAGGCTCCACCGGCCGCGGCCCCGGTCGACGGGGCCGCCGGTGAGGGTCCACTGGCCGAGGCCGCCCTCGAGGACGCGCACGTTCGTGAGGCCGGCGGCGGCGAGCATCTCGCCGGCCTGGCTGGCCCGGCCGCCGGACTGGCAGATGAGCACGACCTGCTGGCTGAGGGCCCGGAACTCGTCGCGGTGCTCGCTGAGGGTCTCGAGGGGGACGTGGTACGAGCCGGGGATGTGGGCGGCGTCGAACTCCGCCGAGGTGCGCACGTCGATGAGGTGCACGGTGGCGTCGTCGCTCAGGAGGGCTCGCAGCTCGACGGGGGTGATGACGTTG
>DATGRC010000238.1:0-4316 GCA_035303865.1 Acidimicrobiales bacterium
GGGAGGCTCTGTGCACATCGAGTTCACCGACGAGCACGAGGCCCTGCGCCGGACGGTGCGGGACTTCGCCGAGTCCGAGATCGCCCCCCACGCCGCGGACTGGGACCGCGACCACCACTTCCCGGTGGACGTCGTGCGGGCGATGGGCGACCTCGGGCTCTTCGGGATCCCGTTCCCCGAGGAGTACGGCGGCGGCGGGGGCGACCTCACGATGCTGTGCATCGCCATCGAGGAGCTGGCCCGGGTGGACCACTCGATGGCGATCACCCTCGAGGCCGGCGTGGGCCTCGGCGCGGCGCCGATCCACAAGTACGGCACCGACGAGCAGAAGCAGCGCTGGCTGCCCGACCTGTGCGCCGGGCGGGCGCTCGGCGGGTTCGGGCTCACCGAGCCCGAGGCGGGCAGCGACGCCGGCGGAACCCGCACCACCGCCCGCCTCGACGAGGCGGCGGGGGAGTGGGTCATCGACGGCGAGAAGGCGTTCATCACGAACTCCGGCACCCCGATCACGTCGCTCGTGACGGTGACGGCCCGCACCGGCCCCGGGGAGATCAGCGCCATCGTCGTGCCGGCCGGGACGCCGGGCCTCGAGGTCCAGCCGGCCTACCGCAAGATGGGCTGGCACGCCTCGGACACCCACGGGCTCACGTTCACCGAGTGCCGGGTCCCCGAGGACCACCTGCTCGGCGAGCGGGGCCGCGGCTTCGCCCAGTTCCTCGACATCCTCGACGAGGGCCGCATCGCGATCTCGGCGCTGGCCGTCGGCTGCATCCAGGCCTGCCTCGAGCACTCGCTCGCCTACGCCAACGACCGCCACGCCTTCGGCCGCCCGATCGGCTCGAACCAGGGCGTGGCCTTCCAGGTGGCCGACCTCGCGGTGATGGCGGAGACGGCCCGGCTCATCACCTACCAGGCGGCCTGGCGGCGCGACACCGGCCGGCCGTTCAAGCAGGCCGCGGCGATGGCCAAGCTCCACACCACGGAGGCCGCGGTCACGGCCACCCGCATCGCCACCCAGATCTTCGGCGGGTACGGGTTCATCGACGAGACCCCGGTGTCGCGCTTCTACCGGGACGCCAAGATCCTGGAGATCGGCGAGGGGACGAGCGAGATCCAGCGGCTCGTCATCAGCCGAGAGCTGGGGCTCCCCGTCCGGTGACCCGACGGCGCGGGCGGGTCCGGCGGGGTCGGCGCACCTGGGGCCAGCGCCTCGTCCTGACGCTGTGCGCCACGCTGGTGGTGGCGCTGCTCGCCACCGCAGGCGCCTTCGGGTACGCGTACAGCAAGTACAGTCGCCTCGCCCGCGTCGAGCTGGGCACGGTCCTCACCGGCGGGACCACGAGCGACGAGCCCCAGAACATCCTCCTCGTCGGCGTCGACAGCGCCGCTCGCCTCGACCCCGACGACCCGGTCACCCGCGGCCGAGACGCCGGCCTGCGGTCCGACACGATGATGGTGCTGCGGGTGGACCCGGCCGCCTCGCAGGCCCACCTGCTGTCGATCCCCCGGGACCTGTGGGTCCCGCTCGCCTCCGGCGGGAACCAGCGGATCAACACCGCGATCCAGGTCGGCGGCGCCCCAGAGCTCATCGCCACGATCGAGGGCTACCTCGGCATCCCGATCCACCACTACGCCCAGGTCGACTTCGCGGCGTTCCGCGAGCTCGTGTCCGTCGTCGGCGGGGTGGAGGTGTGGTTCGAGCACCCCACCCGGGACCGTCAGGCCGGGCTCTCGGTCCCCGAGCCCGGCTGCGTGCTCCTCGACCCCGACCAGTCCCTGGCCTACGTGCGGGCCCGCCACCTGCAGACGCTCGTGGACGGGCGCTGGCGCACCGACCCCACCGGGGACCACGGCCGGATGAGCCGCCAGCAGGACTTCATCGTGCGGGCCATCCGGCGGGCGATCGAGCGGGGCGCCCGCAACCCCGTGAAGCTCGACAGCCTGATCGACGCGGCCCTCGCCGCCGTCACCGTCGACGACCAGTGGACGGCGGAGGACCTCGCCACCCTGGCCAGCCGGTTCCGGCTCTTCGACCCGGCCCGCCTCGTCCGCCACCGCCTGCCGGTGACCGACGGCACGATCGGCGGCGCGGCCGTGCTCCGACTGATCGACGCCGAGGCCCGCCCCACCCTCGACCTGTTCCGGGGCATCGACGCCGGCGACGTGACGGCCGCCGACGTGCGGGTGCAGGTCCTCAACGGCTCCGGCCGCGCCGGCGAGGCCGGCGCGGTGAGCGACGGGCTGGCCCGGGCCGGGTTCACCACGGTCGGCGTCGGCGAGGCCGACGACTTCGGCGTCGCCCGCACCGTCGTGCGCCACACCGCCGGGCAGGAGGCGGCCGCGCACCTCGTGGCCCGGCACCTCGACCCGGAACCGGTCCTCGAGCTCGTCGAGGGCCCGCTCGACGGCGACGTCGTGGTCGTCACCGGCCTCGACCACCGCGGCGTCCTCACCACGCCCCGGCCGGCGCCGTCGACCACCACCACGTCGGTGGCCGCCGCCCCGACGACCGCCACGGCGCCGACGGGCAGCACCACGACGACCACGGTGATCGGCGAGGTCCCCACCCCGCCGCCCGGCGTGGACTGCTAGCGCGGCCGGCGCGCCTCGAGCCGGCGTCGATGGGGATCGATCGGGCGGAGGTGGCACAATCGGTCCTCCATGTCGACCGCCGCCACCTCCCGAGTCGCGCGCCCCGGAGCAGCCCGGTGAAGGGCATCGTCCTCGCCGGCGGGCGGGCCACCCGGCTCAGCCCGGCCAGTCGAGCCACGTCGAAGCAGCTGATGCACGTCTACGACAAGCCGCTCGTCTACTACCCGATCTCCACGCTGCTCCACGCCCGGATCAACGAGATCCTCATCATCTCCACGCCCGAGCAGCTCCCCCTGTTCCGCGGCCTGCTCGGCGACGGCAGCCAGTGGGGGTGCCGCTTCGAGTACGCCGAGCAGCCCGAGCCGAACGGGCTCGCCGCCGCGTTCCTGATCGGCGAGGAGTTCATCGGCGACGACAAGGTCGCCCTGATCCTCGGCGACAACATCTTCTACGGGTACGGGCTCGGGGAGCAGCTGCAGCGCTACACGGACCCCGACGGCGCCGTCGTGTTCGCCCTGTGGGTGCCGGACCCAGAGCGCTACGGGGTGCTCGAGCTCGACGACGCCGGCGAGGTCGTCGCCGTGCACGAGAAGCCCGAGCACCCCCCGTCGCACTTCATGGTCCCCGGCCTCTACTTCTACGACAACACCGTCGTGGAGGTGGCCCGCTCGATCGAGCCGAGCGCGCGCGGCGAGCTGGAGATCAGCGAGGTCAACAACCGGTACCTCCAGCAGGGTCGCCTGCAGGTGTCGAAGCTCCCGTTCTCCACGGAGTGGTTCGACGTGGGGACCTTCGACGCGCTCCTCGACGCGCAGGCGTGGGTGGCCGGCCAGCAGCGCCGCAAGGGCCTCCTCATCGGGGCGCCCGAGACCGTCGCCTACCGGGAGGGGTTCATCACCGCCGACCAGCTGCGGACGCTGGCCGCTGCCGAGGACGAGGGCGGCGACCTCGCCAAGAGCGGCTACGGGGAGATGCTCCTGCGGTTCCTCGAGTTCGACGCCTCCGAGGAGGGCCGCTGATGGTCGGCGTCGTCGAGCCCAGAGCCGACACCACCGCCATCGACGGGCTGCTCGTCCTCACCCTCAAGCAGGTCACCGACGAGCGGGGCACGGTGCGCGAGCTGTACCGGCGCTCCTCGGCCGACGCCCTCGGCCTCGCCTCGCTCGGCGCCTGGGCCCAGGTCAACGTGACCGCCACCCGGCAGGGGGCGCTGCGGGGCATGCACGCCGAAGCCATGACCAAGCTCGTGACCGTCGCCGCCGGCGCCGCCCTCGGCGCCTGGGTCGACCTGCGGGCGGGCTCGCCCACTCGCGGCGCTGTCGTCACCCAGGAGCTCGTGCCGGGCACGGCCGTGCTCGTGCCGAGCGGCGTGGCCAACGGGTTCCAGGCCACCGCGCCCGGGATCACCGAGTACGTCTACTGCTTCGACCGGGAGTGGGAGCCGGGGATGGCCGGGCAGGCCTGCAGCCCGCTCGACCCCGACCTCGGCATCCCGTGGCCGATCCCGGTCGACCCGGCGGACCGGGCCCAGATCTCCCAGAAGGACCTCGACGCCCCGTCCTTCGCCGACCTCCAGGAGCGTGCCTGATGCGCCAGCTCGTCACCGGCGGGGCCGGCTTCATCGGCTCCAACTACGTCCGCTACGTGCTGCGGCACACCGACGACGAGGTGGTCGTCTACGACGCCCTCACCTACGCGGGGAACCTCTCCACGCTGCGGGACGT
>DATGRC010000239.1:0-17552 GCA_035303865.1 Acidimicrobiales bacterium
CCGTCCTCGACGGCGGTCCCCACCCCCACGTCCACCTCACCCCCTTCACGGAGGACCCCGACCTCGCCGAGGACTGGTTCACCCGCTTCGAGGGGGCCGGCTTCGACGGCGTGATGGCCAAGCCCCTCGACGCCCCGTACCAGCAGGACAAGCGGGTGATGTGGAAGGTGAAGCACCAGCGCACGGCCGACTGCGTGGTCGCCGGGTTCCGCTGGCACAAGGACGGCCAGGGCGTGGGTTCGCTGCTCCTCGGGCTCTACGACGACGACGGCAACCTCCACCACGTCGGTGTGGCCAGCAGCTTCACCGCCGCCCGCCGCCGCGAGCTGGTCGACGAGCTGGCGCCGCTGCGGGAGGGCGCGCTTGACGGGCACCCGTGGCGGTCGTGGGCCGACGCCCAGGCGCAGGCCCAGGCGGCCGGCAAGATGCCCGGCGGCGTCAGCCGCTGGAACGCGCAGAAGGACCTCTCGTGGGAGCCGCTGCGCATCGAGCTCGTCGCCGAGGTCCGCTACGAGCACGTCCTCGCCGGGCGCTTCCGCCACGGTGGGCGCCTCGTGCGCTTCCGTCCCGACCGCACCCCCGAGTCCTGCACCTACGCGCAGCTCGAGGAGGTGGCGCCGGCCGAGCTGAGCGCGATCTTCGGCCCGGGCTGACCGGTCCGACCGGCCGGTGCCCCGGGCGCGGCGCTACGGGCGGGGGAGCGGGGTGAGGGCGTCGGCCGTGTAGGTGACGTTGGGGTCCCAGAGGAGGAACCCGGTCATGCCGAGCTCGGCGGCGGCGTCGATCTGGGCCCGGACCTCGGCGGGCCCGTAGTGCACGCCGTGGATGGTGAAGTCCTGGATCCACGGGACGTAGCGCACGCCCAGGCCGTCGGTGAGCTGCTGGAAGTGGGCCAGCGAGCGCTTGGTGATCTCGTACGGCTCCCGGATCGGGCTGTCCACGTCGTACATGCCCGGACCCCAGTGCGACGGGTAGATCATCGGGGCCAGGTAGTCGACCACCCGGGCCATCGCCGGGATGTCCTGGGCGATGCTGTCGCCGGCCGCCGCCGCGATCCCGAACACCGATGCGCCCTGGTAGGCGCCCCGCACCCGCAGGGCCTCGTGGGTCTCGGCGAGGAACTCGACGATCGCGTCGGAGCTCGTGCCGTCGCCCAGGCCGGGGACGACCATCGTGCTCGGGTGGCCCTCGGGGCGGCGCACGTAGTCCCAGAGGATGTCGTGCACCCCGGCGTCGACCGCCTCGAGCGCCAGCTCGAGGTTGTAGGCCCGCACCGCTGGGTGCACGTAGTTGGTGAAGCCCCCGTAGGAGCTGAGCATGCCGCCCTCGGGGTCCTGGATGACCTCGTCCTTGCGGCCCGCCGCCCACGCCGCCTGGGCGTAGATCGGGTCGCGGAAGGCGACGATGCGCCCGATCACCCGGACGCCCATCCCCTCGAGCTCGGCGACCGTCTCCGCGAGGTCGAGCTCGGGTCGCACGGCGCCGATCTCCCGGGCCGTCTCGACCTTCGAGTCGTAGCCCACCACGCCCGCCTCGTCCTTCAGGTCGAGCTGGATCGTGTCGACGAGGCCCCGCTCGATGAGCGAGATGACCCCGGCCCGCAGCCCGTCGTTGGCCCAC
The DNA here is from genome assembly GCA_035303865.1 of Acidimicrobiales bacterium. Lineage (GTDB taxonomy): Bacteria > Actinomycetota > Acidimicrobiia > Acidimicrobiales > VFJN01 > VFJN01. The sequence continues at coordinate 1,621 of DATGRC010000239.1, forward strand.
GCCGCGGCGGACACGTGCACGCCGTGCACCCGGTCCGGGTACCAGACCGGCACGCCCGAGGTGGCGGTGGTGCGGTTCCCGGCCGGGTCGACCGCCTCGAACACGAGCGCGCCGGCCGGCGGGTGCTCGAAGGTGACGGCGAACCGGCCGTCGTCGTGCTCGATCGGCTCGCCGTTCAGGAACAGCTCGACGTCGGGCTCGGTCTCCCCGGAGACGGTGACCGACTCCTCCACCGGCACCGGGTCGAGGGCGCTCGGCACGTCGAGGCGCGGCGCGATCGAGTCCACGACGTAGGACCACTCGAAGGTGGAGTCGGGCAGGAACAGCCGCCCCACCGACAGGCGGAGGCGGTGCTCGCCCTCGTCGAGGGCGCCCTCGACCACGTCGGCCGCCACCAGGTCGGCCGGCGCCACGACCATCGTCTCGTCGTCCCAGTCGAGGGCCCGGGTGAGCTCCACACCGTCGAGGGTGAGCGAGGCCCGGTACCGGTCGTCGCCGTTCGGGATCGTGATCGCGATCGCCAGATCGGCGGCGGCGTCGGGCTGCAGCTGGGCGCCCGACTCCAGGCCCGACATCTCCACCCGCACCCGGGTGGCGTTCCAGAACGACCACCCCAGCCAGGCCACGAGCACGAGCGCCCCGCACGCCACGAACAGGATCGTGAGGTCGAGCTGGCGCCGGGGGCGGAACCGCTGGTGGCGGGACGGCCGGTCGAGGCGCAGCCCCCGCGGCGTGAAGTCGAGCGTGGGGGACCGCAGGGGCGCGAACACGTCGTCGCGGCGGCGCCTGCCCCGCCGGCGGGCGGGGGGCGTGTTGAGGTCGTTCAAGGGGCGAACCATGGTGGGGCGGGCCGGACGGCGACGGACCAGTCTGCCCGGATCGGTGCCGTCCCGGCCATCGTCGGCGCCCGCCACCCGGCAGACTGTCCGCCATGGCCGACGCCGTGGAGCTCGAGCTGGCCGGCCGGACGGTGCGCATCACCCACCCGGACAAGGTGTTCTTCCCCCGGCTCGGCGCCACGAAGCTCGACCTCGTCCGGTACTACGAGGCCGTCGCCGAGCCGCTCCTCGCCGCGCTGGGCGGCCGCCCCGTGCTGCTCGAGCGCTACCCCGACGGGGCGGGCGGGAAGTCGTTCTTCCAGAAGCGGGTGCCGGCCTCCGCGCCGTCGTGGCTGCGCACCGTCGAGGTGGCCACCCCGAACGGCACGACGAGCGACGCGCTCGTCCTCGAGGACCTCGCCCACGTGGCCTGGGCCGTGAACCAGGGGTGCCTCGGCTTCCACGCGTGGCCCGACCGGGTGGCGCACCCCGGCATCGCGGACGAGCTGCGCGTCGACCTCGACCCCTCGCCGGGGGTGGCGTACCCGCAGCTGCGCGACGCGGCGTGGCGGGTGCGCGAGCTCCTCGCCGCGCTGGGCATCGAGTGCTGGGTCAAGACGTCGGGGTCGCGGGGCCTGCACCTCTACGTGGGGCTCCAGGCCCGCTGGGACGCCTACGAGGTGCGGGCCGCGGCGGTGGCCCTCGCCCGCGAGCTCGAGCGCCGGCACCCCGAGGAGATCACCGCGGCGTGGTGGAAGGAGGAGCGCGGGGCGCGCGTGTTCGTGGACTTCAACCAGAACGCCCCGCACAAGACGGTGTTCGGGGCGTGGTGCGCCCGCCCCCGCGTCGGGGGCCAGGTGTCGACCCCGCTGGCCTGGGACGAGCTCGACGACGTCGTGCCCGACGAGCTCACGATCGCCACCGTCCCCGACCGGGTAGACCGCCACGGCGACCCGTGGGCCGGCAGGTACGCCCGCCCGCAGGACCTCACGCCGCTGCTCGAGCTGGCCCGTCGGGACGCGGCCGCCGGGCTCCCGGACGCCCCCTGGCCGCCCGTCTACCCGAAGATGCCCAACGAGCCGCCGCGGGTGGCGCCGAGCCGGGCCAAGGCCCCCTGACCCCGCGGCCGCTGAACTTGACCCGTGGGTCAAGACGCGCTTGCCTAATGCCGTCCGAGGCCGAAGTGCCGTCTCAGGGGGAGCTGAGTTGACCGACACCGCTGCTGCGCAGAAGACCGCTGACGTCGTCGACGAGGTCAGGGCTTGGCTCGAGGAGAACTGGGATCCCGACCTCACCGTCGGTGAGTGGTGGGAGCGGCTGGGCCTGTCGGGCTGGGCCGCCCCGAACCTGCCCGAGCACGCCTACGGCAAGGGCCTGAACCGCAACGACTCGGTGGCCGTGCAGAAGGCCATCGCCGACTTCGGCGCCCTCGGCGCCCCCGGTGGCCTCGGGCTCCTCCTCGCCGCGCCGACGATCGCCACGCACGGCACGCAGGAGCAGATCGACACGATGGTGCGCGACATCGTCACCGGCAAGAGGGCCTGGTGCCAGCTCTTCAGCGAGCCGGGTGCGGGTTCGGACCTCGCCGGCCTGCAGTGCCGCGCCATCAAGGACGGCGACGAGTGGATCGTCACCGGCCAGAAGGTGTGGACCTCCGGCGGCCACGTCGCGGACATGGGCATGCTCATCGCCCGCACCGACCCGGACGTCCCGAAGCACCAGGGCATCACCTACTTCGGGATCGACATGCACCAGCCGGGCAAGATCGAGGTGCGTCCACTCGTCGAGATGACCGGCCACGCCATGTTCAACGAGGTGTTCCTCGAGGAGGCCGTCGTCCCCGACGCCAACATCATCGGCGGGCTGAACAACGGCTGGGCCGTCGCCAACACCACGCTCATGAACGAGCGGGCCGGCCTGGGGGCCGGCGGCGGCGGGGCGGCGGCCAGCGCGGCCACCCCCGGCACGATCGCCGGCGACCTCGACAAGCGGGCCGGCGACTTCGTCTCGGACCGCCCCCGGCGCCGCTCCGGCGGCGGTGGCGCGGCAGCGGGGCTCGGCGGCGCCTACAAGCTGATCCTCGAGCTGGCCAAGCAGAACGGCAAGATCGAGGACAAGACGATCCGCCAGGACCTCATGCGGCTCCACACGCTCAACGAGCTGGGCCGGTTCCACAACTGGCGGGCCAAGGCGGGCAAGGCCATCGGCCACGACGTGCCCGGCCTGCCCAACATCTCGAAGCTGCAGATGAGCGAGATCGTGCGCCAGCAGCGCGACCTCGGGCTGCGGATCCTCGGCCCCTACGGCACGCTCCACGCCTACAAGCCCGAGCAGGCCACCGAGCTCGACCGGGCCACCGGCAACCCGATGCTCGGGCTGGTCACCGGGATGGCGCTCTTCGCCCAGGGGCCGCCCATCTACGGCGGCACCGACCAGATCCAGAAGAACATCATCGGCGAGCGGGTGCTCGGCCTCCCCAAGGAGCCGAGCAACGACAAGACGCTGCCGTTCAAGGAGCTCCCGAAGAACGCCTGAGCCCGGTCGGGCCCGCCCGGCGCCGCCCTCGAGCGGGTCGAGCGCAGCCCACCCGGCCGCGGTCAGTGACCGCCGCGCACGACGCCGCCGTACTTCATTCGGGTGTCGGACATGGCGGCGGCCCGCTTGGTGTCGTCGTTGATCCCGGCGTCGACGAGCTCGCCGATGAACAGCGTGTGGGTGCCGAGGTCGAGCGCCTGGCGCACCTCGCACTCGAGCCAGGCGATCGCCTCCTCGAACACCGGGGCGCCGGTCACGCCGTCGCGCACCGGCCGGTCGTTGAGCGTGCTCGTCGCCGCGTCGTAGCGGGCCGGCTTCGAGAACTTCACGAACGGGCGGGTGTCCTCGGCGTCCCACAGGTTCACCGTGAACGAGCCGCCGTCGGAGATGAGGCGGTGGGTGACCGCCTTGTTGTCCACGCTGACGCCGATCAGCACCGGCCGCATCGACAGCTGGGTGATCCAGCTGGTCGTCATGCCGTTGCGCTCCTCCCCAGCCCGGGAGCCGACGAGGGCCAGGGCGTTCGGGATCTTCCAGGTGACGCGGTTGACGAGCTCGTCTTCGAGGGCCATGGCCCGGACCCTACGGCCGTCGCGTCGCCGTCGCGCCCCGGTCCCTAGCTCGCCAGCGCGATGGCGCCGGTGAGCGCCGCCGCGTAGGACGTCCAGGCCAGGTAGGGGACGAGGAGCCACGCGGCCAGCTGGTGGGCTCGGGCGAACCCGACGATCGTCACGACGATGGCGACCACGAGCGCGGCGATCACGGCCACCCCGCCCCAGGTGCTCTCCAGCCCGAAGAACGTGAGCGTCCAGGCCAGGTTGAGCGCGAGCTGCACGCCGTAGGCGACGAGCGCCCGTCGCTCGCCGGTGCGCCACACGAGCCAGGCGGCCACCGCCATCGCTGCGTAGAGGACCGACCACACCGGGCCGAACACCCAGTCGGGCGGGTTCCACGACGGCTGCTCCAACCCGGCGTACCACGAGCCCGGGCCGGTGTCGGTGGCGAGGCTGCCGATCACCGACACGACCGCGACCGCCCCGAACGACACGGCCAGCGCGAGCCACTGCCCCTCCCGGTGGCGAGGGTGCGACGAGGGGACGGCGGCGGAGGTCATCGGCGTCGCCTTCCCGACCCGGGCGCCGCCGAGACGTCGAGCCCCGGGCGGCGGGGCCCCGGCGGCGAGGACCCCGGGCTGGAGGGAGGCGCGGCGCTATCGGGCGGCGGCGAGGCGCTCGGCCCGCTCGGCCAGGTGAGGGTCGCCGAGCTCGGCGGCGAGCGCGGCGAAGTCGTCGGTGGGCCCGGCCCAGCGCCACGACTCGACGGTCCCCACGTCTGCGTCGGTCTCGACGGTGGCGATGCGCCGGAACAGCAGCGCCAGCTCGAAGTGCTCCCGGAGCACGGCGTTCAGCTTGGCCGCGCCCCGCACGCCGGCGTCCCAGGCCGTCGGGTCCTCGGGGATGTCCTCGAGGTGCCCCCAGCGGGCGAGCACCGCGGCGGCCGACTTGGCCCCCCACCCGGGCAGGCCGGGGAAGCCGTCGGCGGTGTCGCCGACGAGGGCGAGGAGGTCGGGGACCGACTCGGGCGGCACGCCGAGGCGCTCCCGCACGCCGTCGGCGTCGAACCACTTGTCCTGGCGGCGGTCCCACTGCCAGACCTTGCCGCCCACGCACTGACCGAGGTCCTTGTCCGGCGTGCAGATCACGACCCGCTCCACCTCCGGGTGGTCGGCCGCCACCTTCGCCGCCGCGGCGAGGGCGTCGTCGGCCTCCTGCTCCACCATCGCCCACACGACGAACCCGGCGGCGCGCAGCGCGTCCTCCACGAGCGGGAACTGTGCCTTCAGCTGCGGGTCCACGCCGGAGCCGTCCTTATAGTCGGGCCACAGGTCGTTGCGAAACGACTCGATCACGTGGTCCGTGGCCACCCCCACGTGCGTGGCGCCCCCCTCCAGCAGGGCCAGGCACGACGACACCACCCCGCGGGTCGTCCCCCGCTCCGGATCCCGGTTGTTCGGTGCGTAGTGGTACCGGAACAGCTCGTAGGTGCCGTCGACGAGGTGGACGTCCATGCGAGCACCCTGCCACAGCAGGTGATCCGGTACGTCGGAGGGCCGCGGATCGGGAGGAGCTCGAGCGAGCGGGTCGAGGCCCGAAGGCGCGCACCGGAGTTTCACGCTGGTTTCACGGATCTGCCGAGGATGCGCTGATGGCCCTTCTGCGACCCCCCGCCTCCAGCGCGCCCATCTCTCTGATCCGGAAGGTGGCCATCGCCGTGACCGCGGTGGCCACGATGCTCGTCGGGCTCGGCTCCGGCACCCTCAGCGGTGCCCAGGAGGCTCGCTCGATCACCATGACGACCCCGGTCCCCGAGCGGGGCTACTGGCTCCCCGAGGACCCCCTCATGGACTTCTCGGTGGCGTGCCTCCCCGGCGAGGGGCGCCGGGTCGAGGGCGACGACTTCAGCGACCATGGCTGGGGGGGCTCGGACGGGTTCGGCCTGGGCGTGTCCCGGGAGGCGGCGGCCGGCGTCTACGAGGTGGTCGTGTCCTGCGTGAGCAACGGCGAGGTGACGTACTCCCAGACCTTCGAGATCGAGATCGGCGAGATCACCAGCCTCCGGGCCACGGTCGGGACGGTGCCCGGCGAGTGCGCCACGACGACCGAGATCACCGTGGCCCCGGGCACCGAGGTGTTCTGGTGCTTCACCCTCGTCCCCCACCCGGAGCTCCAGGACCTGGCGCTCTTCGGCTGGTGGGACGTCGCCCAGCACGCCGTCTCGGACTCGCTGAACGGCAGCCTCGGGACCGTCGAGGTCGACCCCGCCCTCCCGCTCGGGTCCGGTGTGAGCTCGATCCAGCTCGGCATCGAGTCGTCCACCGTCGCCGAGGACACCGTGACGAACACCGGCTCCTGGACGACCCGGCTGCTGGAGGTCGACGAGCAGATCGAGGACGAGAAGCACACGCCGGAGCGGACGGCCAGCGCCCGGGTCGTCGTCGCCGCCGAGGAGACGACGACCGCCGCCACCGAGGACGCCGCCCCGCCCGTGGCCGCCCCCGTCGCCGCCCAGCCCACCTACACGGGCTGACCGGCTCGGGCCGACTCAGACCGTCGATCGCCGTCTCGCACCGCGCCTCCGGACGCCCAGGAGCCTCTGACCGATGACCACCTTGCGCCACCTCGCCGCCGCCACCACGGCCGTGCTCCTGCTCGCCGGCGCCTGCAGCTCGTCCTCGGACGACGACGCCGAGAAGGGCGGAGGCTGGGCCTCCCGCACCGATGCGGCGGGCGACGAGCCTGAGGGCGGCGACGGCCGCTCGGCGAACGTCCAGGACCTGTGGCTCTACGACCGGATCGCCACGATCGACGAGACCGGGGAGGTCGTGGAGCTCGCCGACGAGCTGATCGGCCGCCTGGCCGGGGAGCCGACCGGCTCCGTCGACCTGGGCGGGGGCGTCACCTTCCACCACCGCGACGAGCTGGCGGCCCGGCTCGTCGGGCCGGACGGCGAGGTCCGCGACGACGTCGCGATGGAGGCCGGCCTGGTGGAGGCCGACGGCGATCTGCTGATCGGCGTGCTCGGCACCCCGGAGCCGGGTGCTGAGGCTCCCATCGACGACCGGAGCCGCGTCCAGCTCGAGCTGACCGCGATCGACGACCTGGTGGCCCCCGGCGACCCGCTCCTCGTGGACGTCGGGTTCCTCCAGGCGTACGGCGACGGCAGCGACGAGGGCGACCTCCGCGGCACGGCGCTGCTGGCCCACCGCCTTGACGCCGGCCGGGCGAACCTCGTGGGGACCAACGACGAGGACGGCGCCCAGATGGTCTTCTCGACCGAGCTCGGCTCGGCGATCGCGGGCTCGGTGTGGGGCGACCTGCCGGCCAAGAGCCACCGGATGATGAACGGCTTTCGCACGTCGATGGCGAGGTGCCGCGGCGGCCTGAGGTGCGTGAAGCGGTACTTCGACGAGATGGTCGACGTCGCCGTCGACTTCGGCCAGGCCTTCGACTGCAACATGGGCGTCGGCCGCTGCCTGGAGCCGCCCGATCCCCCGAGGCCGACGCCCCCGCCCCCGACGCCGGACGGCGGGGCCAAGGTGCACGGTGACCCGCACCTGCGGACCTTCGACGGCCACCACTACGGGATGCAGGCCGTCGGCGAGTTCGTCGCCGCCCGGAGCGACCAGCTCGAGGTGCAGATCCGCACCGCCCCGATGGGCGCCAGCCGCACCATCTCGCTCCTCACCGGCGTGGCGGTGGCCGTGGAGGGGCACGTGCTCTCCGTGGCCCTCGGCGAGGTCCACCTCGACGGTGAGCTCCTCGCTCCCGACGCCTTGGTCGACCCGATGGAGCTGGGTGACGCCACGCTCACCCGCCGGGGGAACGGCTACGAGATCGTCACCGGAGCCGGCCACCAGATCGGGATGACCAGCGTGACCTCCCACGGCTTCGAGCTGTGGATCACCACGCCCGAGGCGTCCGGCGCGTTCGTGGGCCTCTTCGGCAACGACGACGGGGATCGCACCAACGACTTCGTCACCCGTGGCGGCGAGGTCCTCGACGACCCCGACTTCGAGGAGCTCTACCGCACCTTCGTGGAGAGCTGGCGGATCAGCGACGACGAGTCGCTCTTCCACTACGGCCCGGACGAGAGCACCGACACGTTCACCGACCGGACCCTCCCCGAGCGGGCCGTCACGCTGGACTCGCTCGCCACCGCGGACCGGGCCCGGGCCGCGGCCGTCTGCGAAGCAGCCGGCATCGTCGACCCCACCACGCTCGACCAGTGCACGCTCGACTACGCGCTCAGCGGCGACGTGGCGTTCGTCCGCGCCGCGCTCACGATCGACACCGTGCTCGGGGTGTGGGAGGGCCGGCTGCTGCCCGACGGCAGCGACGCGAGCGGTCCGGGTCCCGACGACGGCCACGGCCCCGACGAGCCCGGCTCGGACGCGGCGGGCGACAGCGCCGACGTGCGCACCGTCGAGATCCCGTGGTCCCGCACCGCCGCAGCGCTGCGGGAGGGCGACGAGGCGCTCACCCGGGTCATCTGCCCGCCGGGCGGCACCGCCCACCGCGTGTGGGGGACCGACGTCTACAGCGACGACTCCTCGGTCTGCACCGCGGCCGTGCACCGCGGGTTGGTGACCTTCGACGACGGGGGCGAGGTCCTGATCGAGCACCGACCCGGGCTCGGCAGCTACCGGGGCAGCACCCGCAACGGCGTCACCACCACCGGGTGGGACCACTGGCCCGGCTCCTTCGTGTTCATCGGCGCTCGGGGACTGCCCATCGAGGGCGACTGAGCCTCATCACCTGTCCACCTCACCTCAGGAGAACCACCATGACCGTCCGTGCCTCCCGCCGCCTCGTCGCCGCCACCGCCGCCGCGCTGCTGCTGGCTGCGGCCGCCTGCTCGGACGACGACGACGGCGGCGCCCCCGCCACCGCCGACGACGCCGCGTCGGTGGACGACGCCGGGGCCGGCGACGGCGCAGCGGAGGACGACGACCAGGACGCCCCGATCGGGATCGCCGAGGACGGCACGCTCGACCTGCCGGAGGGCGAGGACGGACGCATCTTCGGCGTCGACGACGAGGGGCTGGCGCGGTCGATGAAGGCCGGGACCGGCGCCGACCGGGTCGAGGTGGACGGCAGCACGTTCCGCCTGATCTTCGACGAGGGCAGCGTCGACAGCGTGAGCGTCACGATCAACTGCATCGCCATGCAGTCGGTGAAGGGCGACGACGACTCGGTGGTCCTCGTCTACCCCGACGGCGAGGTCGCCTGCGACGACCACTGACCAGCCCCGACCACTGACCAGCCCCGACCGCTGACCAGCCCCGACCGCTGACCAGCCCCGCCCCGCCGCCCTGAGCGCCGGCATCGCCACGCACCGGGTCGACCGGTGCGGGTTCGGGACGGTCCGGGCCCCCAACTACGGTGGCCCGGACCATGTCGTCCCCCCACCAGGGCTCCGGTGGCCGTGAGCCCGACGCCGAGCCTCCAGCCGACGTCGAGATCCGGCGCTTCGTCGGGCGCGACCGGCAGCTCGGGGCCCTGGTCGCCGCACTCCGCGACGCGCCGCAGCCCCCCGGTCCGGTGCGGCTCCTCACCGGGCCGGCCGGGATCGGCAAGACCCGCCTGGCCCGTGAGCTGAGCTCGACGGCGCGGGCGCAGGGATTCACCGTGTGCTGGGCGTACTGCGGGGACGAGGCGGTCGCGCCGCCGTACTGGCCGTGGATCCAGGTGGTGCGCGAGCTGCGGGGCCGCGGCGGCGCCCTCACCCTCGGCGAGCACGTCCTCGACGACCCCGCCGGCGCCGAGCGGATCGAGCTCTTCGACGCCGTGGCCCAGCTGCTGCGCGAGCACGCCGCCCGCCGTCCGCTCCTCGTCGTCCTCGACGACCTGCACCGGGCCGACGAGCCCTCCCTGCTCCTGGCCCGGTTCGTGGCCCGGCACCTGCAGGACCAGCCGCTGCTCCTCGTCGGCACCGTGCGGGCCTCGGCCGCCGCCCGCCACGAGGAGCACCTCGACGCGCTCCGCCGCTTCGGTCGGGAGGTCCCGCTCGCCGGCCTCGACGTGGCCGAGGTGGCGGCGCTCGTCGGCGACGCCGGCCGAGCCGCGCAGGTCCACGCGGTCACCGACGGCAACCCGCTGTTCGTCGAGCAGGTGCTCCACGCCGACGAGCACCCGTCGGCCCGTCCCACCCGGGCCGACGGTCCGGCACCGGACGCGCTGGCGCGCGCCGTGGCCGCCCGCCTCGACGCGCTCGCGCCCGCGGCGCGCGCCGTCGTCGAGGCCGCCGCCGTCCTCGGAGCCCGCCACGACCGGACGGTCCTGGCTGCCCTCCTCGAGGTCGAGGACGCCGCGCTCGCCACCCACACCGCCGGGATCCTGCGCGAGACCGAGGACGGCGCCGGCGCCTTCGGCCACCCGCTCCTCGCCGAGATCGCCTACCAGCGGATCCCCCCGGCGACCCGCCGCGCCCTGCACCGACGAGCGGCCGCGCTCGTGCCCGCCGACCACCTCGAGGAGCGGGCCCACCACCTGCTGCTGGCCGGCCCCGACGCCTGGACCGAGGCGGTGACCGCCTGCCGGGCCGCGGCGGACGCCGCCACCGCCGCGCTGGCCCACGAAGACGCCGCCGGACACCACCGCCGGGCCCTCGCCGCGCTCGGCGACGACCCCGGCTTCGCCTCGGAGCGCATCGAGCTGCAGCTCGAGCTGGCCGGCGCGCTCTGGCGCAGCGGGCTGCTCGAGGAGGCCGAGAACGAGGCGGAGGGGGCCTGGCTCCTCGCCGAGTCCTCGGGTGATCCCGCGCTGCTGGCCCGCGCCGCGATGCGCATCGGGCTCGACTACCACTTCGTGCCCGGACCGCCCTCCCCGTGGCCCGACCGGGTGCGCCGGGCCCTCGCCGCTCAGCCGTCCGGCGACTCCCCGGGGGCCGTCCGCCTCCTCGCCACCACCGCCACCGGCTGCGTCAGCGCCGGCGACCTGGCCCAGGCCCGCGCGGTGGCGGCCGACGCCGTGGCCATGGCCCGACGCCTCGACGACCCCGCCGCGCTCGGCAGCGCCCTCCTGGCCGAGCTGGTGGCCGACCTCGGGCCCGCCACCCTCAACCGCCGCATCGCCGGCGCCCACGAGATCCTGGCCTGCGCGGCGGAGAGCGGGGACTACCGGCTCACCCTCCACGGACGGTTCATGCTCATGGCCGCCCTCGTCGAGCGCGGGGACCTCCGCGCCGTGCGGGCCGAGTACGCCAACCAGCGGGCGGCCAGCGAGGAGCTCGGCGAACCCCGCTTCAGCCGCTTCGCCACCTGGTTCCGGTGCCTGCAGGCGATGCTCGACGGCGACGCCACCCTCGCCGAGGAGCTGGCCGAGGCGTCCTACGCCGTGTCCGAGCAGATCCGCGACCCCGACGCGGTCGCCCTCTACGGCGGGCAGCTCGGCGTGATCCGGTGGATGCAAGGTCGCATCGACGAGATGGAGCCCCTCTACCGGGCCTGCCAGGAGGCTGAGCCCTACGAGCCGCTGTGGCCGGCGGCGCTGGCGTGGGTCCACGCCGACCAGGGGCGCACCGCGGAGGCCGCTGCGGCGCTCGCCGCCGTCGCCGACCTCAGCGCCGTGCCCAGCGGCGTCAGCTGGCTGATCACCGTCACCGCCTTCGCCGAGGCGGCCGCCGTCGCCGGCACCGACGCGCAGGTCGCCGCCGCCTGGTCCGAGCTGCTGCCCTACGCCGACCGGATGGTGCCGATCGGGATGGGCGCCGCCACCTGGGGGCCCGTCGCCCGCGCGCTCGGTCGGGTCGCGCTCCGCCTCGGTCGCGTCGACGAGGGCGTGGAGCTGCTCGCCGCCGCCGTCGACCTCTGCGCTCGCCTCCGGGCCCGGCCGTGGCTCGTCGACGCCCAGCTCTGGCTGGCCGAGGCGCTGCTCGACCACCGGCCGGACGACCCGCGGCTCGACGCCCTGCTCGATGAGGCCGCGGCCGGCGCCGCGGCGCTCGACCTGCCGCCCTTCGCTCGTCGGGCCGAGGGTCTGCGAGCCCGGCGCACCGCCGATCGGCGAGGTCGGCCAGCACCGAGCCCGGTCGTGCGGATCGTCGAGGCCGCGCCCGCTCCCCGGGTCAGCGTCATGGGCGCCTTCGAGGTGGTCGCCGCCGACGGGACCGTCGCCCGGTGGCGGTCCCGGAAGGCGCGCGAGCTGCTCAAGTACCTGGTCAGCCGGCGAGGTGCCCCGGTGAGCCGCGAGGTCCTCATGGACGTCCTGTGGCCCGGCGACGCCCCCACCGTGCTCGGCAACCGGCTCTCGGTGGCCCTCTCCACGGTCCGCCGCGCCCTCGACCCGGGGCGGCGCCTGGATCCGCGGGACCTCCTCGCCGCCACCGTCGACACGGTCCAGCTGCGGCTCGACGTGGTCGAGGTCGACGTCGAGCACTTCCTCGACGGCGGCCGAGGCGCGCTGGCGCTGCGGGCGGTCGACCCCGACGGCGCCGCCCAGCGGGCCCGGGCGCTGCTCGACCGGCACCGCGGAGAGGCGCTGCCCGACGAGCCGCACGCCGAGTGGGCCGTCGCCCTGCGCGACGAGGTGCGGGCGATGACGGTGGCCCTGGCCCGGGTGGTGGCCGACAGCGCCCGGCAGCGGGGCCAGCTCACCGTGGCCGCCGACGCTCACCGCCGCGTGCTCGACGTCGACCCCTACGACGAGCAGGCCCACCAGGGCCTCATCGAGGCCTTCGACGCCGTGGGCGCCCACGGCCAGGCCGAGGCGGCCCGGGCCCGGTACCGATCGATGATGGCCGAGCTCGGCGTGCGCCCGACCGAGCGCTGGTCCCGGGCCGCGCCGGCCGGGCCGCACCCGAGCGCAGCGGGCTGAGCCGCCCCGCCGAGGTCGAGTCGTGAGGACCGGGGGCGATCCGCGCTGTGCCACGATCGCCCGGATGGCTGGCGACGGCGGACGACAGGGCATGCGGCGGCGGCTCGCCAGGCTGCTCGTCGCCGTGGCCCTGGTCTGCGTCGCGGCGGCGCCCGCGGCGACCCAGCCCGCGGCGCGCCCGCCCGAGCCCGCATCCGCGACCCCGCTCGAGGACCACCGGAGCCTCGCCCGGGCCGACCTCGTCCGCTGGCGCGCCGGCCCGAGCCGCCAGGTCGTGGACGGGCTGCGCTTCGAGCACCACGCCCGCTGGGACGTGGACCCGGCCGTCCCCACCGTGCGGGTCCGCCACGAGCTGCGCCTCACCAACACCGCGCCCGACCAGGTCGTGCCCGGCGGCATCCGGTACATGTACTTCCCCGAGATCGTCGTGCCCGTGCCCGTCGGGGCCACCGGCGTCGCGGCCACCGGCTCCGGTGGGACGCCGATCCCCGCGCACCTCGAGGCCACCGAGTCCCCGTTCGCGGCGCTGGCCGTCGTCGACCTCATCCCCGACCTCCGCTACGGCGACACCCAGGACGTGGTGCTCACCTACGAGCTGCCCGCCACGGGACCGCGATCGACCAGCCCGGTCCGGGTCAACGCCGCCTACGTCGGCTTCCCGCTGCTCGTGATCGGCGACCCGGGCGAGACCTCCGTCGAGGTGCGGGTCCCAGCGCCCTTCGACGTGGAGGTGGTCGGCGATCCGCTCGACGGCTCCGACGAGGGCGGGGCCACGGTGCTCCGAGCGGTGCTCGACGACCCCGACGGGTGGTTCGCGTCGGTCGTCGCCCGCAACGACGACGCGCTCCGCGCGCACGAGGTCGACGTGGGCGAGCACGGCTTCATCGTGCGGGCCTGGCCCGACGACCCGGCGTGGGCCGAGTTCGCGGCCGGCGTCGTGACCGACGGCGTGGGGGTGCTCGAGGAGCGGATCGGGCTCCCCTGGCCGGCGGACCGCACGATCGAGGTGCTCGAGACCGCCGCCGTGTACGAGTACGGCTACGCCGGGTGGTACCAGCCCCTCGAGGGCGTCATCGAGGTCGGAGACGAGCTCGACGGCCAGGTCGTGCTCCACGAGCTGTCCCACCTCTGGTTCAACAGCACCCTCTTCCGGCAGCGCTGGATCAACGAGGGGTTGGCCGAGGTGTTCTCCCACGCTGCTGCCGCCGAGCTCGGGCTCGAGCCCGGCGACGGGCCGGCCGCTCCCGGTCCGATCGACCCGGCGGCGCCGGGGGCCCTGCCGCTCAACGAGTGGAGCACGCCGCGGCTCACCGACGAGATCGCCGCGGAGCAGGAGGCGTTCGGGTACAACGCGGCGTGGGCGGTGATGGACGCGATCCGCGCCGAGGTGGGCCTCGAGGGCCTGGCCGAGGTGGTCGGCGCGGCGCACCGGGGCGAGTCGGCCTACGCGGGTCCCGGGGTCGAGCCGCTCGACGCGTCGTTCGGGTGGACCCACCTGCTCGACCTGCTCGAGGACCGAGCCGGCGCCACCGTGGCCCTCGACCTGTTCACCCGCCACGTGGCCACCGACGAGCAGCGGGCCCAGCTCGACGAGCGGGCCGCCGCCCGGGACCGCTACGCGGGCCACGTCGAGCGCAGCGCCCCCTGGGCCCCTCCGGCCGAGGTGCGGACGTCGATGGCGGCCTGGCAGTTCCCGGAGGCGGTGAGCGGGATGGACGCCGCGGAGGCCGTGCTCGACGTGCGCGACCGGGCCGAGCCGGTCCTGCGCCGCGCCGGGGTCGAGCTCGACGCGCTGCGGGAGGCGTACGAGGGCGGTACCCGGCTGACGGCCGCCGTCGCCGACGCCGAGCGCGCCGACGCGGCCGTGCGTGCGCTGGCCGACGCCCTCGACGCCGACGCCCGCTCCGTGGGGATCCTGGGCCGGATCGGGCTCCTCTTCCGCTCCCCAGGCGACGAGGCCGACGCCGCCGCCGCGGCGCTCGCCTCTGGCGACTACGCCGCCGCGCTCGACCGCGCCGGGCGGGCGGTCGCGCTCGTCGAGGGCGCCGACCGGGCCGGGGCGGTGCGGCTCGGCGGTGCCGTCCTCGTCCTCGTGGCCGTCGGGGCCGCGACCGCGCTGGTGCGCCGCCGCGGGCGGGCATCGACCCGCGGCGCCGGGGCCGAGGCCGGCACCGGTTCGGCTGAGGTCAGAGACCCAGCGCGCTGAGGGCGTCGGCCGCCCGTCCGATGGCGGCGGCCAGCGTGGGGTGGCTGACCTCGAAGCGGGTCACCTCGTCGCGCAGCTCCTCGACGAAGCCCTCCTCGGTGTCGGCGCCGTGGAGCCGGCGCTCCACCCGTCCGGCGAGGTCCGCCAGCTCGTCGCGGTTGTCGACCCCGTGCTGGGCGGCGTCGATGGCGGCGCGGAGCTCGGCCAGCAGCTGCTGCAGGGGTTCGTCGTTCACGTGCGCTGGGCCTCCGTTCGACGCCCGGGCCCCGTCGGCCCGGTCGGTGCGGTACGTGGCGGGAAGCGTATGGCATCGTCGGCTTGCAGCGACGGGCAGGCGGGGACGAGCGCCGGGAGGGGCAGCGCTAGCGTCACGCGGCTGTGCGGTCCCTCCTGCCGTCCCGTGCTCGACGGGCGCTGATCGGCGTGCTCCTCGCCGGCCTGCTCGTGGCCTGCACCGACGACGGGCCGGGTCGGCCCGACGAGGTGGGCGACGACCGGCGGGGCCCGAACGCGGGGCCGCTGCCCACGATCCCCGGCGGGGTCGAGCTGACCGCCGTGGAGCCGGCGGCCGGGCTCGTGGGCGAGGGGCTCGCCTACGGCACGCCGCTGCCGAGCGAGCAGCTGGCGGCCGAGGCGCTGGCCGGGTCCCCGGAGGTGGCCGACGTGGTGGCCCGCCGGGTGCTCCTCGAGGCCGACGCCCGCCACCTGGCCGACGTCGTCCTCGTCACCCTCGAGGGGGCGGAGCTGTTCGACGAGGGCTCGCTCGCCGCGTTCGAGCGCGCCCTCGTCGTCTCCCTCGGCGGCGGCGCCGACGTGGACGACGCCGAGGTGGCCGGCCGGCCCGCCCTCGTCGCCGTGGGGGAGGAGGCCACCGTGGTGGCCCATCGCGAGGGCTCGCTCCTCACCGTGGTGCGGGCCGCCGCCGAAGCCGACGCCCGGCTCGTCGCCACCCGGCAGGTCGAGGCTCGGGCCCGCGGCGAGGTCGGCTCCCTCGACCCC
>DATGRC010000240.1:0-19494 GCA_035303865.1 Acidimicrobiales bacterium
GCCCGCGGTGTCGAACGTGCAGTACTCCGCCCCCGAGGACCCGGCGGGCGGCGGCTCGAGCGTGGCTCGGGCGGCCACCGCCACCGCGGCGCCCGCCGCGGCGGCCACCGAGGCCCCGATGCAGCCCACGGTGAAGTCTGAGTGGGAGAAGACGCCGCGCAACGCCCCCTGCCCGTGCGGGAGCGGCAAGAAGTTCAAGTTCTGCCACGGCCGGTCCTGACGTGCGCGACTTCTCCGACCAGCTGGCCGAGGCCCGGCGCCGCATCGCCGACGCCGCGGGCTACCTGAAGATCGACGAGCTCAAGGCCCGGCGCCCGCTGCTCGAGACCGAGGCGTCGCGGCCCGACCTGTGGGACGACCCCGACGTGGCCAAGCGCGTCACCGGGGAGCTGGCGGCGGTGGTCGACGACCTGGAGCAGCACGCCGGGCTGCAGCGCCAGCTCGAGGACCTCGAGACCCTCCACGAGCTGGCCCGGGAGGAGGGCGACGAGTCCCTCGAGCCCGAGATCGAGGAGGGCCTCGCCGCGCTGGACCGGGAGCTGCGCGGCCTCGAGCTGCGCTCGATGTTCTCCGGCGAGCACGACGAGCGCGACGCCCTCTGCACGATCACCTCCGGGGAGGGCGGCGCCGACGCGCAGGACTGGGCCGAGATGCTCTACCGGATGTACGTCCGCTGGGCCGAGCACCGCGGCTTCGAGGTGGAGGAGCAGGGGTCCACCCCCGGGTCCGAGGCCGGGCTGTCCTCGGTCGAGTTCATCGTGAAGGGCCGCTACGCCTACGGGTACCTGCAGGCGGAGCGGGGCGTGCACCGGCTGGTGCGCATCAGCCCGTTCAACGCCCAGGGCAAGCGCCAGACCGCGTTCGCCGCCTTCGACGTCGTCCCGGTGCTCGACGAGGGCGACATCGACATCGAGATCGACGAGTCGGACATCAAGATGGACGTGTTCCGCGCCTCCGGCGCCGGCGGCCAGCACGTCAACAAGACGTCCTCTGCGGTGCGGCTCACCCACGTGCCCACCGGCATCGTCGTGTCCTGCCAGACCGAGCGGTCCCAGTTCCAGAACCGGGACCGGGCGATGGCGATGCTCAAGGCCAAGCTGGCCGACCTGGAGCGCCAGCGGCGAGAGGCCGAGCTGGCCGACATCCGCGGCGAGCAGCAGCGGGTGGGCTTCGGCAGCCAGATCCGCAGCTACGTGATGCAGCCGTACCAGATGGTGAAGGACCTGCGCACCGACTACGAGGTCGGCAACGTCCAGGGCGTGCTCGACGGCGACCTCGACCCGTTCATGGAGTCGTACCTGCAATGGCGCCGCGCCGCGGCCGCCTCGTAACCTGATCGCAACATGCGCCGCCCCGAGGCGGGGCACACCCCGTCGGAGGGGTGACGCGGGCGCCGTGAGGGTCGCTGGTACCCTCGACCCCTTCCATGATCAAGCTCGAGAACGTCACCAAGACCTACAAGGGCGAGGTCGTCGCCCTCCGCGACGCCTCCCTCGAGATCAACCGCGGTGAGTTCGTCTTCCTGGTCGGCGCGTCCGGGTCGGGGAAGTCCACGTTCCTGCGCCTGATCAACCGGGAGGAGCACCCCGAGAAGGGCCAGATCTACGTGGCCGGCAAGGACATCGGGGCCCTCCCGTCGTGGAAGGTCCCGCACCTGCGCCGCAACATCGGCAGCATCTTCCAGGACTTCAAGCTGCTGACCAACAAGACCGTCTACGAGAACGTCGCCTTCGCCCTCGAGGTGATCGGCCGGCCCCGCCACGTCGTGAAGACGCAGGTGCCGGCCATCCTCGAGCTCGTGGGGCTCGGCAAGAAGATGAGCAACTTCCCCAACGAGCTCTCCGGTGGCGAGCAGCAGCGCGTCTCCATCGCCCGGGCCTTCGTCAACCGGCCGCTCATCCTCCTGGCCGACGAGCCCACCGGCAACCTCGACCCGGCCACCTCCGTGGGCATCATGCGGCTCCTCGACCGGATCAACCGCACCGGCACCACGGTGGTCATGGCCACCCACGACCGCTCCATCGTCGACACCATGCGCCGGCGCGTGATCGAGCTCGATCGGGGCTCGATCATCCGCGACCAGAGCCGCGGCGTCTACGAGTGACCCGCAGGCGCCGCTGACATGGCCATCAAGATCGACTACGTCGCCCGCGAGACGGCGAGCAACCTCTTCCGGAACGTCACGCTCACGCTGGCGTCCGTGCTCACCGTCGTCGTCTCGCTCACCCTCTTCGGCTCGGCGCTCCTGCTGCGCCAGGGCGTCGAGAACGCCAACGACCGCTTCAAGGGCGGCATCGAGTTCATCGTCTACCTCCAGCCCACGATCACCGAGGACCAGAAGGCCTCGATCCAGCGGGCCCTGGAGGAGAACCCCGAGGTGCGCGAGGCCACCTTCGTCGACCAGGACGCCACCTACGAGGAGTTCAAGCGGCTCTTCGCCAACTCGCCCCAGCTGGTCGAGACGGTCTCCCCGGAGATCCTCCCGCCCTCGTTCCGGGTCGCGCCCGTCACCAAGGACCCGGCCGTGGTCCAGGCCCTCGGCGACACGTTCGGCGCCAAGCCGGGCGTCTACGAGGTGGTGTTCGCCTTCGAGGTGGTCCAGCGCATCCAGGAGACGTTCAACAAGATCGGCGTGCGGTTCCTGCTCGCCGCCGTGCTGCTGCTCGTCGCCGCGCTCCTGCTCATCCTCAACACGATCCGGGTGGCGATGTTCGCCCGCCGGCGCGAGATCGAGGTGATGAAGCTCGTCGGCGCCACGAACTGGTTCATCCGGGTGCCGTTCATCATCGAGGGCATCATCCAGACCCTGATCGGCGCCGCCATCGCCGTGGGGTTCATGACCTTCCTCGTGCGCCCGTTCATCGACGAGCTCTCCGAGGACCGGGTGCTGCCCATCTTCCAGGGCTTCGTCGTGACCGACGCCAACCTCCTCACGACCAACCTCCTCGTGGTCGGCGTGGCCGTGCTCATCGGCGCCATCGGCTCCGCCGTCGCCGTCAGCCGCTTCCTCGACGTCTGACACCGCCGCGGCCCAGCACGGGCGCGAGGCAATAGGTCCCACGTCTGGACAGTCGAGGCACTGCGTCCCACATGCGGGACGCAGTGCCTCGCGCCCGTCGGAGCGGGACGCATTGCCTCGGGTGGGGGACGGGGCGCGGGGGTCTGGGAGGATCTGGCGGTGCCTCGTCGTGCGCCCATCGTCGACCTCGTGCTGCTCGGGGTGGCGGTGGGGGCGGTGTCGTCGTCGGCCCCGCTGATCCGCGGGGCGGCGGCCCCAGCGATGGCCATCGCGCTGTGGCGCAACGTGCTGGCGCTGCCGGTCACCGGGGCGTGGGTGGCGCTGCGACCGGCCGAGCGCGCCGGCTGGCGGCAGCGGTCGATCGACGAGCGACGGCTCAGCCGGCGGTCTGGGCTGCTGCTCGCCGCCCACTTCGCCACTTGGATCCCCAGCCTCTCCTACACCTCGGTGGCGTCATCGGTGGCGCTCGTCGCCACCCAACCGGTGTGGGCCGCGCTGATCGCCCGCCGGCGAGGCGAGCACGTCGGTCGCGGCACCGTCGCCGGCATCGCCGTGGCCTTCGCCGGCGCGCTCGCCCTCACCGGGGTCGACCTCACGATCTCGGCCCGGGCCCTCTTCGGCGACCTCCTCGCCCTCGCCGGCGGCGTCCTCGCCGCCGCCTACGTCACGGTCGGCGCCCAGGTCCGCCAGACGCTGAGCACCGCCGCCTACACCCTCTCCTGCTACGGCACGGCCGCCGTCGCGCTGCTCGCCGTGTGCGTCGTCGCCCGCCAGGACCTCTGGGGCTACGACGGCGCCACCTGGCTGGCCATCGCCGGCCTCGTCGCCGGCCCCCAGCTCCTCGGCCACACCCTCGTGAACCGCGTCCTGCGCACGATCAGCCCCACGATCGTGTCGGTGGCCATCCTCTTCGAGATCCTCGGCGCCGCGGTGCTCGCCTGGCTCTTCTTCGACGAGGTGCCGCCCGCCGCCGCCTGGCCGGCTGCCGCGCTCATCGCGACCGGGGTGGTGCTCGTCGTGCGGGACAACCGCCGTCCCGCCGAGCTCGTCGAGCCGAGCGGCGTCGTCACCTGAGCGACGGCCACGGCGTGCCAAAGTGGGACCCGTGACCGACCGCCGGCCCCGGTTCCAGCCCGTCCTCGACCTGCCCGACGACTGGAGCGACGCCCTCACCGTCGTCGTGCGGGGCGGCACGGTCGCCCTCGTCGAGCGCCACCCCGACGACGTCGCCCCCGGGGCCCCGCGCCTGCTGCTCGGCACGCTGAACGGCGCCGCCTGCTTTGCCGTCGACCTCGACGGCGACGGGGTCCCCGACCTGGTCGGCGACCCGGACCTCCTCGACTCGCTGCTGCCGCTCATGGCGCTCCACGGGCGGGTCGACGACCTGCACTGGACCCTGGCCGGACGGGCTGTCCAGCTCGTCGAGTGGGAGCGCACCCACCGGTTCTGCGGGCGCTGCGCCACCCCCACCGAGCCCGCCCCGGGGGAGCGGGCCCGGCGCTGTCCCGAGTGCGGGCTCCTCGCCTTCCCCCGCCTGGCCCCGGCCGTCATCACCCTGATCGAGCGCGACGACGGCGCCGCCCTGCTGGCCCGGGGCCGGGGCTTCCCGGTGCCGATGTACAGCTGCCTGGCCGGGTTCGTGGAGCCGGGTGAGACGCTCGAGGACGCCGTCCACCGCGAGGTGCTCGAGGAGGTGGGCATCACCCTGGCCGAGGTGCGCTACGCCGGCAGCCAGCCCTGGCCGTTCCCCCACTCGCTGATGGTCGGCTTCGAAGCCCGCTACGGCGACGGGGAGATCACGATCGACGAGGGCGAGCTCGTCGACGCCCAGTGGTTCCGCCCCGACGACCTGCCTCAGATCCCGCCCCGCCTGTCGATCGCGCGGACCCTCATCGACGCCTGGGTGGCTCGCGCCACCTGAGCCGGGCCGGGGCGCTCGCTAGCTGCGCTCGTAGCGCCAGCCCTGCTCCAGCATCCAGAGCCGGTGGCGAGGGCCGGGCGCCAGCGGGTCCTCCGACCGGTACCCCGCGTCGCCCTCCCAGAGCGCCACGGCCCCGCCCTCGACCGCCGCCCAGCGGGTGGCGAACCGAGGCGGGGGCTGGCGGCGAGCGGCGTCGGCCAGGACGCCCTCGACGTCGTCGTGCGCGGCCAGGTCGGCCAGCGTGACGTAGGTGGGCGGTGCCAGGTCCACCTCGCCCCGGTCGCGCCGGCGCAGCACCTCGGCCGGCGACAGCCACGCGTGGTCGTGGATCTCGCCGCCGTCGACCAGCACGTCGCCACCGCCGGCTCGGGCGACGAAGAACCAGGTGGCGTACCGCCGGGGGGTCATCGCCGGTGGCGTCCAGTGGGACAGCGTGACGAGCGAGTCGGCCTCGACCACCAGGCCGCACTCCTCGACCGCCTCGCGGGCTGCCGCCCGTCGGGCTGGCGCCACGTCGTCGTGGTCGTCGGGGCGGTGGTCCTCAGGGTCCACCCGCCCGCCCGGGAACACCCACATGCCGCCGAAGGCCACCTGCGAGGAGCGGTGGAGCATCAGCGTCTCCAGCCCGCCGTCGCCGTCGCGGAGGAGGACGACGGTGGCGGCCGGGATCGCGTCGGGCACGGACATGTGGGGCATCGTGCCACCCTCCGCGGGCCTTCGCCTCTTCCCGGCGGGCGGCACGGGGCCGCTCCCGGGGTGGGGCATGATTCGTGGGTGGGGGATCAGCTGGGACGAGCGAGGCTGCTGGCGCGAGCACCCCTGTGGGTGCTGCTGCTCGTCGTGGTCATCCTCCCGCTGGTCGGCATCGTCGCGATCGCCACGCACGAGGTCTCGTCCCGCTGGGACCACCGAGCCGCATCCCTCGAGCAGCAGCGCGCCGCGCAGGACCTCGGCGCCGTCGTCGAGGTGCGAGCCGCCCTCGCCGAGGAGGAGGCGTACGCCACGATCGTCGTGCTCGCCCGGGCGGCGGACGTCGAGCTGGACGGCGGCGACGAGGGAGCGACCTACGGGGACGCCCTCGTCGCCGCTCGGGAGCGGCTCGACGCCGCGCTGGCGCGTCGCTCCGTGCCCGGCTTCGCCGAGCGCGGGGAGGCGCTGCACCAGCTGCGCGCCGACGTGGACGCGGGCACCGTCGACCTGGCCCGGCTCGACGACGCCTACGCGGAGCTCGAGCAGCTCGTCGACGCCGAGATCGGCGACATCGACCACCGGATCGAGGAGGCCGCCAACCAGCGCCCGATGTCGCAGCGCTCCCGAGACCGGCTCCGGGCGCTGCGCAACACCGTCGAGGCCGTCAGCCACAGCAGCCTGCGGGTGGGGCACGCCCTGTCGATCACCGGGGGCTCTGACCCCAACGAGCTCGTCGACGACCTCGCCGGGCTGATCGCAGCCACCGCCCGCTCTGAGGACGCCTTCGCTCGCGCCGCGATCACCTTCGGGCCTCGCGCCCAGGCAGCCTGGGAGGCCCGGCAGCGAGACCCGCGGGTCGTCCGCCTGGACGAGCTGATGGCGCTCGCCGTCCAGATCGGGCAGGGACGGGCGGCCACCCCTCAGCTGGAGCCCGAGGGGGTGGTGGAGGTGCTCACCGACGGGCTGGCCTGGGCCACCCGGACCATCGACGTGCTCCAGGCGGCCGCCGAGGACCTCGAGGAGTCCGCCGCCGCCGCCGTGGCCGCCGACAACCGCATCGTGCGCACCTGGATCGGGGTCACGTCAGCAGCGGTGGTGCTGGCGGTGGCCACCATCCTCGTCGTCGGCCGTGCCCTGCGCCGCGCCGCCGCCGACCTCGAGCGGGCCGCCCGGCAGGTGGAGGCCGGCCAGTTCGACCTGCCGAGGCTCGTGCCGCAGGGCTCACGAGAGCTGGCCGCCACCGTCGTGGCGTTCAACGACATGGCCGCCACGCTCGAGGCGGTCGAGCGCCACGCGGTGGCCCTCGCCGAGGCGCCGGACTCCCCGGTGCTGGCCGAGCCCCTGCCCGGCCGGACCGGCCAAGCCCTGCAGGACACGCTCGATCGGCTCCGGGAGTCCATCAGCGAGGCGGAGCAGCGCCGCCTCGAGCTGCTGGAGCTCGCCACCCACGATGGCCTCACCGGGCTCCTCAACCGCCGGGCCGCCTTCGAGGCGCTGGAGCGGGACCTGGCTCGGGTGCGTCGAAACGGGGTGGCGCTCATGGTGCTCTACGTGGACCTCGACCGGTTGAAGGCGGTCAACGACACCTACGGCCACGCCGCTGGGGACGAGGTCATCTGCCGTGCCGCGGAGGTGCTCGCCGCGACGACCCGCAAGGGCGACATCGTGGCCCGCCTCGGCGGCGACGAGTACCTCGTGGCCGGTCCGGTCCCGGTGGGCGCCGCCGGCGAGGCGCAAGTGCGGGCCGCGGCCGAGCGGCTGCTCGAGGCGATCAATCGCGCGCAGGTCACGCTCGAGGACGGCACGGCGATCCCGATCCGCTCCAGCATCGGGGTGGCGGTCACCGAGGCCGGGGACGAGACCGTCGAGGACCTCGTGCGCCGGGCCGACGCCGCGCTCTACGTCGCCAAGCGATCAGGGCGGCAGCAGGTGGCCTGGCCCGGTCACTGAGGCTCAGCGTCCCCGGTACACCGGGTCGCGCTTCTCGAGGAAGGCGGCCACGCTCTCGCGGTGGTCCTCGGTCCGGAACAGCTCGAGGAGCGTCGCGGTCACCCAGGCTCCGAGGTCGCGCCAGTCGGGGTCGACGGCGCGGCGCAGGCTCTCCTTCAGCCGGGCGACGGCCAGCGGCGGGTTCGCCGCGATCTGCCCCGCCAGGTCGAGCGCGGTCGCCAGCAGCTCGTCGTGGGGGACCACCCGGGACACGAGCCGCAGGCGCAGCGCCTCCTCCGCGTCGACGATCCGGCCGGTGAACAGGAGCTCGGCTGCCGCCTCGCGACCGACGAGCTGGGCCAGCCGCCCGATCCCCGGCACATCGGACACGAGGCCTCGCTTCACGAACAGCTCGCCGAAGCGAGCCCGCTCGGAGGCCACCCGGATGTCGGCCATGAGCGCCAGCTCCATCCCCCAGCCGACGGCCACGCCGTTGACCGCGGCGACGATCGGGACGTCGGTGTGCAGGAGCGCGTCCGCCGCGGGGGTCAGCGCCGGGGCCCGGTCGGACCGCTCGGGGATCTCGTCGGACCGACTGAGGATCTGCTTCACGTCGTCGCCGGCGCAGAAGGCCGGATCCGCGCCGGTGATGACGAGGCAGCGGACCTCGGCCTCGCGCACCGTGCGCTCCAGGGCCTCGTAGAGCTCCCAGGTGAGGGCGTTGCGGGCCTCCGGCCGGTCCAGGGTGATGATCCCGACGTGCCCGTCCACCTCGTAGCGCATCCCGCTCGTCATGCCCGGACACTAGGCAAGGCGGCCGCGCCCGGCAGGCGGCCCGCCGGCGAGCCGCCACGAGCCAGACGCGCGACGAGGCTGCCCGTGGGGGCGGCCTCGTCGAACGATGGACCGGCGGTGGCTGGCCACCGTCGGTCGGGTGGTGGTGGAGCTGGAGGGAATCGAACCCTCGTCCGTCGAGCGGTCGACGTCCGCGCTACGACCATTCCCGAGAACGCGCCACGTCGGCTGGCGCACCGCCGGGTCGGTGGAGCACGCGAAGGTGCTCGCCGCCAGGTCTTTCCCTGGTGCCAGCGGTCTTTCCCGCCGTCAGCGGTCTCTCCCTGCCGTCCGCCACTGCTTCTGTTGCCGGGCTGCAGTGGCCTGGCCCCGTGTGCCGTCTCCGGTCACGAAAGCCTTGCGCACCTAGCTAGGACTAGGCGGCGAAGGCGAACTGCTCGTTGTCGGCAGTTGTTTTGGGTGCCCCGTTTAAGGAGTCTGAGCAACTCCGGTCGCACGGTTCGCCGAGCAGTCACGACGTCGAAACCGATCAGCCCCGTGAAGGGTGTGTCAAGGAACGCCCCCGCGGTGCGGGGGATGGGTGATCCTACCGTTCCAACCCCCGGACGCGGCCCGCCATTCCCGCCGGGTCAGTCGTGGCGGCCGCGGCGGGCCAGCTCGCGGGCCACGTCGCGCTGGGCGTCGCGCTCGGCGATCGCCTGGCGCTTGTCGTAGGACTTTCGGCCCCGCGCCAGCGCCAGCTCCACCTTCGCCCGACCGTCCTTGAAGTACACCGACAGCGGCACGAGCGACAGGTGCTCGGCCTCCACGCGGGCCCGCCACCGCTCGATCTCGTGTCGGTTGAGGAGGAGCTTGCGCTTGCGGGTCTCGTCGTGGCCGGTGTGCGCCTGGGAGTAGGCGTACACGGCGATCGTCAGGTTGTGGAGCCACACCTCGCCTCGGTCGTCGATGCGGGCGAAGGCGTCGCCGATCTGCACCTGGCCGTCCCGGATCGACTTCACCTCGGAGCCGCGCAGGACGATGCCGGCCTCGAGCGTGTCGAGGATCTCGTAGTTGCGGCGGGCCTGGCGGTTGGTGGCGACCACCCGGTTGCCGGGCGATCCCTTGGCCGTGCCCTTCTTGCCGGAAGCAGCCATGGGGTCGGTCAGGCTACCGGCGCAGGGACGGGTCGCCCGACCGGTATGGTCCCGGCCGTGCTGCACCTCACCCGACGCACCTGGGCAGAGATGATCGGCCACGCCTACGACGGCCTGCCCGACGAGGCGTGCGGCCTGCTCGCCGGCCCGCCCGGCACCGGTCGCTGCGAGGTCTTCTACCCCTGCCGCAACGCGGCGGCGTCGAGCAAGGTGTACACGATCGATCCCCGCGACCACCTCCGGGCCGACCGGGATGCCGACGAGCGAGGCCTCGAGATCATCGGGGTGATGCACTCCCACACCCACACCGAGGCGTACCCGTCGCCCACCGACGTCGCGCAGGCCCCGGACCCGGGCTGGCACTACGTGATCGTGTCGCTGCGGGCCGAGGAGCCCACCCTGCGGTCCTTCCGGATCGTGGACGGGGAGATCGCGGAGGAGCCGGTCGCCGTCGTCGAGTGACGCGGCAGGTGCGATCGTCCACCACCCGACGGTAAAATCCGACTGTCAGAGTCGACTTTGCTCCCGGAGCGTCCCGTGGCTGTGTATGAATCAGCGCTCGACCTGATCGGTGACACGCCGATCGTCGACATCTCGAAGCTCAGCCCGAACCCCCGGGTGCGCATCCTCGGCAAGCTCGAGGGGCAGAACCCGGGCGGCTCGGTGAAGGATCGCGCCGCCAAGCAGATGATCATCGACGCCGAGAAGGAGGGGATCCTCACCCCCGGCTCGGGTCAGGTCATCCTCGAGTCGTCCTCGGGCAACACGGGCATCGCCTTGGCGATGATCTCGAAGATGCGGGGCTACCACCTCAAGGTGGTGCTCCCCGACAACGTGTCCACCGAGCGCAAGCAGCTCCTCGCCTCCTGGGGCGCCGAGATCATCGACAGCCCCGGCGCGGAGGGGTCGAACGGGGCGATGCGCCGGGCCATGCAGATGGCCGAGGAGCACCCGGACTGGTGGTTCCCCTTCCAGTACGGCAACTCGTCGAACCCGAAGGCCCACTACGAGGGCACCGGCCCGGAGATCTGGCGGGACGTCCCCGAGATCACCCACTTCATCGCGGGGCTCGGCACCTCCGGCACGCTCATGGGCGTCGGGCGGTTCCTGAAGGAGCAGAACCCCGACATCGAGGTCTGGGCCATCGAGCCGCCCGCCGGGGAGATGGTCGACGGCCTGAAGAACATCGACGAGGGCTTCATCCCGCCGGTCTTCCTCGACAACGACGGCTACGAGATCCTCTCCCGCCGGCTGATCGTGCGGCCCCGCGAGTCGATCGAGTGGGTACGGCGCCTCACCGAGGTCGGCGTGTTCGCCGGCATCTCCTCCGGGGCGATCCTGGCCGGCGCGGTGAAGGCCGCCAGCCTGATCGACGAGGGCACCATCGTGATGATCGTGTGCGACGGCGGCTGGAAGTACCTCTCCGCCGGCGTGTGGACCGACGACCTCGACGTCGTCGAGGCCCGGGCCAAGGCCACGATCTACTTCTGACCCCACCCCGGGGCGAGGCAATGCGTCCCACCCTCGGGCTCTCGAGGCGATGCGTCCCACATGCGGGACGCATCGCCTCAACTGCGTCGTGGCGGGACGCATTGCCTCGGGTTCAGAGCAGCTCCCGGACGTTCTCGGGTGGGCGGCCGAGCACGGCTCGGCCGTCGGCGCGGACGAGGATCGGGCGCTCGATGAGGACCGGGTTGGCCACCATGACCTCGATCCAGCGGTCCCGCTCGTGCGGCAGCTCCTTCAGGTTCAGCTCCTTGGCGACGGCTTCGCCGGTGCGGGCGACCTCCCACGGCTCCTTGCCCAGCGCGGTCAGCACCCGGTCGAGCTCCTCCGCCGTGGGCGGGTCGTCGAGGTAGCGGCGCTCCTCGAAGTCCACGCCGGCCTCCTCGAGGATCTCCTTCGCGCCTCGGCTCTTCGAGCAGCGCGGGTTGTGCCACAGGGTCAGGTCAGCCATGGGGGGATCGTAGGCCCGCCACCGGCGAGCGCGATCAGGGTCGGCGAGCGACGACGAGGGCCATCCGGGTGCCGTCGTCGAGCGTCACGCCCGCCGCCCGCTGCACCTCGAAGCCGTGGCGGGGGAGCGCCTCGACGAGCGCGTCGGTGCCCCGGGGGCGGCCGGTCGCGCCAGGCGGGTCGTGCATCGCCCACCACAGCCGGCCACCGGCACGCAGCACCCGGGCGGCCTCCGGTAGGCAGCGATCGGCGCTGCGCGCCAGGTCGGCGACGTCGAGCGCCACCAGGTGGTCGAACTGCGGGTCCGTCCAGCCCAGCGCCCCGAAGGTTCCCTCGCGCACCTCGACCCGGCCGGCGTCGACGAGCGCGGCGTTGCGGCGCCGAGCGGAGGCGACCATGGCCGCCGAGCGGTCGACGGCGACGACCCGCCCCAGCGGCAGGCGCTCGGCCAGCAGCGAGATCGCCACGCCGTGGCCGCACCCCACCTCGAGGACGTGGTCGAGCGGTCGCAGGTCGACCTGCGCCACCACCCAGCAGATCCGAGCCGACGGCGTGCCCATTGCCCGGACCGTACGAGCCCATCCCCGCCGTCTCCTGTCAGGGTGGACTGGGCGACGCAGCGACGAGGCTGGGAGGATCCCGTCATGAGCACCACCGACCTCCGGCCCGACGGGCGGGCCCCCGACCAGCTGCGACCGATCTCCTTCGAGCGGGACTTCACCCGGATGGCCGAGGGGTCGTGCCTCGTCAGCTTCGGCGAGACCCGCGTGCTGTGCACCGCGTCGATCGACGAGGACGTGCCCCGCTGGATGAAGGGCCGGGGCACCGGCTGGGTCACCGCCGAGTACTCGATGCTGCCCGGCTCCTCGCCGGAGCGGATCCGCCGCGAGGTGAAGGACGGCAAGCCCTCCGGCCGCACCCAGGAGATCCAGCGCCTGATCGGTCGGTCGCTGCGCGCCGTGTGCGACATGCAGCTGCTCGGGGAGCGGCAGGTCATCGTCGACTGCGACGTCCTCCAGGCCGACGGCGGCACCCGCACCGCGTCGATCTGCGGCGGCTACGTCGCCCTCCACGACGCCCTCAGCCGGCTCGTCGCCGCCGGGATCCTGACCACGCACCCGCTCACCGCCTTCTGCGCCGCCGTGTCGGTCGGCATCGTCGACGGCGTCCCGGTCCTCGACCTGCCCTACGTCGAGGACTCCCGGGCCGAGGTCGATATGAACGTCGTGATGACCTCCGAGGGCGGCTTCGTCGAGGTGCAGGGCACGGCGGAGGGCGCGCCCTACACCCGGGCCCAGCTGAACACGATGCTCGACCTGGCCGAGCAGGGCATCGCCGAGCTGATCGCGCTGCAGCGGCGCGTGGTGGCCCAGCCTCCCGCGCCCCGATGACCCGGCTCCTGCTCGCCACCGGCAACGCCCACAAGGCGGAGGAGGTGCAGGCCATCCTCGGGTCCGGCTACGAGGTGGACGCCCGCGACCCCGAGGTGGACGAGACCGGGGACACCTTCGAGGAGAACGCCCTCCTCAAGGCCCGGGCCCTGGCCGCCGCCACCGGAGCGCTGGCGGTCGCCGACGACTCCGGCATCGAGATCGACCACCTCGGCGGTGCCCCCGGCGTCCGCTCAGCCCGCTGGACCGAGGAGGGCGACTGGATCCCCCGGGTCCTGCGAGAGCTCGAGGGCGTGCCGCCCGAGCAGCGGACCTGCCGCTACGTGTGCGCCGCGGCGGCGGTGTGGCCCGACGGTCGGGAGGTCGTCGTGCGCGGCGTCGTGGAGGGGCGGGTCGTCCACGAGCCCCGGGGGAGCGGCGGGTTCGGCTACGACCCCATCGTGGCCCCCGTGGAGGGCGACGGCCGCACCTTCGCCGAGATGACCGCCGCCGAGAAGCACGCCATCAGCCACCGAGCCCGGGCCTTCGCCGCCCTCGCCGAGCACCTCTGACGACGCCTCCGCGCCGACTTCAGCCGCCGCGGGCGCGGATCGCACCGAGACGTCGCGCCGGGCTCACCAGTAGCGGAGGTCGACCGGCCAGACCTCGACGACGTCGTCGCCGTCGACCAGGTGGAGGCGCTCGTGCTGGCTCATCGTGGGGTCGACGTGGGCGGGGATCACCCGGACCCGGTCCCCGACCCGCACCTCTGCGCCCTCGGCGACCCCGAAGGTGAGGTGCTCGTCGGACACGAACCAGCACTCCCCGGCGTCGACCACGGTCGGGTTCCCGTGGTCCATGGCGAAGCACTTGAGGCCGGTGTCGAGGACCGCCCACCCCTTGGCCGAGCGGGAGATCACCGTGCCCAGCGCGAACAGGGCGTTGGCGAACTGCGGCGCGTGGGGCACGTACTCCGTGTCCATCAGGCAGTACGACCCGGCCTGCAGCTCGGTTACCCAGGTGTTCACGTCCCAGGTGCCGGTCCCGCCGCCGGAGACGACGTCGCCGCCCACCTCGCCGTGCGCCTCGAGCAGCACGGCCATGGAGCGCTCGACGAGGTCGGCCTTCGTGTCGCCCGGCTCGCGCATCAGGTGCCCCTCGTAGCCCATGACCCCCCGGACCTCGAGGCCCCGGGACCGGGCCAGGTCGGCCAGCCGCCCCGCGTCGGCGGGGTCGCAGCCGCAGCGGGGGAGCCCCACCTCCACGTCGATCAGCACCTCCCGGATGCCGGCCCGAGCGGCTGCCTCGATCGTCTCCTCCGAGTCGACGGCCACGGTGATCCGGGCCTGGTCGGCCTGGACGATCGGGGTCAGCGGCGACAGGTCGAGGCACTCGTTGGCCAGGAGCAGGTCCTCGCCGAGACCGGCGGCGGCCATCCCCACCATCTCCTTGACGGTGGCGCAGCAGAACGCCGTGTGACCGGCTTCGGCCAGCCGACGGGCCAGCTCGGTGGACTTGAACGCCTTCACGTGGGGCCGCAGCGAGCGCCCCGGCCAGCGCTCCGCCATGGTGGCGACGTTGGCGTCGAAGGCGTGGACGTCGACGAGCAGGGCGGGCGTGCGCAGGTCGTGGACCTTCACCGGCCGGACCCTAGTGGGGCGCGACCGGTCTCCTAGGCTCCTGGGGTCCCGGGACGCCGAGCGGCGCCTCGGCGAGCCGCCGGCGTAGTCCAACTGGCAGAGACGACGCGTTTAGGTCGCGTGCAGTGTGGGTTCGAATCCCACCGCCGGCACCACCACCTTCACCCGGAGCCGTGCGGCGGTGCCGCTCCACGCCGCTAGCCTCGCTCGGGATGACGCAGATGCCTGACCTCTGGCCCGTGGCCCAGCAGCCCCCCACGGGGAGCTCCACCTCCGAGATCTTCAACCGGCTCCTGAAGGACCGGATCATCATCCTCGGCACCGACGTCAACGACGACATCGCCAACATCGTCTGTGCGCAGATGCTCTTCCTCGAGGGCGAGGACCCGGAGAAGGACATCTGGCTGTACATCAACAGCCCCGGCGGCTCGGTGTCGGCCGGCATGGCGATCTACGACACGATGCAGTTCGTCGAGCCCGACGTGGCCACCGTGTGCATGGGCATGGCCGCCTCGATGGGGCAGTTCCTGCTCTGCGCGGGGGCCAAGGGCAAGCGCTACGCCCTGCCCCACGCCCGGATCATGATGCACCAGCCCTCTGGCGGCGTCCGCGGGCAGGCCAGCGACATCGCCATCCAGGCGGAGCAGCTGATCTACATCAAGCGGCTCATGGCCGAGCGGATCGCCCACCACACGGGCCAGACGGTGGAGCAGGTCCAGGCCGACTCGGAGCGGGACCGCTGGTTCACCGCCGAGCAGGCCAAGGAGTACGGGATCATCGACCACGTGCGCGAGCGGCGGGCCGACGGCGCCTCCTAGGCGCTCCACGCTCCTCAGCCCTCGCGGGCGCAGGTCTCCTCGCTGTAGGCGGCGAGCGTCGCCGCGGCCGCCTCGACGTCGGGGTGGTCGGCGGTGATCGCCCGCACCGTGGCGACGACCTCGGCGCTGTCGGCCGCCTCGAGCGGCTCGAGCCCGTCGATCAGCGCCTGCACGTAGTCGATCTCCACGCTGAGGTCGTCCTTCACCTCGGACGGCGCGGCGTCGCGCAGCTCGCCGAGGGTGACCCGCGCGCTGCGCAGCTGCTCGAGCGCGGCGGGCACGTCGGTGGGGTCGAACCCGTTGAACGTGCTCGACAGCGCCGGCTGGCTGCGCAGGGCGCGGCACAGCTCCTCGGGGCTGCCCGACTCGTCGTCGCTGCAGGCGGCGGGGACGAGCGCCACCGTGGCGACCAGCGCGGCGGCGCCGGCCGCCCGCCACCGAGGGGCCATCAGGCCTTCGGGTCGTCGTCGAGCTTGTCGGCGAGGCCCTTCGCCTTCTCGGCCACCTTGTCGATCTTGTCGGTGTGCTTGCCGCCGGTGCGCTCGTCGACGACGTCGGCGGCCTTGTCGATGCCCTTGTCGATCTGCTCGCCGCGCCCCTTGGCGAGGCCCTTCAGCTTGTCCATGAACCCCATCGGGCCCTCCTGTGGTGGTGGCGGTGGTCGGGGATCGGTCGGGTCGGGATCGCTCGGGCGTCAGCCCCGAGTGGCCTCGGCGAGGCCCCGCAGCTCGCTGACGGCGTGCTCGAGGCCCTCCGGATCGCGGTAGAGGGCGGAGCCGGCGACGAGGACGTTGGCCCCGGCCGCCGCGGCACCCTGGATCGTGGCCGGGCCGATGCCGCCGTCCACCTCGAGGTCGACGTCGTGGCCGCCCTCCACGATGAGCCGGCGCACCTCGGCCACCTTCGGCTCCATCGTCGGCAGGTAGTCCTGGCCGCCGAAGCCCGGGTTGACGGTCATCACGAGCACGAGGTCGCAGAGGTCGAGCACGTGGGCCACCATCGACGCCGGGGTGCTCGGGTTGAGCGCCACCCCGGCTCGCGCCCCGAGGCCACGGATGTGGCCGAGCGTGCGGTGGAGGTGCCGGGTGGCCTCGGCGTGGACGATGAGCAGCTCGCAGCCGGCGTCCACGTAGCGGCTGGCCAGCGCGTCGGGCTCCTCGACCATGAGGTGCGCCTCGAACAGCACCGAGGCGTGGGGGCGGCACGCGGCGATCACGTCGGGACCGAAGGTGAGGTTGGGCACGAACCGCCCGTCCATCACGTCCCACTGGATGCGGTCCACCCCGGCCGCCTCGAGTGCCGCCACCTCCTCGCCCAGCCGGGCGAAGTCGGCGGGCAGCACCGACGGCGCGATCTCGATGGGGCGGTCGGAGCCGGGCAGGTCGCTCATCGCCGCCATCCTCGCACGCGGCGCCGGGGAGGGACCCACCTACGCTGCCGGCGTGGACCGATCCCCTGACGCCCCCGCCGAGCTCGACCTCGAGGTGACCGCCGTCGTCGCCGGCGGCGACGGCCTCGCTCGGGAGCCGGGGGGACGGGTCGTGTTCGTGAGCGGCGCCCTGCCGGGGGAGCAGGTCCAGGCCGTCGTGCGGGAGGAGCGGCGGGACTTCGCCCGGGCGTCGGTCGTGAGCGTGCTGCGCCCGTCCCCCGACCGGGTCGTCCCGCCCTGCCCGTTCGTGGCCGCCGGCTGCGGCGGCTGCGACTGGCAGCACGTCGACCCGGCGGCCCAGCGCCAGCTCAAGGCGGCGGTGGTGCTCGACGCCCTCCGTCGTCAGGCCCGCCTCGAGGTCGACGTGGACCTCGGCCCGGCCCTGCCCGACACGGGGTACCGCACGACGCTGCGGGGCGAGGCGGTCGACGGGCGCTTCGCGCTGCGCCACCGGGGCAGCCACGACCTCGTGCCCGTCGGGCCCTGCCTCGTCGCCCACCCGCTCGTGGACGAGGTCGTGCGCGACGGCCGGTTCCCCGACGGTGAGGTGGTCGTGCGGGCCGGGGCCGGCACCGGCGAGCGGCTCGTGATCGTCGACGGCGACCCCACCCAGGTCGAGGTGCCCGAGGGCGTGCGGGTGGTCGGCGCGGCCGAGCTCCGGGCCGGCACCCGGGCCTGGTACCACGAGGAGGCGGCGGGCCGCCGGTGGCGGATCTCGGCGCGCTCGTTCTTCCAGGCCCGCCCCGACGGCGCCGAGGCGCTCGTGGCGGCGGTGGGGGCGGCCCTCGACGGGGTCCTGGTGCCGGGGGCCCACCTCGTCGACCTCTACGGCGGTGTCGGGCTCTTCGCCGGGGCGCTGGCCACCGGCCCAGTCACCGTCGTCGAGAGCGGTGCCTCCTCGGTGGCCGATGCTCGGGTCAACCTGGCCGATCTCGAGGCGAGGGTCGTGAAGGCCGACGCCGCCCGCTGGCGGGGGCGCCGGGCCGACGCCCTCGTGGCCGACCCGCCGCGGGCGGGGCTGGGCAAGCAGGGCGTGCGGGCCGTCGCCGCCTCCCGGGCCCCGCGGGTGGCCCTGGTGAGCTGTGACGCCGCCGCGCTCGGCCGCGACGCCCGGCTCCTCGCCGAGGCTGGCTACGAGCTGCGCTCGGCCACCCTCGTCGACCTGTTCCCCCACACCTCCCACGTCGAGGTGGTCACCCGCTTCGACCGCCGCTGAACGGGCCGGGGCCGGGATCGCTCGAAGCGATCCCGGCCCCGTTGCGCTGCTGCTGGTCGTCCGCGCCGAGGTGGCTGATCAGGCGCCGGGAGCGAGCGTGTCGACCGCCTGCACCTGGATGTGGGTGCACGGCCCGCCCTCTGCCCGCGGCACGCCCACGAAGCCGTGGATCGTGATGGTCCGCCCGTTGCTGAGCGTGTACGACGACGTGAAGCGGCCCGGCTCGCCGCTCGGGTTGATCTGGAACAAGCCGGGGTTGCCGGATCGGTCCAAGTCGATGTGGGTCCCGCCATCGGTGGTCGTGGTGACCCGGTGCGCCCCGGTGCCGACGCCGCTCAGCCCGACGTACGCGTAGCCGAGGTAGTTGCAGTTGACCGAGATCTGCCCACCGTTGGGGAGGGGGACGTACGCGTACTCGTTCAGCGCGAGGCTCGGGATGAACGCCCCCGATGCGGCTGCGGGCCCGGCCGGCCCCACCGGTCCCGCCGGCCCGGCGTCGCCCTGCGGTCCGGCGGGTCCCTCGGGCCCCATCGGGCCCGGCTCGCCGGGATCGCCCTTGGGCCCCTGCGGACCGGCGGGCCCGGGCTGGCCGACGATGCGGCCGTCGAGGTACTGGTCGTAGCGGTAGAGCATCGTGAACGCCTGGGCCCGATCCATCGCGTCGTGGGGCCGGAACTCGCCGGTGGTGCCCACGCCGGTGGTGAGGCTGTGCTCAGCAGCCCAGTCGACGGCGTCGGTGTAGTAGGTGCCGCGCTCCACGTCGGGGAACGGGAGCGAGCCGGTGGCATGCGCGACGGTGCCGGCGGCCAGGGTGGCGGCGGCGACGGCGCCGCCGAGCGCCAGGCGACGCCGACGGCGGGTGGTGCGGGAGCGTGACATGGTCGTCGGGACCTCGGCGGCGGTGCGGTCGACGGGTCGACGTCGCGGCCTGCCCACGAGGTGAGCCGGCCACCGTACGGAGGGGTCTGTGCCTGTTCTGTCACCGTCCTGAACGCGAGCGGGGTCGGGCCTCGACGGCCCGACCCCGCTCGCTCGAAGGGGGGTGGTTCAAGTGGCCGTGGCCTGGACCGCCACGTCCGAGCAGCCGCTGGCCGCACTGTCGACGAACCCGGTGGCGGTCACGACGCGACCGTCGTCGTACCCCCAGGTCACCTGGAAGGGGCCGCCGTTGGCCGACCCGAGCACGCCGATCGCGTCCTGGGCCTGGCCGGAGGCGCGCTCACCATCGGCGCGGACGGCCCACGCACGACCGCTGCCGAACCGATCGACGCGCAGCGTCAGGTCCCCTCCGGTGCAGCGGATCCAGATCCACTCTCCGGTCGGCAGGTCGAGGATCGACTCGCCGCCGTCTGGCAGCCAGGTGATGAACGCCCCGGCGGCGGGGGACGGCCCCGAGTCTCCTCGGGGCCCCGGCGGGCCTTCCGGCCCCTGCGGGCCTTCCGGTCCTTGCGGGCCTTCCGGTCCTGGTGGTCCTTGCGGTCCGGCTGGCCCCTGCGGTCCGGCTGGCCCCTGCGGTCCTGGCGATCCGTCCGCTCCCGGCGGCCCTGGCGGCCCCTGGGGCCCTGGTGGCCCCTC